>CAZZFT010000327.1:0-1532 GCA_964653555.1 uncultured Spirochaetales bacterium | reverse complement strand
CCCTGCTTCTCGGCGCTGGCGCGAATCCAGAGCTGATACTGCCTATCCTCGACCGTCGAGCTGCCCTCGGGCAGGAGAACGATGTCGCAGCCGGTCTGCGTGGGCGCGAGATCGGGTGCGGAGGGATATCGGATCACCTGGAGATCCATGCGTGACGAGCAGGCGCTCAATGCGAAGGCCAGGAGCGCCACCGGAGCTCCCACGGGCCACAACGGGGGCAGTCGCACGAGGGGAGTTCCTCCTGGTCGGGCGGAGCATTCCACCAGAGGTCGACGAGGCGACTAGCGGATCCAGTTCTGTCGCACTCGTCTTGACACGCGGCGGCGTAGGATGGTATGCGGGAAGGGTGAAGAGATGGGCCCTCGCGATCGGAGCCGCCGTTCTGCTCCTGGCGATGCCGGCGCTGGGCGTGCGCTACCTCTACGAATGGAGCGGCCCGACCTTCACCACGGCGGTCGGAACCGTCTCCCTCGCGGACAGCGTCTCGGGCTACCTGGTGATCGAGGGCCCCATCGAGAACCTGAATGGCGCGGTCACGCCGGTGGAATTCGCCTTCACCGCGGGGCCGGTGACCATCGACGATGGGACCCCGCTGCATCCGCTGACCCAGATCGAGCTCGAGACCGATGGCAACGGGGAGATCACCGATGCGGTGATCCAGCTCGTCCAGGAGATCGACACCGGCGCGGGCACCACCTACGCCGACGTGATCTGCGTCTGGGCGTGTCCGGCCGGAGGCCCCGGGGTGGATCTGGTGCTGGACCGCGACGGGCGGGCCGTCGAGATCGGCAGCGGCGAGGTCGCGCTGGTCGAATCGCACTGGAGCACGCCCCTCGAGGTCGGGTCCCCCGTGCAGGCAGTCTCCGTGCTCGGACGACTCGTGCTCGCCGGGGCGCTCGCGGCGGGCGGCATCGGCGGCTCGATCTTCCGCCGGCGTCGCGCCGAGCGAGGGCAGGGCCAGGTTCGAGGGCGCTAGGCGCGATCGGCGGCGAGCTTGCCTTCCGGCGTGGCGACGGCGCGGCACGCGCGCACCAGGGTGGCGGCGAAGTCGGGCGAAGAGACGCAGGCGTTGTGGTCGCCCTCCACCTCGAAGATCCGGGCGCTCGGGATCGAGGCGGCCAGCTTGTACTGGCGGGCGGGCGGGACGAGGTCGTCGCGGGTCGTGACGATCACGGCGGTCGGGACGTCGACGTCGCCGATCCAGTCGTGGGAGGAGAAGCGGGCCACGGCGTCGGCGGCCTGGAGGACGGTGGCCGGCTCGTGGCCGCGGAGCTCCCCGTAGACGCGCTCGCGCAGCTCCGGGTGCTCGATGCGATAGAGCATGCGCTGGAGCATCACGCGGTGCGCCATGCCGGGCAGGAGACGGGTGGCGGCGGCGGCGAAGGGCATGGTGGCGCGGGAGAGGCGAACGACGTTGCGCGGCGCGAAGTGCCGGGAGGTCGAGGATAGGCAGTATAAGCTCTGGATTCGCGCCAGGGCCGAGAAGCAGGGAAGTGTCAAATCCCTACGGGGATGTCCCTGGGCGGCGATGG
>CAZZFT010000326.1:0-1594 GCA_964653555.1 uncultured Spirochaetales bacterium | reverse complement strand
CGCTCGGTGACCTCGTAGCAGCGCTCGATCGTGTGGGGCCCGTCCATCAGGACCTCGGGCTCCACGATCGGCACGATCCCCGCCTCGATGCAGAGAGCTGCATAACGAGCAAGGCCCTGCGCGTTGGTCTCGAGGCAGTAGTCCGAGGGGATTCCCTCGCCGATCGTGATGACGGCGCGCCACTTCGCGAACTTCGCTCCGAGGCCGCGGTACTCCGAGAGACGCTCTCGCAGTCCGTCGAGGCCCTCGGTGACCTTCTCCTTCGGCGAGCCGGCGAGCTGCTTCGCGCCCGTGTCCACCTTGATGCCGGGGAGGATGCCCTTGCTCGCGAGGATCTCGCGCAGCGGAGTCCCGTCGGCGGCGTTCTGACGGATCGTCTCGTCGTAGAGGATGACGCCCGAGATGAACTCCTCGGCGCCCGCGGTTCGGAACAAGAGCTCCCGATAGTTGCGCCGGTTCTCCTCGGTGGAGGGCGTGTCGATCGACTTCAGGCGCTTCTCGATCGTTCCCGAGCTCTCGTCCGCGGCGAGAATGCCCTTGCCCGGTGCAACCAGGGCGCGAGCGGTGGCTTCGAGCGTGTTCTGGGCCATGTACGTTGTCTCCATCGTGGCCCGCTCGCAGGCAGACGAGCGGGGAGTGCCAGGGGTGGGATGGGGTCGGGCGAGGCGGCTGGGTGGTCGCGAAGGCCCCCGGGACGGCGGCGCCGAACCCGGAACACCTCGATTCTCGCGGACCACGAACCCGTGTCAAGACGAGTGGCCCCTGGGGCGCGGTCGGTGACGCGGGCCATTTCGCTGTCGGATGGCCGACGGCCGGGCGCGAGGGCGATGGCCGGCTGGGCTAGCGTCGCGGCGATGGATCCGATCGGCTTCGTCGCGTACTCCGACTACCTGTGTCCATGGTGCTACCTGGCGGCGGAGCGTCTCGAGCGGCTGGAGCGGGAGAATCCCGACGTGACGATCGAGTGGCGCAGCTATCTGTTGCGCCCGCATGCGTCGGCAGGTCGGGATCTCGCGGCCTTCCGCCGCTACACCGAGTCGTGGCGACGGCCGGCTGCCGAGGCGGAGCGGGCCGTGTTCCGTCCTTGGGCGAGCGACGCCGGCCCGCCGACCCACAGCGTTCCGGCGCACCTGGTGGCGAAAGCCGCCGCGGAGCTCGGGGACGATGCGTTCCGCCGCGTCCACTCGCGTCTGCTCGAGGCCTACTTCGCCGAGAGCCGCGACATCTCGGACGACGAGACGCTGCGGGCGCTGTGGCGCGAGGCAGGCCTCGACGCGGACGCTTTCGAGCGCCGCGAGGACCCGTGTCTGCTCGAGCGGGTGCTCCTCGAGCACGAGGAGGCGCAGCGACTCGGAGCCGGCGGCGTTCCATCGCTCCGCCTCCAGGACCGCGACGCGGTGATCACCGGCGCGCTCCCTTACGAGAGCTACCAGCGGTGGGTCGCGAAGGAGCGCGCCCGGCGCGCCGGGGCCGGGTAGCCGAGGAGCGCCCGCATGGGCCGGATCGGCGCGACCGACGTCGGCCTCGGCCCGGACTGGGTGGTGCGGCAGAGAGGATTCGAACCTCCACGGGGTTGCCCCCGCCAGCCCCTCAA
>CAZZFT010000325.1:0-1601 GCA_964653555.1 uncultured Spirochaetales bacterium | reverse complement strand
CGCGAGCAGGCGGCCGCCGAGTCGGCGGCCTGCTACGGCCGCCTCGGCACCTGCGTGCAGGAGTTCGGCGCGCTCGCGAGCTGGGGCGTCGATCTGGTCAACCTGCTCACCGGCAACCTCGATCGGCCGGGCGGGGTGATGTTCACCACCCCCGCCGCACCGCTGGACGCGGCGCTCCCGCGCGGCCGCGGCTTCGAGATGAACCGCTGGCAGAGCCGGGTGAGCGGGCAGCCCGAGGTGGAGGGTCTGATCCCCTCGTCGACGATGGCGGAGGAGATGCTCACACCCGGGCCGGGGCAGGTGCGCGCGATGATCACGCTGATGACCAACCCGCTGCGCAGCGCCGCGAATTCCGCCCAGCTCGAGCGCGCCTTCGCCGGTCTGGACACCTTCATCGCCGTCGACTTCTACATCAACGAGACGACGCGCCATGCCCACCTGATCCTGCCGACGCCCGCGCCCTCGGAGCAGTCGGGCTACGAGATCGGTCTCTACCTGCTCTCGGTGCGCAACGTGGCGAAATGGTCGTGGCCGGTGGTGCCACCGGAAGACGATCGCCCCGAGACCTGGCAGGTGTTCTCCGCGATCGGCGCCCGACTGCTCGGGATGGGCCACCTGTCCGAGCAGGCGGTGGACGACTTCGTACTGCGGCAGCTCGCCGCGCAGGCGGTGATGGAGGGCTCCTGGGAGGGGCTCGACGTCGAGGAGGTGATGGCGAAGGTCGAGGGCGGGATCGGCCCCGCGCGCATCGTCGACCTGCTGCTGCGGGTCGGGCCCCACGGCGACGGCTTCGGCCGGCGACCCGGGGGACTCACGCTGACCCGCCTCCAGCAGAACCCCCACGGTCTCGACCTGGGCCCGCTCGAGCCGCGCCTCGACCGGGTGATCGATACCGAGAGCGGACGGATCGAGCTGGCACCGGCGTCGCTGACGCGCGATCTCAAGCGGCTGCGCGACCGGATGAACCAGCCGCGGGAGGAGCTGCTGCTGATCGGTCGCCGGGAGATCCGCTGGAGCAACTCCTTCATGCACAATCTGCCCGCGCTCGTGAAGGGACGCGATCGCTGCACGCTGCTCGTCTCGGAGAAGGACGCCGAGCGCATCGGCCTCGAGCACGGGGGCCGTGCGCGCGTCTCGAGCCGGGTGGGCAGCGTCGTCGCACCAGTGGAGGTGACCGACGATCTGATGCCCGGCGTCGTGAGCCTGCCCCACGGCTGGGGCCACGACGACGAGAGCGCTCGACTGCGCGTGGCGAATGCCCACCCGGGCGTCAACACCAACCTGCTCACCGACGACCGGGCCTACGACGCGGCGAGCGGTACGGCCGTGCTCTTCGGTACGCCGGTCCGCGTCGAGCCCGCGCTGTAGCGGAGCCGCTCCCCGGCTATCGTTCCCGGGACCGCCACGCAGGAGGCCCCGATGACGCTCTCGCTCCAGGAGATCTCCGACCGGATGGAGATCCAGGACCTGCTCTTCCGCTACGCCGAGGTGATCGACGGCAAGCGCTTCGACGAGCTCTACGAAGTCTTCTCCGAGGACGCCCACGTCGACTACAGCGTCTTCGGCGGCTCCGTCGGCAATCGCGAGGAGACGATCGCCTT
>CAZZFT010000324.1:0-1608 GCA_964653555.1 uncultured Spirochaetales bacterium | reverse complement strand
CATTGGGGCGGGCGAGTTTGGCCGGGATGTTCAGTAGCTCGTAGCGAAGCGTTCGGGGTGTGGCCCGAGTCCCGTGGAAATAGGAGGGTGGCGTAACCTTCCGAGTTGACAAAACAAAACCGCCATGAAGGTGGTTGGAGGGTTACGCCATGTCGAAAGGTACCACGGGCGAGGCGGAGGTGATCCGCCTGCGCCAGAGCGTCGAGACGCAGATGCGTTGCAAGATCCTCGAGGCGATCGAGGTCGTGCTCGAGGAGGAGCTCACGGAGGCGCTGGGCACGGACCGCTACGAGCGCGGGGAGGCCCGTCGCGGCTATCGCAACGGGTACCAGGCGCGTCGGATCACGACGGTCATCGGAGCCCAGACGCTGGACGTGCCCCGCGGACGGATCGTCGATCCGGATGGAAAGAGCCGCGAGTTCCGCAGCCGGGCGCTGCCGCGCTACGCGCGGCGGACCCGCGAGGTGGACGAGGCGATCCTGGGGGCGTACCTGGCGGGTGCCAACACGCGTCGCATCCGTAAGGCACTGCTGCCCCTGCTGGGTGAGGAGCACCTGTCGAAGAGCGCGGTGTCGCGGGTGGCGTCGCGGCTCAAGGAGCTGTTCCAGCGCTGGAGCGAGCGCGACCTCTCGGGGGAGCGCTACGCGATCCTGTTCCTGGATGGGTTCCACCTCAAGGTCCGCATGGCGCGGCGCGTGGTGTCGGTGCCCGTGCTGGCAGTGCTGGGCGTCTGCGAGGACGGCACCAAGCAGCTGGTCGCGCTCACGCTGGCCGCGAGCGAGGCCGGCGCCCATTGGTCGAGCCTTGTCGAGGATCTCCAGCATCGCGGCCTCGAGGCCCCGGTGCTGATCCTCTCGGACGGGCATGCGGGGCTGCGCAAGGCCATCGAGCTGTGGCCCGAGGCCCAGGTGCAGCGATGCACCTGGCACAAGTGGCAGAACCTGGCCGGGCACTGCCCTACCCACGCCCGCCGCGAGCTCAAGCGCGACTGGGATCGGATCGTCCGCGCCGAGGACGGGATGGCGGCCCGCGAGGCGTACGCCGCGTTCCGGGCCAAGTGGCGTACGCTGTGCCCGGCCGTCGCCCGGAGCCTGGAGGAGGCCGGCGAGCAGCTGCTGACCTTCTACGCCTTCCCGAAGGCCATGTGGCGGGCGCTGCGGACCACCAACTCGCTGGAGAACCTGAACCGGGAGTTCCGGCGGCGGACAAAGACGCAGGCCTCGTTCTCGACCGAGGAGGCCGGCGTGACGCTGCTGTTCGGCCTCGTGGCCTTCGGGCAGATCGAGCTGCGCAAGATCGACGGCTACCGCCACGTGTCGGAGCTGATGAATCCGACGGTCGCGAGCGCGGCGTGAGGCGCGGAATCACCCCGGGTCTTGGGTCGGGTCGGACCGAGATCGTCGCTCTCAGGCGATCCTCGAAAGCCGATCTCGAGCTCGAGCCACGATTCGGGCGTCACACGGAGGGACCGACCTGATAGGCTGATCGAAGACCGAAGTTCAACTCGTCTGCTCGGGAGCTACGCCAAAGTCCACGAGAAACGGGACGCATCCCGAGATGGCGCGGAGCGAGCTGTTCTCGGAGATCCTTCACCAAGGAGGTCAGTAG
>CAZZFT010000323.1:0-1707 GCA_964653555.1 uncultured Spirochaetales bacterium | reverse complement strand
CGCGCACCTTCGGCATGGAGGGTCTGTTCCGCCAGCTCGGCATCTACGCCTCCGAAGGCCAGCTCTACGAGCCGGTCGACCACGAGCAGGTGATGTACTACCGCGAGGACCGGCAGGGGCAGATCCTCCAGGAGGGCATCAACGAGGCCGGGGCGATCTCGTCGTGGCTCGCCGCGGGCACCGCCTACGCCAACCACGGCGTGTCGCTGATCCCCTTCTACATCTTCTACTCGATGTTCGGCTTTCAGCGCGTAGGCGACCTCGCCTGGGCGGCGGGCGACTCGCGCACGCGCGGCTTCCTGATGGGCGGCACGTCGGGGCGCACCACCCTGGCCGGCGAGGGGCTCCAGCACCAGGACGGGCACAGCCACCTGGCCGCCTCCACGATCCCCAACTGCGTCGCCTACGACCCCACCTACGCGTACGAGCTCGCGGTGATCATCCAGGACGGCCTGCGCCGCATGCTCGCCGAGCACGAGGACGTCTTCTACTACATCACCGTGCTGAACGAGAACTATCACCATCCCGAGATGCCCGCGGGCGTACGCGAGGGCATCGTGCGCGGGATGTATCTGCTCGAGGAGGGCGCGACCTCCGAGGGGCGGCGCGTCCAGCTACTGGGCGGCGGCGCGATCCTGCGCGAGGTGCGCGCGGCGGCGGAGATCCTGCGCAACGACTGGGACGTCGAGGCGGACGTGTGGAGCGTCACCAGCTTCACCGAGCTGCGCCGCGAGGGCCTCGAGGCCGAGCGCTGGAGCACCCTGCATCCCGAGCAGCCGCCGCGCCAGAGCACGGTGCAGAGCGAGCTCGGCGCGCGGCGCGGGCCCGTCATCGCCGCCACCGACTACGTGAAGTCCTACGCCGACCAGATCCGGCCCTTCGTGCCCGGTCGCTACGCGGTGCTCGGCACCGACGGCTACGGCCGCTCCGACACGCGCGAGCGGCTGCGCCACTTCTTCGAGGTGAACCGCTACTTCGTCGTCGTGACGGCGCTCAAGGCGCTGATGGACGACGGCGAGGTGCCGCCCGCGATCGTCGCCCAGGCGATCGCGAAGTACGGCATCGATCCCGAGAAGCCCTACCCGGCGAGGTCCTGAAGGTTGGGGACGAAGCGGGAAGTCCTGCTGCCGAACATCGGCGACTTCGAGGACGTGGACGTCGCCGAGGTGCTCGTCGCGAGCGGCCAGCGCGTCGCCGCCGAGCAGTCGCTGATCGTGCTCGAGAGCGAGAAGGCGAGCATGGAGATCCCGTCGCCCTTCGCCGGCATGATCGCCGAGATGAAGGTCTCGGTCGGGGATCGGGTCAGCGAGGGCTCCCTGATCGCGATCCTCGAGGTGGAGGACGCGGCGGACGACGACGACGCAGAGCCGCGCCAGAGCGGGTCCGCGGCCCCGGCGGAGCGGGCGCCCGCGGCACCCGAGGAGCCCGCGGCCGGGGCGGAGCCGGCCGGGCGCGCGCCGGGCCCCGCGCGCGAGCCGGCGCCGGGCTATGCGGGAGCCGACGCGTCGGCGGCGCGCGACGCCGAGCGCGCGAGCACCGAGGTCCTTCCCCACGCGAGCCCATCGGTGCGCCATCTGGCGCGCGAGCTGGGCGCCGACCTGCGGCTGGTGCCGGGCACCGGCCCCAAGGGCCGGATCACCCGGGAGGACGTCCAGCGCTACGTCAAGAGCATGATCGAGAAGGGGACGGCCGCGGGCGTCCCGATCG
>CAZZFT010000322.1:0-1713 GCA_964653555.1 uncultured Spirochaetales bacterium | reverse complement strand
GGATAGCAAGCGCCCACAGGGCGCGCGCAGCGAGGCGAAGCCGAGCGGAGTTCGGACGGGATAGCAAGCGCCCACAGGGCGCGCGCAGCGAGGCGAAGCCGAGCGGAGTTCGGTTGGGGGAGCAAGCGCCCACAGGGCGCGCGCAGCGAGGCGAGGCCGAGCGGAGTCGGAACGGGTGGATCGGGGTGACGAGCCAACCGCGCGAGGTCGATCCGGGCGAAGCGGGTCTCGATCTCGAGGCGCTCGCACCGCTGCTCGCCGCGTCGGGATCGCTCGCGGTCCTCGACTTCGAGACCACCGGCCTGCCCCACGAAGCGGGTGCCGAGCCGATCGAAGTCGGTGCCGTGCTGCTGGACCGGCGCCGCGTCTGCCTGTTCGAGACCCTGCTCCGGCCGCGCGGCGCGGTTCCGCGACCCGTCACCGCCCTGACCGGTCTGGGCGACGCCGACCTCGTCGGTGCGCCGTCGATCGCACAGGTCGCGCCGGCTCTGCTCGCCGCCCTCGCGGGCCGCGCGATCATCGCGCACAACGCCGACTTCGAGCGCCACTTCCTCACCCGCTTCGCGTCGCCTGCGTTCGCGAGCGTCGTGTTCCTGGACACGCAGGACCTGCTCGCCATCGCCTTCCCCGACGCGCCCGACCTGCGTCTCGCCACGTTCACCGAGCAGCTCCTGGGCCGGGTGGAACGCCACCGCGCTCTCGACGACGCGCTCGACACCGCGCGCGTCCTGTCCCACCTGGCGCAGCGCGCGCGGGCGGGCTGGGCGCGGGCGGCCACCGCGCGCGCCGCCCTCGACCTGTACGCACCGGGCGACCCCTGGCATCCGCTGCTCGACGCGCCGGGCCTGCCGCCGCCGCCCGAGCCCCGGCCCCAATTCATCGCGATCCCGCCCACCGCCGAGCGCCCGGTTCCCTTCGACGCCGACGCGATCGCGGCCGCCCTGGCCGACGAGGCGCGCGGCCGTCGACACTTCCCCCGCTATCGGGTGCGCGCGCCGCAGATCGCGCTGGCGCGCGAGTTCGTCCGCCTGCTCGACGAGGGCGGGCGACTGCTTCTCGAAGGGGGCACGGGCGTCGGGAAGTCGCTCGCCTATCTGGCGGCGGTGATCCCGTTCGCGATGGAGCGGGCCGCCGGGGGAGTGCGGGAGCCGGTGATCGTCTCGACGCGCACGAAGCTGCTCCAGGACCAGCTCCTCACCCAGGACATCCCCGCCGCCGCGGCCATGCTCGGATATCCCGAGCTGCGCGCGCTCTCGATCAAGGGTCGCGCCAACTACCTGTGTCGGCGCCGCTCCCAGCAGGTGCTCGCGGAGGGGCGGACGCCCTCGATCGACCCGCGCGACCGGCTCGCCTATGCGGCGCTGGCGTCGTGCGTCGAGCTGCGTCCTCACGGCGAGGTGGGCACGTTGCCGGCGGCGATGCTTTCCCGGTTCCCGGCGCTCCGCGACCTGCGCAAGCGCGCGGTCGCGGCGCGCGCCGAGCAGTGCACGCGCGAACAGTGCGCGGCCGAGCCGGGGTGCCCCTTCGGCCGGCGGCGCTCCGCACTCGCCCGCGCGCAGCTGGTCGTGGCCAATCACGATCTCCTGCTCCGCTGGCCGCCCGACTATCCGAGCTTCACCCACGTCGTGGCCGACGAGGCCCACGAGCTGGCGGGCGTGGCCGACGAGGCCTACGCCGTCGAGCTGCGCCCCGAGGATCTCTTCGAGCGCCTCG
>CAZZFT010000321.1:0-1770 GCA_964653555.1 uncultured Spirochaetales bacterium | reverse complement strand
CCTGCCGGCCCTTGAGGATTTTCTGCGCCTGGGGTGCACTTTCTCGCGCGTGCAGGACCAGCTCACGGAATCCAATGTTTTCGAATACTTACGGGGTCGCCTCCCGGACTTCGCGGGGGCGCGGGGGGGCGCTCCGCGCTGCGAGCCGGCGGGCGACGGCAACATCAACTGGGTGCGCCGGGTTCGGGCGGGCGAGCGCTCGGTGGTGGTGAAGCAGGCGGGCCCGGCGCTGGCGAAGTTCCCGGAGTACGCGGCCTCGCCCGAGCGCATCCTGCACGAGGCGCGCTACTACGCCGCGGTGGCGCCCTTCGATCCGGGCGGCGTGTGTCCGACGGTGCTCGACGTGGACGCCGTGGCGCACGCCCTCGTGCTCGAAGACATCGCTCCGGCCGAGCGCCTCGATGCGGCGCTGCGCCGCGGCGCCGACACCCGCGCGGCCCTGTGCGAGATCGCCGCGTTCCTCGGCCGGGTCCACGTGGGAGTCCGCGACGCCGCCACCCTCGACGCCTTCCCCGACGGCGCGACCGACGACGGTGTGCTGGCCCTGCACCTCGACCACGTATTCCGCCTGCCCTTCGCGGCGAACGACTTCCCGCTCTCGCCGGCGCTGCGCGCCGCCGCGGAGGTGATCTGGAGCGACACCCCGCTGCGCGCGCGGATCGCGGAGGTGGAGGCGCGCTGCCGCACCCGCGGCCGGGCGCTCGTCCACGGCGACGTGCAGCCGACCAACATCCTGCTCTCCGAGAGCGGCGCGAAGCTGCTCGACGCCGAGATCGCCCACGCCGGCGACCCGCGCTTCGACCTGGGGATGCTGGTCGGACACCTGGTGCTGGCCGACGTGGCACGAGGACGCCCCGACGATGCCGCCGAGCGCGTGGCGCCGATCTGGCGTGCCTACTGCGAGGCGCGCGGAGACGGGGGCGGCGACTTCGCCGGCGTGGCCGTCGTCGCCGGTGTCGAGATCCTGCGGCGCACGATCGGAGCCGCGCGCGTTCCCGACGTGGAGCGCGACGCGGCGGCCCTGCGCGCCGTGGAGGCGGGACGCCGGCTCGTCGTCGCTCCCCCGGCCGACCCGGCGCAGCTCCACGACCTGGAGCCGCGGTGAGGCGCGCACCGGTGGTCGACGTGTCGCTGCGCAGCGCGCTGTGGCTCACCCTCGGCGGCTGGGTGGGCTCCTGGGCGTTCTTCGCCCTGGTGATCGCGCGGCTCGCGTTCCGGGTGCTCCCCTCGACCGAGATGGCCGGGCACCTGGTGGGCCCGGCTCTCGCCACGCTGCACGGTTACGGGGCGGTCGCGGGCGTGGTGCTGGCCGGACTGGCCGCGGCGCTGGGTCGCGGGCGCCTGCTCGTGGTCCTGCCCCTCGTCCTGACGGGCGCCTGCCTGGTCAGCCAGCTCGGCGTGACGCCGCAGATGGAAGGCCTGCACGAGCTCGCCTTCGGCCCGGCCGGAAATCTGGAGGCGATCGCGCGTTACCGGCACCTGCACGCGGTCTCGATGTCGATCTTCTCGGCCGTGCTCCTCGGCGCCATCGCCCTGGTGGTTCTCCACGTGTGGAGCGAACCCCCCCAAACCGCCGAATCGGCGCAGGAAAACGCGTAAATTTCCTTGGCTGGGCGTGGAGCGCTGGTGTATCCTCTCGCTTCCGTGCCGGAAAACCTTTTGTTTTCAAGGCCTTAGCACTTCGCGGCTCGCCCGGGCAGCCGGCGGTACCGGCAGCAGGTAGGTCCAGTCCATGTCAGTCACGATCAAGGTCGCGCTCGAGTTCAAGGT
>CAZZFT010000320.1:0-1914 GCA_964653555.1 uncultured Spirochaetales bacterium | reverse complement strand
CGAGCCGGCGCGGGAGGACGACCGCGCGATCCTCCCGACCTTCGAGTACCGCAGGGTGCCGCTGTTCGACCGGTTCCTGGCGTTCGGAGCGTGAAGAGGCCGCGTGCGTCCCGGGCGAAAACGGGTGCGGCCTGTCAGGAGATCGGTTCGACGGTTCGACCCGACCCGTAGAGGAACTCGGGGGCCAGGTCGGCGCCGTTCGGCCACTCGACCGTGTGCGACTCGGAACCGACGCGGGCCTGTCGGAAGAGGCTCTCGTCTTTCAGGGGCTCGAACACTTCCCCCCAGAGCTCGCTCTCCAGATCCACGTCCTTCGTCACCCCATCGCTGAAGGTCACCCGGAGGACGTAGGGCCGCAGGTAGCGGAGGCCCGAAACGTGAATCGACATCTCTCTACTCCAGTGGCGGGATCGGCTCGAGGGGTCGCCGTTCCCGCGCGCGGCCAGTTCGCGAGGAGCTCCGATCGTCGTTCGGTCCGCCACTCCTGGAGCAGCGACACCGCCCGTCGGGGCCGGTGTCCCCAAACCTCCCCCGTCAGGATCGCGATCGTACTCTCCGCACCCTGATACCACGCGTGGAAGTGCGGAGGCTCGTGATCATTGTAATAGCTCGTAAACGACGGTGCCGAAGAACCGGCTGACGACGGGCTATCCCCACTCTGTCGCGCAGGCCGCCACGGATGGGGCGGCCAGTGCGCCACAGTTCTGGAGGTCCGGCTGTGGCCCAGGACGCGCGATGACACGCGCGTGACGAAGGAACTCAGAACGGGAGGACGGCAGCGCAGGCCCTTTCGAGACCAACCTCCCGGTGACATGCCCAGAGTCTGCGAGTTCTACGGAATCGCGATCTACGTGTATTATGGTGAGCATGGACCGCCGCACTTCCACGCCCGGCATGCAGGGCGAGAGATGAGCAGGGCGATGGAGGATCTGTCGATCCTGGTCGGCAGACTCACTCCGCGCGCCACGGGTATGGTCGCCGAGTGGGCCGCTCTGCGGCGTATCGAGTTGCGGCGAGCCTGGCAGCAGGCTCGAGCCTCAGAACCGATCGACCGAATCGAGCCGTTGAGGTGAGCGCCGTGTTCTACAACGTGACCGACGTCGAGCCGCGGGGCCGCTATCGGGTGTGGCTGCGCTTCGAGGATGGGCTCGAGGGAGAGGTCGATCTCGCGCCTCTGGCCGGCAGGGGCGTGTTCGAGGCGTGGCTCGAGCCCGGCGCGTTCGAGCGCGTGTACGTCGACACGGAGGCAGGTACGATCGCGTGGCCGGGAGGGATCGACATCGCCCCGGACCGACTGTACTCCGATGTCGCCGGCGTGGAGTCGGAAGCGGGCTGAGGTCCCCTCGCGACGCATCCGGGCGGACGAGGGACGCCCGCCGGTCGTAGCGAGAGACGCCGCAGGAGCCGGCGCGTCTGCTCCATCTCGCCGAGCTGCCGAAAGCAGTGCGCCCGGCGCCGCTTCACCTCGAGGAAGGCCTGGCTCGAGGGGTCGAATCCCGCCTCCACCAGGCCAGGCGCGTCGCTCGCGACGTGCGTCAGTCGCCGAACGCGTTTCGGTGGGCGAGATGCGGGCCGTCCACGAGCTCCGCCCCCACGCAGGTGTCCGAGAGGACGAGATACTCGCCGCGGCCCACCGTGGGGGACGGAGTGCGCGTCGCCCGCTGGACCCGATCGAGGAAGCGGAGCGCGTCGGATTCGTCCACTTCGCCCCCCGTCTCGCCCGCGGCCACGTCGTGCTCGCCGCCTCCCTCCGGCCGCTCCTCGCGAGCCGGCCGGCGGCGAGCCCGCGCCCCGAGCACATCGAGGGCGTAGCCGCGCAGGAGGCGCTCGTGGAGCCGCGCGTACAGGGTCCGGCCGCCGATCACGTCCAGTCCGAGGGGCCGCCCGTCGAGGAACACCAGGAGCCCGACCTGA
>CAZZFT010000319.1:0-1977 GCA_964653555.1 uncultured Spirochaetales bacterium | reverse complement strand
AGGGCGTCAACCTCACGTCGATCCAGCTGCGGCCGATCAAGGGAAAGCCGTGGGAGTACCTGTTCTTCATCGACTGCGAGGGGCACCGCTCCGAGACGCGGGTACAGCGCGCGCTCGAGGGCGCGGCCGCCGTCGCGCACTCGGCCCGCGTGCTGGGCTCGTTCCCGCGCGCCGAGCTCGAGCGTGCGCCGGGAGGGCGGTAGCATGGCGCTCGAACGCATCGTGAAGCCGCACATCCGCGAGCTGGCGCCCTACCAGCCCGGCAAGCCGCCGGAGCAGCTGGCGCGAGAGCTCGGGATCGAGGGCGCGATCAAGCTGGCGAGCAACGAGAGCGCGATCGGGCCGTCACCCCGTGCCGTCGCCGCGATGCGCTCCGCCCTCGAGGGTGTGCACCGCTACCCCGATGGCGCCTGCTTCGAGCTGCGCGCGCGTCTGGCGCGCCACTTCGCCGTCGGGGAGGCGCAGCTGGTGTTCGGCTGCGGCGCCGACGAGCTGCTCGAGCTGGTGGCCAAGGTGTTCCTCGGACCGGGCGACGAGGCGGTGTTCGCCTGGCCCTCCTTCGCGATGTACCCGATCGTCGTACAGGGGATGGGGGCGACGCCGGTGACCGTGCCGCTCGACTCCGACTTGGTGCACGACTTGGACGCGATGCGCGCGGCGATCACCGACCGCACGCGCGTCGTCTTCGTCTGCAACCCCAACAACCCGACCGGCACCAGCGTGGGCGCCGACGCCTTCGACGCCTTCGCGGCGGCGCTCCCCGACGAGGTCGTTCTGGTCGTCGACGAGGCCTACTGCGAGTTCGCACGCCGGCCCGACTTCCCCGACGCGATCGGCTGGGTGGCGCGTCGACCCGGCACGCTGGTGATGCGCACCTTCTCGAAGATCTACGGCCTCGCGGGCCTGCGCGTCGGCTACGGGGTCGCGGACCCGGAGCTGGCCGATTACCTGAACCGCGCGCGGCATCCCTTCAACGTGAACCGGCTGGCCGAAGTCGCGGCCCTGGCGGCCCTCGACGACGAGGAGCACGCCGAGCGGTCCCGGCGGGTGAACGCCGAGGGCGCCGAGTACCTGACCCGGGAGCTGCGCGCGCTCGGGTGCGAGGTGTGGCCGAGCGACGCCAACTTCCTGCTGGTGCGCGGCGGCGAGGACCTGTTCGACCGGCTCCAGCGGGAGGGCGTGATCGTGCGGCCCCTGTCGGGCTTCGGAATGCCCGACTGCGTGCGCATCACGATCGGACGCCCCGAGGAGAACGAGCGGCTGGTGAAGACCCTGGCGCGGCTGCGCCAGCGCGGTGCGGAGCGATGAGCCACGTGCCGCTGCGGCGCGTGGCCGTCGTGGGTCTGGGGCTGCTGGGCGGCTCGGTCGCGCTTGCCGCGCGCGGGCGCGGGGTGGCGACCGAGGTGGTCGGTGCGACGCGCAGCGCGACCGCGGCGCGGGAGGCGCTGGCGGAGGGAGCGGTGGATCGGATCGTCCCGCTGTCCGAGGCGGGGCGCGGCGCCGACCTGGTGGTGCTCGCGACACCGGTGGCCGCGATGGCGCGCGTGCTGCGCGAGCTGGCGCCGGGTCTGGGCGCGGGAGCGGTGGTGACCGACGTCGGGAGCGTGAAGGCACCGCTGGTCGAGACGCTCCCCGGGCTGCTCCCGCCCGGCACCCACTACGTCGGGTCCCACCCGATGGCGGGCAGCCACCACCGCGGGATGTCCCACGCCCGGGAGGACCTGCTCGAGGGCGCCGTGTGCGTGGTGACCGAGGCGGCCGACGCCGACGCCGGAGAGCGCGTGACGTCCTTCTGGCACGGGCTCGGCGCCCGTGTGGTCCGGCGCAGCGCCGACCGGCACGACGCGGAAGTGGCCTGGGTGAGCCATCTGCCGCACGTGCTGGCTTTCGCCTTCGCCGGGTCGCTGGCCGCGGCCCCGGCGGCGGCGGCCGAGCTGGCGGGTGCCGGCTTCCGCGACTTCACCCGGATCGCCCGCA
>CAZZFT010000318.1:0-1999 GCA_964653555.1 uncultured Spirochaetales bacterium | reverse complement strand
CGCCCCTGCTCGATCTCGTATTCGAGGTCCTTGTTCGTCGCCGCGATCACCCGCACGTCCACGTCCAGGGTCTCCCTCCCTCCCACGCGTGTGAAGCTCTGTTCCTGGAGGATGCGCAACACCTTCGCCTGGGTCATCAGGCTCATGTCGGCGATCTCGTCCAGGAAGATCGTGCCACCGTGGGCGAGCTCGAACTTTCCCGCCCTCTGGCCGACGGCGCCGGTGAAGGCGCCCTTCTCGTATCCGAAGAGCTCCGACTCGATCAGCTCCTCCGGAATCGCGGCGCAGTTGACCTCGACGAAGGGTCCGTCCGCTCGCCGGCTGCGCGCGTGGATCTGACGCGCGACCAGCTCCTTGCCGGTGCCGTTCTCGCCGGTGATCAGCACCCAGCCGTTGCTCGGCGCCGCCACCTCGATCTGCTTGTTCAGCTCGGCCACTTCCGGCGACTCGCCGATGATCTCGTGGGCGCGAAGCGTCTCGGCGCGCAGCTCCCGGTTCTCGCGCGACAGCCGGCTCTGGTCCAGCGCGTGCTGGATGGTGAGCAGCACCTTGTCGATCGACAGCGGCTTCTCGATGAAGTCGTAGGCGCCGTGCTTGGTGGTGCGGACCGCGGTCTCGACGGTGCCGTGGCCGCTCATCATCACGACCGGCAGCTCGGGCCAGCGCTCGCGCAGCTCGACGAGGATCTCCACGCCGTCCCGGCCGGGCATGGCGATGTCGAGCAGCACCACGTCGGGTGGACCCTCGTCGACGATCGAGGCGATCGCCCGCTCGCCGTCGCGCGCGGTGGTCGTCTCGAAGCCCTCGTCGGACAGGATGCCAGTCAGGGAGCGCCGGATCCCGTCCTCGTCGTCGACCACCAGGATCCGGCTCAACGACGGCTCCCGGCCGAGAGATCGGGCACCGAGGTGCCCGAGCGCTCGTTCTCGTGCCGCGCCACGGGCAGCTCGACGACGAAGCGGGCACCGCGCGGCTCGTTCGGCTGCACCCGGATGTAGCCGTGATGATCGGCGACGATCCGCGAGACGATCGCGAGACCGAGTCCGGTGCCGCGGTCCTTGGTGGAGAAGTAGGGCTCGAAGACGCGACGGCGGTCCTGGGGCGGGATTCCGATCCCATCGTCCGCCACCTCGAGGCGGACGCTCTGGAGCAGCGGGTCGTGGGCGCTGCGCAGCGTGACGTGTCCGGGCGCCTCTCCGTCGACGGTCTCGATCCGGCGCCGCACCGCCGCAACCGCGTTGTCGATCAGGTTCGTCAGCGCGCGTCGCATCTGCTCCCGATCGACTTCCACCGTCGGGAGCTCGGGGTCGAGGTCGGTGGTGAAGGCGACGTCGTCGGTGCCGGCGTAGCTCGCCATCGCTTCCGTCACGATCCGGTTCAGGTCGTCGGGTTGGGGCTGGGCGGCAGGCAGCCGGGCGAAGTTCTGGAACTCGTCCACGAGCACCTTCAGGGTCTCGACCTGGCTCGTGATCGCATCGACGCACTCGTCGAAGACCTTGGCGTTCTCGCCGCTGTCTGGGAACTGACCGGCGAAGCGGCGGCGCAGGCGCTGAGCGGAGAGCTGGATCGGCGTGAGCGGGTTCTTGATCTCGTGGGCGATGCGGCGCGCCACCTCGCGCCACGCCGCCATCCGCTGGACCTTGACGAGCTGGGTGTAGTCGTCGAACACCACGACCGTGCCCAGGACCTCGTCCGCCTCGTCGTGCATCACGGTGAGGGTCACGAATAGCGTGGCGACGTCGTCGTCGAGGGGCACCTGGACCTGGCGGCGGATGCTCTCGCGGACGCCCGGACGAAGCGCTCCCGAGAGCTCGTCGATCACCTGAGTGAGTTCCGGCCGGTGCACCACGTCCGAGAGCTTCTGGCCGAGCAGCCCGGTGCCGGCGGGAATCCCCAGGTAGCGCTGGGCCGAGGGATTGATCGTGCTGATCCGGCCCTCGGCGTCCACGGAGACGACGCCCGCGCCGACCGTGCCGAGCACGATCTCCATGTAGCGGCG
>CAZZFT010000317.1:0-2009 GCA_964653555.1 uncultured Spirochaetales bacterium | reverse complement strand
TCAACGAGGTGTTCTTCAACGACGTGCGGATTCCCCACGAGCACCTGCTCGGGAAGGAGGGGCAGGGCTGGCGCGTGGCGATCACGACGCTCATGAACGAGCGCGTCGCGATCGGCGGCGGCGGCTCGAAGCGCAAGGGCGGCGGCGCGAGCGGCCAGCTGCTCGAGCGGTGGAAGGGCCGCGAGCGCGGTGCGCTCTCGCCCGGCCAGGAGGCCATCCTGCGCGACCGCGTCACGCGCTGCTACATGGAGAACGAGCTGCTGCGCCTGACCGCCCAGCGGGCGCGCGCGGCCCAGAAGGCCGGCAATCCCGGTCCCGAAGGATCGGTCTCGAAGCTCGCCCAGGCCGAGATCAACAAGCACACCTGGGAGACCGGGATCGACGTGCTCGGCTCGCGCGGTCTGTCCTTCGAGCCGGGCTACGAGCTGCGTCAGGGCTTCGGCGGAATCGAGGGGGTCGAGGGGCTCGCGAAGTACCTGTTCCTGCGCTCGCGGGCCAACTCGATCGAGGGCGGCACGTCCGAGATCATGCGCAACATCCTCGGCGAGCGGGTGCTCGGCCTGCCCGGCGACCCGCGCGTGGACAAGGACGTTCCCTGGAAGGACGTCCCGCGTTCGTAGGGCCTCTTTCTCGGACTTCGCTCGCCTGCGGCTCGCTGCGCGCGACCTGCGGTCACTTGCCGGGGAGCCGGCGAGATCATCGGGAGATCCACATGGCACTCGACTTCAGCTTCACCGACGAGCACGAGGAGCTGCGCGCCACGGTGCGCGCGTTCCTGACCGCGAAGTCCGACGAGGCGGCCGTCCGCGCCCAGATGGCGACCGAGCGCGGCTACGACCCGGCGGTGTGGACCCAGCTCGCCGAGCAGATCGGGCTCGCCGGACTGATCGTGCCCGAGGAGCACGGCGGCGCCGGGATGGGCTACGTGGAGCTGCTGGTGGCGATGGAGGAGATGGGCCGGGCACTCCTGTGCGCGCCCTACCTCGGCACCGCGGTGTTCGCGGCGAATGCGCTGCTCGACTGCGCCGACGCCAGCGCCCAGAAGGAGCTGCTGCCGGAGATCGCCGCCGGACGCGCGATCGTCTCGGTGGCCCACGCCGAGCCCGGCGGTCGCTGGGACCTCGCCGGGATCGCGATGCGCGCGCGGGCGAAGGGGGACGGCTTCGAGCTCGACGGCACCAAGGCGTGGGTGCTCGACGGCCACACGGCGGACGTGCTGCTCGTGGTAGCGCGGGGCGACGAGGGTCTGGGGCTGTACCGGGTGGACGCCGGGGCCGAGGGTGTGACGCGCACGCTCGTCCCCACCCTCGACACCACCCGCAAGCTGGCCCACGTCGAGCTCGCGGCGACGCCGGCGACGCGGATCGGCTCCGGCGACCAGACCGCGAACCTCGAGCGCGTGCTGGCGAAGACCGTGGCCGCGCTCACCGCCGAGCAGGTGGGCGGCGCCCAGCGCTGCCTGGAGATGGCGACCGACTACGCGAAGACGCGCCTCCAGTTCGGACGGCCGATCGGCTCCTACCAGGCGATCAAGCACAAGTGCGCCGACATGCTGGTCTCGGTCGAGCTCGCGAAGTCGGCCGCCTACGCCGCCTGCTTTGCGGCGGCCGAGGACGACGAGGAATTGCTCGAGGCCACCGCGCTGGCGAAGGCCTACTGCTCCGAGGCCTACTTCACCGCCGCCGCCGACAACATCCAGATCCACGGCGGGATGGGCTTCACCTGGGAGCACCCGGCCCACCTCTACCTGAAGCGCGCCAAGTCCACCGACCTGCTGTTCGGCGACGCCGCGCAGCACCGCGAGCGTCTGGCGGACCAGGTGGGGATCTAGCGGGCGGCCGGCTCGGGCCGCGTCGCGACGACGCTCCACAGCGGTGGCGCCACGGCGCGCGTCGCGATCGACGAGAAGCCCGCCCGGGCGACGGCGGCCACCGGGTCGAAGACGAGCCACTGCTCCTTGTAGGGCTCGTAGAAGCCTCGGTAGTCGTGCAGGTCGTCCTGGGGCGTGT
>CAZZFT010000316.1:0-2017 GCA_964653555.1 uncultured Spirochaetales bacterium | reverse complement strand
GACTGGATGGAGCAGGAGCAGGAGCGCGGGATCACCATCACCTCGGCGGCGACGACCTGCTTCTGGAAGGACCATCGCATCAACATCATCGACACGCCGGGCCACGTCGACTTCACGATCGAGGTGGAGCGCTCCCTGCGCGTGCTCGACGGCGCGATCGGCGTCTTCTGCGGCGTGGCGGGCGTAGAGCCCCAGTCGGAGACGGTGTGGCGGCAGGCCGAGAAGTACCACGTTCCCCGTATCGCCTTCGTCAACAAGATGGACCGCGTCGGTGCGGACTTCGACCGCGTGGTCGGAATGATCCGCGATCGGCTCGGCGCGAAGCCCGTTCCGCTCCAGGTGCCGATCGGCGCCGAGGACCGCTTCGTGGGCGTCGTCGACCTGCTCGAAGAGCGCGCGATCTACTGGGACGACGACAGCCTCGGTGCCAGCATGGAGGTGCGCGAGGTGCCCGCCGAGCTCGAGGCCGATCTCGAAGCCGGCCGCGAGGCGGTGATCGAGGCGGTCGCCGACTACGACGACGCGCTGACCGCCCGCTACCTCGAAGGCGAGCGGATTCCGGCCGACCTGCTGCGCAAGGCGCTCCGCGAGGCCACATTGCGCCTCGAGGTGGTGCCGGTGCTGTGCGGATCGGCCTTCAAGAACAAGGGCGTCCAGCCCCTCCTCGACGCGATCGTGTACTACCTGCCCTCGCCCCTCGACGTCCCCCCGGTGGAGGGCGTGCACCCCAAGACCGAGGAGGTGGTGCAGCGCCGGGCCGACGACAACGAGCCCTTCAGCGCCCTCGTGTTCAAGCTGATGAGCGACAAGCACGTCGGCCACCTCACCTACATCCGGGTCTACTCGGGCCGGGCGAAGACGGGTCAGCAGGTGATCAACGCCTCGCGAGGGCGCAAGGAGCGGATCGGCCGGCTGCTCCAGATGCACGCCAACAAGCGCGAGGAGATCGAGGAGGTGATGGCGGGCGACATCGCCGCCGTGGTCGGGCTGAAGGCGGTCGCGACCGGCGAGACGCTGTGCGACCCGCAGAAGCCGATCGTGCTCGAGCCGCTCCAGTTCCCCGAGCCGGTGCTCTCGATCGCGATCGAGCCGAAGACCCAGGCGGACATGGACCGCCTCGCCCAGTCCCTCGACCGGCTCACCCAGGAGGATCCCTCCTTCCGCCGCTCGGTCGACGAGGAGACCGGCCAGACGATCATCTCCGGGATGGGCGAGCTGCACCTGGAGATCATCGCCGACCGACTCGTGCGCGAGTTCGGCGTCGCCGCGAACGTCGGCAAGCCCCAGGTGGCCTACAAGGAGACGATCACCAAGACGGTGACCGTCGAGGGTCGCTACATCAAGCAGACCGGCGGGTCTGGCGACTACGCCGTGGTCAAGCTCGAGGTCGGTCCCGGCAAGCCCGGCGCCGGCTTCCAGTTCGAGAACGCCCTCAAGGGTCAGAGCATTCCGCGCGAGTTCGTGTCCTCGATCGCCCACGGCTGCGAGGAGGCTACCCAGAGCGGTGCGCTCGCGGGCTATCCCGTGGTGGACGTCGCCGTGCGGCTCGTCGACGGCTCCGCCCACGAGGTCGACTCCTCCGAGCGCTCGTTCAAGATCGCGGGGTCGATGGCGATCAAGGAGGCCTTCGAGAAGGCCTCCCCGGTGCTGCTCGAGCCGGTGATGGCGGTCGAGGTCGTGGTGCCCGAGGAGTTCGTCGGTGGCGTCCAGGGCGACCTGAACAGCCGGCGCGGAGACATCACCGGCTTCGAGATGCGCGGCAACGCCCAGGTGATCACCGCCGAGGTGCCACTCTCGAGCATGTTCGGATACGTCAACGATCTGCGCTCCCTCACCCAGGGACGCGGCACCTACACGATGCAGTTCCTCCGCTACGCCGAGGCTCCGGAAAGCGTGCGGAACAAGCTGGTCTTTCACTGATTCAATCTGGAGAGCAATCAAGATGGCCAAGGAGAAGTTCGCGCGGACGAAGCCGCACGTGAACGTGGGGACGATCGGTCACGTGGACCACGGGAAG
>CAZZFT010000315.1:0-2088 GCA_964653555.1 uncultured Spirochaetales bacterium | reverse complement strand
TGATCCTCGAGTGGCAGAACGTCACCGCCGGCTACGACATCGACGCGAGCTGGGTGGGCGGCAACGCCGAGCACTTCATGCGCGAGGGCTACGTCTGGGTGGGCGTCTCGGCCCAGCGCGTCGGCGTCCATCAGGCGGATACGGGTCTCCGGGACTGGAGCCCGGCCCGCTACGGAACCTTGGACGTAACCGACGGAGGCACGATCCTGAACGACGCTCTCTCCTACGACATCTTCTCCCAGGCGGGACAGGCGATCATGCATCCCGTCGGCGTGGATCCGCTGAACGGTCTGAAGCCCAAGCGGATCCTGGCGAGCGGCGCGTCGCAGTCGGCGAGTCGGCTCACGACCTACTACAACTCGATCCACCCGCTGGCGAACCTCTTCGACGGCTACTTTCTGCTGGTCGGCGGCGGTACGGTGCGCACGGACCTCGGCGTTCCAGTCTTCAAGGTCTTCAGCGAGACGGAGATCGGGTTCGTCACGGTGGGATTCGTGACGCTTCAGCCCGACAGCGACATCCACCGGACCTGGCAGGTGGCAGGCGCTGCGCACGCCGACCGGACGTTCCTCGACAACGTGCAAGCCAACGCGATGCGGGATGGGATCCCCACCACTCCGCCCGGCCTCTGCACCTTCCCGGAGGGGAGCGAGCTGCGCTTCTATCACGTGGTCAACGCGGCGCACGACCTCCTGGTCCGCTGGGTGAAGTTCGGAATTCCTCCCCCCACGGCGCCGGCCATCGAGCTCGATCCCGGTCCGCCGATCACCATCGCTCGAGACGACCGGGGTCTCGCGCTCGGCGGGATCCGGCTCGCCGACATCGAGGCGCCCACCGCGCTCAACACGGGGGCCAACGGCGGGCCGTCGTTCTGCCTCCTCTTCGGGACCCACGTCCCCTTCGACCAGGCAACGCTCGACGAGCTCTACCCCAGCCACGGGAAATACGTGCTGAAGGTCTGGGCCGCCACGATCGACAATCTCGTCAAGGGCTACATCACCCTGCGCGACGCGCTCACGACGATCGTGGACGCGGCGCGGTCCGAGGTGGGCACGTAGCGATACGCAACGCGGTCGGTGCGAGGGACGGTTCGAACTCCCCGACGCGGTCAGTCGCGCGCGACGACGAGCTTGATCGTGTCCTCGAGCCACGCCTCCGACGCCCGCTCCCAGGGAACGACCCGCGTCGTCACCTCTTCGGGGCGCAGGCGGCGAGCGGCGATCAGCGGCATCACTTCCGGCAGCAGTGAAGCCGCGTGGGCGCGGCCGATGAAGAAGCGGATGCCGAGGGTGTAGAGCTTTCCGAGCGGGAGTCCGACCGTCGGCTGGGGGAGGAACGTCGCGCTGTGGCAGATGCCCTCTGGCTCCGTCGAGGAGATCGCGTAGCGGAGACCCTCCTCCCGGGTGCCGCAATCGGCCACGATCGGGTAACGGGTCTGACGCCGCGCGAAGTCCGTAGCGACGGGTCTCGCGCCCAGCTTCTCGGCGAGGACGAGTGCAGCGTCGTCGTCGCACGCGAAGTCGACATCCCCGGCGCCGAGCGCCAACGCGGCCTGGACGGCGTAGAGCGCGATGCTCCGCGGGCCGTGGCAGACCACCAGCACCGGGGCTCCGGGCCGCTCGGCGAGATGCGGGGCCACGGTGCGATAGCCGTCGAGGACGTTGTCGGAGACGCTTGCCAGCGCGACCGGATCGATGCCCTCCGGAACCGGACACAGCATCGCCTCCGCGTGCGGCACGCGCAGGATGTCGGAGAGCATGCCTCCGTAATCCACGCCCGACAGCGGCTGCATGCCGTAGTCGGAGAGGACCGGGTACTCGCTGCAGTTGGCCGAATGGCCCGCACGTCAGGTCCCGCAGCGCCCGCAGCTCAGCTGGAACGCTACCACGACGCGTTGACCGATCGCGAGCCCGCGAACGTCGTCGCCGAGGCCGACGATCTCGGCGACGGACTCGTGTCCGACGGCGAAGGACCCGTTCGAGGGCAGGATCCCCGACGTGAGGAAGGGATCGATCTCGCAGCGCGCGACCGCCCGGGGCCGGACGAGGGCCTCGTGGTCGCCCTGGAGCGTCGGCACCTCGACCTCGC
>CAZZFT010000314.1:0-2092 GCA_964653555.1 uncultured Spirochaetales bacterium | reverse complement strand
TTTGTTAGGTGGCCGGTCGGTCTACCTGGGCGTGAGCTCCTGGGCGAGCGCCGAGAAGCCGCGCGCCAGCGCCAGCTGAGCCGCCGTCTTGCCGGCGAACCCGGGTGCTCCCGACCCCACGAGGCGAAGGTTGGCCCCATCGGCCGCGAGCTCGCGGGCCACCGCATCGTGTCCGCCGACGACCGCGAGCATGAGCGCCGACAGCCCGAACTTCGCCGTCCGGTCGAGGTCGGCACCAGCCCGCAGCAGGATGCGAACGACCCCCAGCTCGCCTCGATGCGCCGCAAGCATGAGTGCGGACTGGCCATGGCGGTCGAGCGCGTCGACGTCGGCGCCCGCGGAGATCTGTGCCGCGACCGACGCTGCGTCGCCGCGCAGGATCGCGCTCTCCCATTCCGGATTCACGCGCGCACGCCGCCTGACCGAAATGGCGCTCCGCCGCCCGCCGCGGGGACCTCCCGCCGGCCGACGCGAGCTGCCTCGTCGAACCTTACCAGACGCGCACCGCGTTGCCGGTGGGCTCACTCGCCATCCGGACGATCGCCGCGTCGCCAGACGGCAGAGGGTCTGCCCGCGGCTCGTCGGAGGGCGCCCCTTGCAGGTCGCCAGAACTCGACGTGGAACGAAACCGGGCGGGACGTCACGATGTGGTGTTCGACCTCGGGCAATACGATACCCGGCGATTCCGACGTGAGACCCTCGCTCCGGTCGAAGGGCTCGTGAAGGTGGTACTCGAGAGAACCATGGGACACATGGATGAGAGCCCAGATCCCTCGCTTCGTTGCGTGGCTCCTGAGAAGCGCCTCTGGCACAGAGCTCTCGTCGAACTGGGGCGTGCGACGATAAGGCTCGTAGTCGGGCGGCATCTCTGTGCGATCGCACTGGACGCAATCGAGATCCGCTCCCAGGCGCGACTCGCGCCCCTCGGCGGTGAGAACCCACGGCCTCTCGGAGAAGGGTGGCTCGTGGCGCGTATGCCGCCTGTGCCCGCAAGCCAGCTCGGCGACCCAGTCGGAGTCGACGTCTTGGTGGAAAGCCATGATCGGGCGATTCATCGACCCATACGACGTGGCCGCCCAGTGGATTGGGTCGCACGGTAGCTGGGAAGCTCTCGATCGTCCGCGGCGAAGCCGATCGACCCATCGAGAGCTTGGGTCTCGAAAGGAGCGCCGTCGGACACGATGAGCCCAGCGCGACGCTGCTCGATCAGGCTCGGCGGAAGAGTCCCCAGCTGAGAAGACCACACCCGACTACCATGGCTATCGAGAGAGAGACGAGTCCAACTCCGACAACCAACTCCTGCCATGGCTGACCCGTCATCCCACCTCCGGCGATTGGCATCATCCGACTCGCGCCAAAGACACCAGCGAGCAGCACGAAGAGCCAATTGGCGAACGTTCCGTAGAGAAGCAGCCAAAAGCAGAGTCGCGAGAGCGAAGGCGGGAGATACACGTGGTGCCAGACAGCGCCCAGCACCATGAGAAAGGTGCCGTTCATCACTCCTTCGAGATGAGCCGAGAGGCCGATCCGGGGACTGCGGACCGCTGGCACCACGGCACCGGTTAGGAGGCCAAGGAGGAAGAGGGAGGCGCCTAGGGCGACGAGAGTGCGGGAACGAGAGTCGTCCGCCATGCCACCAACTCCAGTGCGCCGTCCAGCGGCCCGGGTGCTCAGCTGCCGAGGAAGGCCGCCCTTTCGGGAGCGAACGGTAGCACAAGAATGCTCGAGAGGAGGCTCTCGACAGGTTTCTGGTGCACGTTGTTAGGCAGCGCGATCATTGGCTCTCGCGTACTGCCCCGAGTAGACAGCCGCGTTCCCTCGTACCTGATCTAGGGTGCCCATCGTGATCAACACGGCGCGCCCTTCATCCGCGATCGACTGGGCGAGCGACCTTGTCGGAAGCCCACCGTTCGGAACGTGCCGTTGGCGGTCTGAACTTGCCCCGAGAAGTGGACACATCGATTAGGCCTATGATGGCCGACGAGGTGTCCGATGCCCAGAGAAAAGGTCCAGGAGTACCGGGAGACGTTCCGGGTAGGCATGATGTGCAAGGTCCTGAAGGTCTCCCGCAGCGGCTACTACGCCTGGCGCC
>CAZZFT010000313.1:0-2129 GCA_964653555.1 uncultured Spirochaetales bacterium | reverse complement strand
CCGCACTGGCCGTGGACGCCGCCGCCGGGGGGCGACGCCGCCGAGCAGATGAACAGGCGCGGGTTGGGCGTGGCGTAGGGGTCGAGACGCGTGACCGGCCGATTGAACAGCTGGAAGGCGTCGGCAACGCCGCCGGTGATCGCGCCGCCCTTGTAGTTGGGGTTGTAGCGCTCGAAGTCCGCGGGGCTCGTCGCGTGGCGGGCGAGGATGCGGTCGCGGAAGCCGGGCGCGAAGCGCTCGACCTGGCGCTCGATGGCGTCGGTCCTGTCCACCGTCGAGCCGTGGGGCACGTGGCAGTAGGCATAGCCCGTGTGCTGGCCCTCGGGCGCGCGCGACGGGTCCACCTCGCTCTGCTGGCACAGGATCAGGAACGGTCGCTCGCTGTGGCGTCCGCGGTACATGTCCCGCTCCGAGGCGCAGATCTCCTCCAGTGTGCCGCCCACGTGCACCGTCGACGCTTCGCGACAGGTCGGGTCGGACCAGGGGATCGGCCCGTCGAGCGCCCAGTCGAGCTTGAAGGCACCGGGGCCGTAGCGGTAGCGCGCCAGCCGGCGCCGGTAGCCGGCCGGCAGCGCGTCGCCCGCGATGCGCGCCAGCTGCTCGGGCGAGGTGTCGAAGAGGACGACGCGCGCGTCGGGCAGGTCGCCGAGGCGCTCGATACGCCGCTTCGTCTCGATCGACCCGCCGAGCGTCTCCAGGTAGGAGGCGAGGGCGCGCGAGATCGCCTGGGATCCGCCCGCGGCGACGGGCCAGTCCTCCACGTGGCCGGTGACCGCGAAGAGCAGGCCGAGCGCGGCAGTGAGCGGCTGGCTGAGGGGCAGCACCGAGTGCGCCGCGCAGCCGGCGAAGAGGGCGCGCGCGCGCTCCTTGCGGAAGCACAGGCGCGCCAGCCGGTTCGCCGAGAACAGGGCGCGCACTCCGAAGCGCAGCATCGCGAGCGGGTGATCGGGAACGCGCAGTGGCGCCATCACGTCGGCGAGCAGCTCGTGGGGGGCCGCTAGGAAGGGCCCGACAAGACGCGCCCAGGCCGACGCGTCGCGGCCCAGCCCCTCGCCGGTTCGCTCGAGCGAGCGGTAGAGCATCACCGCAGGGCCGTCGTCCATCGGGTGGGCGACCGAGGCGCGCGGGCGCAGCCACACCAGGCCGTGCTCCTCGAGCGGCAGCTGGCGGAAGAAGGGCGACAGGATCCCCATCGGGTGCACGGCGGAGCACACGTCGTGGGTGAAGCCCGACAGCGTGAGCGCCGCGCTGCGCGTGCCGCCGCCCACCTCGGTCTCGGCCTCGACCACCAGCACGCGGACGCCCGCGCGCGCCAGCGCGATCGCCGCCGCGAGCCCGTTGGGGCCCGACCCGATCACGACGGCGTCCGGCGTCTGCTTCATGCTCGCGCCCTCGTCAGGCGGGCGCGCCGACCCGTCCGCGCACCAGGGCCTCGGCGTACTCCCCGGTGGGCCAGGGCTGGAGCCCGCGCATCGGCGCGATCTCCGTATCGCCCTCCTCGAGCACACCGCTCGCCGCGTCGGCGATCTTCCAGTGCATCGAGCGGCCAAACAACGGCTGCGACTCGACCATCACCACGCGCAGCTCGCCCGGCTCGAAGCCGCACTGCTCCTGCACCGCGCGCAGCAGCTGCAGGCCGTTCAGGTGCCCATCGCCGAAGTTCCAGCCGAGCACCATCCCGCCCAGGATCTCGCCATCCATCCACTCATAGTCGTCGATGTCGTCGACGGCCCGCGGAAGCGCCTCGAGCAGCGGCCGACCCTCCAGGTGCATGAAGCGATGGGCCAGGGAGAGCGTGAGCGCCGCCTCCACCGAGTCGGCGTCGGGCAGCATCTTCTCGAGCTGTTCGCGCATCGTCCCGGCGGCCTTGGTCAGCTTCGCGAGCTTCCGGGTGCTGCCCTTGCGGAACAGCCAGACGTTGTAGGCCCAGTTGCCCGCGTAGTAGCGCATCGCCAGCAGGAAGGAGACGCGCGAGGGCACGAAGTTGCCGTAGCACGGAACGACGAACAGGCAGAAGCACAGGAAGGCGACGAGCAGAGGCATCGCGCCCAGGGCGAGGATGCTCGCCTCGGGATGGAAGCCGAACAGGAAGATGCCGCCGAAGATCATCAGGATGTTCCACTCGATCG
>CAZZFT010000312.1:0-2139 GCA_964653555.1 uncultured Spirochaetales bacterium | reverse complement strand
CATCACGGGAGGTCTCCCGCGCGTGGCCGAGCTCTTCGAGGCGCGCAAGCCCAAGGACTTCGCGATCGTCTCCGAGATCGAGGGCACCGTGTCCTTCGGTCCGGACTCGCGCGGCAAGCGGCGCGTGATCGTCACGCCCGACATGGCCGACTCGGAGCCGAAGGAGTACTTGATCCCGAAGGGCAAGCACATCAGCGTGCACGAGGGCGACCGCGTGCGGCCGGGCGAGGCCCTGATGGACGGCTCCTCGAACCCCCACGACATCCTGAAGATCAAGGGGCCGAAGGAGCTGGCGAAGTACCTCGTGGACGAGGTGCAGGAGGTCTACCGGCTCCAGGGCGTGCGCATCAACGACAAGCACATCGAGACGATCGTCCGTCAGATGCTGCGGCGCGTACGGGTGAAGGAGGTCGGCGACACGGACTTCCTGGTCGGCGAGCAGGTGGAGAAGCGCCTCTTCGACCGCACCAACGCCCAGATGCTGGACGAGGGGAAGCAGCCCGCCCAGGCTGAGGCCCTGCTGCTCGGCATCACCAAGGCGTCGCTCTCCACCGAGTCCTTCATCTCGGCCGCCTCCTTCCAGGAGACGACGAAGGTCCTGACCGAGGCCTCGATGTGGGGCAAAGTGGACCAGCTCCGCGGGCTGAAGGAGAACGTGATCATGGGCCGCCTGATCCCGGCGGGAACGGGCATGGCCCGGTACCAGAACATCGGGATCCAGATCGACGCTCCCGAAGGGCTGCTCGAGGCGCCCGACGAGGAGCTGCCCGAGCGCGACCGGCCCGAACCGGGGCTGGGCGAGGAGGCTCCGGGGCTGCTCGCCTCCGGGGCGGCGGGCACCGACAGCGGGGACGTCTGGAAGGCCTGAGGGGGGCCGTCGGTCCGGCCTGCGACCCCTCTTCCGCGCGTTGACAGGGGTCGGAAGATCGTTAGAATGCGGCGGTTTTTCCGCCAGGACCGCTCTCCCGCGGTTCGCCTCCGTCGGTGCGGAGGGGTTCCCCGAGACCCGTGATCGACTGTCGCCCTCGGGCGGCAGTCTCCCGGGTGTCCGGGCCCTTCGTACCCGGAAGGCCGACGAGGGGGAGCGGTGTCTCTCGTGGAACCCCTCTATCCGTGGAGATCCGACTCTCATGCCCACCGTCCAACAGCTGATCCGCAGCGGCCGGAACCGACCGAAGACCCGCTCGAAGTCGCCCGACCTGCTGAGCTGCCCGCAGCGGCGGGGCGTGTGCCTGCGCGTCTTCACGCAGACGCCGAAGAAGCCGAACTCCGCGCTGCGCAAGGTGGCGCGCGTCCGCCTCACCAACGGCCGCGAGGTGAACGCCTACATCCCGGGTGAGGGGCACAACCTCCAAGAGCACTCGGTCGTTCTGATTCGCGGCGGGCGCGTCAAGGACCTCCCCGGCGTCCGCTACCACATCATCCGCGGCACGCTCGACACGACGGGGGTGGCGGACCGCCACCGCGGACGGTCGAAGTACGGCGCCAAGAGACCCAAGTAACCCATTTCGGCGGCCGGACGACGTCGGAGGACGTCGCGCCGGCCGCCGCGTTCTGGCGCCCCGGCTCCACCGGGTGCGCAGCCGAGAGACTCCGAGATGCCCCGACGACGCGACGTTCCCAAGCGCGAGACCCTGCCCGATCCGAAGTACGCCGATCGCATGGTCGGCCGCTTCGTGAACGTGCTGATGGTGGACGGCAAGAAGAGTACCGCCGAGCAGATCGTCTATGGCGCGTTCCACGTGATCGAGTCGAAGACCCGGAACGACCCGCTGGCGATGTTCCGGCGCGCGCTCGAGAACGTGCGTCCGCGCGTAGAGGTGAAGTCGCGGCGCGTGGGCGGCGCGACCTATCAGGTTCCGATCGAGGTGCGCCCCGAGCGCGCCTCCTCGCTCGCGATGCGTTGGCTCAAGGAGTACGCGCGCGCACGCGCCGGGCGGAGCATGCGTGAGAAGCTCGCCGACGAGATCATCGACGCCGCCAACGAGCGAGGCGAGGCGGTGAAGAAGCGCGAGGACACGCACCGCATGGCGGAGGCCAACAAGGCCTTTTCGCACTACCGCTGGTAGGGCGGGTTTCGTCGGGAATCGTCATGGCGCGTCAGGCACCGCTAGAGCGCACGAGGAACATCGGCATCAT
>CAZZFT010000311.1:0-2190 GCA_964653555.1 uncultured Spirochaetales bacterium | reverse complement strand
ACGGCGGCGGCCGCCTCGGGGGCGTCGAGCGAGTGCTCGAGCAGCATCGCCGCCGACAGGATCGCCGCCAACGGATTCGCCTTGTCCTCCCCCGCGATGTCGGGCGCCGAGCCGTGGACCGGCTCGTAGAGCCCGATCCCGCCCTCGCCCAGGCTCGCCGAGGGCAGCATCCCGAGCGACCCGGTGATCATCGCCGCCTCGTCCGAGAGGATGTCTCCGAACAGGTTCCCGGTGACGATCACGTCGTAGGCGGCGGGCTCGCGCAGGAGCAGCATCGCCATCGAGTCCACGAGCTGGTGGCGCAGCTCGACGTCGGGGAAGTCCTTCGCCACCTCCTCGACCACCTGCACCCACAGCTGCGAGACCTCGAGCACGTTCGCCTTGTGCACGTGGGTCACCTCGTGGCGGCGGCGGCGCGCCGCCTCGAAGGCGACCCGCGCGATGCGCGCGATCTCCACCTCGTCGTACACCATCGTGTTGCGGGCCTCGCGGCGCCCGTCCACGATCGCCTGGCCGCGCGGCTCGCCGAAGTAGATCCCCCCGGTCAGCTCGCGCACCACCAGCAGGTCGATGCCCTCGACCACCTCGCGGCGCAGGGTCGAGGCGTCGACCAGGGCGGGAAACACGTGGGCCGGGCGCAGGTTCGCGAACAGCCCCAGCTCCTTGCGGATGCGCAGCAGGCCGCGCTCGGGCCGCGTGTTGACCGGCATCGCGTCCCACTTCGGCCCCCCGACGGCGCCCAGCAGCACCGCGCGCGAGCGGCGCGCCACCTCCAGGGCCTCGTCGCCGAGCGGCGTCCCGTGGGCGTCGATCGACGCGCCGCCGATCGGCCGTTCCTCGAAGGAGAGCGGGATCCCGGCCGCGTCGGCGGCGGACTCCAGGACGCGACGCGCCTCGCGCGTCACCTCGGGGCCGATGCCGTCCCCGGGCAGAATCAGGATGCGGTGCACGCTAGATCCCCTTCGGCTCGGCCAGCGAGTGCCTGCGCTTGTGCCACTCGAGCTTGTTCAACGCGTGCACGTACGCCTTCGCGCTCGCGACGATGATGTCGGGGTGGGCGCCGTTGCCGATCACGCGCCGACCGTCCTCGGAGACCGTCACCGACACCTCGCCGAGGGCGTCCATCCCACCGGTGATCGCGTTGACGTGGAAGCGCTCGAGCTCGCTCTTCGTCTCCGTCAGCTCGGCGATCGCCTTGAACACGGCGTCCACCGGCCCGATACCGAGGGCCGTCGCCTTCCTCGGTCGCTCGTCGATCAAGAGCTCCACCGTCGCGGTCGGCTTCGCGAAGGTTCCCGACAGGACCGACACCTCCTTCACGGCGAAGCGCTCGTCGGTCTGCACCACCGCGTCGGCGGCGATCGCCTCGAGGTCCTCGTTGAAGATCGTCTTCTTCGCGTCGGCCAGGTCCTTGAAGCGGCGGAAGGCCTCCTGGAACGCCTCGCCCTCGAGCTCGAAGCCCAGCTCTGCGAGACGCTCGCGGAAGGCGTGGCGACCCGAGTGCTTGCCGAGCACCAGGTCGTTGCTGGCGCGCCCGATCGACTGGGGTGTCATGATCTCGTAGGTGATCGCGGCCTTGAGCACGCCGTCCTGGTGGATGCCGGCCTCGTGGGCGAAGGCGTTGTCGCCCACGATCGCCTTGTTCGGCTGCACCGGGACACCGATCGTCGAGGCCAGCAGGCGGCTCGAGGGATAGATCTCGGTGGCCGCGATCCGCGTGTCGAGGCCCGCGTACACGTCCGGGCGCGTCTTCATCGCCATCACCACCTCCTCGAGGGAGGTGTTCCCGGCGCGCTCGCCGATCCCGTTCACCGTGCACTCCACCTGGCGCGCCCCGGCCAGCACGGCGGCCAGGCTGTTCGAGACCGCCAGCCCCAGATCGTTGTGGCAGTGCACCGAGAACACCACGCGCTCGGCGCCGGGAACGCGCTCGCGCAGGTGTCGGATCAGGGCGGCGTACTCCTCGGGCTGGGTGTAGCCGACGGTGTCGGGCACGTTGAGCGTGCCGGCCCCCGCCTCGACGGCGGTGCGGAACACCTCGACCAGGTAGTCCCAGTCGCTGCGCGTCGCGTCCTCGGCCGAGAACTCGACGTCGTCCACGTGGCCGCGCGCCTGGCGCACGGCGCGGTCGACCTCGGCGAGCACCTCCTCGCGGCTCATGCGCAGCTTGTGCTCGAGGTGGATGTCGCT
>CAZZFT010000310.1:0-2244 GCA_964653555.1 uncultured Spirochaetales bacterium | reverse complement strand
CCGACGGTGGTGCAACACCGGACAGGCTTGGTTCAAGTCCAGGCCCGGGCCTCCAAACCGCCGTGCGGCCCTTCGCTCCGCGACGTGAAGCCGTTTGATTCTGCTCGACGATAAGTGATGCGTACTCTTGGCGCCCGCGGGGCGCCGGGAACCTTTTTGCGTTTCCGCCATCCAAGCTCTTCGACAAAGGAGTTGCCCGATGGCGCGCATGGTCGCGAATACGGCGGAAGATCTCAGGTCTCTCGCTGAGGACGAGCTCGTGCACCGAGCTCAGACTCACGACCGAGCAGCACTGCGCGAGATCATGACGAGAAACAGTCCACGCCTCTATCGCGTGGCGCGGTCGGTGCTGCGCAACGAGGGCGATGCTGAGGACGTGCTGCAGGACACCTACCTTCAGGCCTTCACCCATATCGATCGCTTTCGCGGAGACGCGAAGATATCCACCTGGCTGACGCGGATCGCGTTGAACGAAGCGCTCGGCCGCCTTCGCCGACGCGTGCCGACGGTTGCCCTTTCGCACGCGGAGCAAGTGCCGAGCGATCCCTCGGTCGTTCCGTTCCCGATCGGATCGGGCGAAGACAATCCGGAACGCGTCGTCGCGCGCCGGCAGATCGGTGCGCTGCTGGAAGAGGCCATCGATGCGCTGCCCGATCCGTTCCGCGTCGTTTTCGTCATGCGGATGATCGAAGACTTGAGCGTGCACGAGACGGCGACGCTGCTCGAAGTGCCCGAGGCAACGGTGAAGACGAGGCTGCATCGCGCCAAACTGCTTCTGCGCAAGGCGCTCGAGCCGGAGATCGGCACAGCGCTCGCGGACGTCTTTCCGTTCGCAGGCCGGCGCTGTTCACGGATCGCCGAGAGCGTCCTGTCGCGCCTCGGCGTCGAACCCCATTCGTAAGCACGAAACGTCCGCGATCCTGCGGGCCAACATATGGAGGATGGAATGAAGCTCGTCTTCGCGTCCCTGGCATTCGCCGCCGCTCTCGGTCTGGCTTCGTCTGCCGCCGCGCAGGAAATGGCCCCTCCGGGAGGCAGCTACCAGAAGGTCAGCGCGCTCGTGACGCTGCCGGATTTTCTCCCCGGTCTCGGCCAGCTCTATGTCGATCCGGCGACCCTCCCCGCCGGTCCGTTCCTGGCCTACGACCACGACGGTCGTCTGGTCAGCACGATCTACATGATCCCGATCGAAGACCTCAATCCGGACAAGTCGTTCGACGATCTCGCCTCGCCGGGCGGTGCGGTCGACCATGTCGACGTCTACTTCAATGCCGGGCATCCGGGCGTCGAGAAGCCGCACGCTCATGTGGTGCTTTGGCATGTGAGCGACGAGTCCGCGGTCGCCCAGTAGATGCTTTCACGCCGTGGGCTGTTGGGGATCGGCGGGGTAACGATCGCCGGTCCTCTTCTCCGCTGGCCGGCGGCGCTCGCAGGAGAGACGGTCGAGATCGAGATGCGCGGAAGACCGGATGGATCTCTCGTCTGGTTTGATCCGGTCGGAGCTCTGGTCAGGCCTGGGGGGAGCGTTCGCTGGACCAATCGGGATCCCGGCAACGCCCACACGAGCACCGCCTACCATCCGGCGAACGAGGACCATCCGCCGCGCATCCCCGAGGGTGCCCGTCCCTGGGACTCCGGATATCTCCTGCCCGACCAATCGTTCGTGATGATTCCGGAGGTTCCCGGGGTCTACGACTACTACTGCGTTCCGCACGAATATGCCGGCATGGTGGGCCGTCTCGTCGTGGCGGAGGAGGGCGCGCGAGCACCGGTGCCGCGGGAGGCATCGTCCCTGCCGGAAGAAGCGCGGAACATCCTGCCGCCGGTCGAGGAGATTCTGCGGCTGGGGCGCGTGCCGGCACGCCGATAAAGCCCGCCGATCGCCTGCGAGGTTTACCCGCGCTGCGAGCCCTTACCCGGCCGCGCGCACGGCCTCCATCCAGCTCAATCCCTCTTCGACTTTACCGCGTGCGCGGTACTCCGCGCCGATGAAGCCGTCATAGCCCATCGCGTCGACGCTCTTCAGCAGCCGGTCGTAGGCGATCTCGCCCTCGTCCGGCTCGGCGCGCGAGGGCACGGCGGCGATCTGGATGTGGCCAATGGTCGGCATCAGGGTCTCGAGCCGCCGGGTCAGGTCGCCCTCGCTGATCTGCGCGTGGTAGGCGTCGAAGAGGATCTTCACGTTCGCGAGCCCGAGCTCGGCGATGATCGAGGACGCCTGGTCGGTGTGGTTCAGGAAGGCGC
>CAZZFT010000309.1:0-2265 GCA_964653555.1 uncultured Spirochaetales bacterium | reverse complement strand
GCAGGTGCGCCTGGCCCACCTCGACCTGGCCATCGAGCAGGAGGGCCTCGCCCAGCTCCTGCAGCAGCTCGAGCCGCAGGCCAGGCCGGGGCGTCTCGGACTCGAGCAGGGCGAGGGCGCGTCGCGACCAGTGGATCGCGTCGTCCAGGGCGACGCGTCGGCGCGCGTCGTCGGCCGCCCGGCGGCAGGCCTCCACGGCGCGGAGCCCGCCGTCTCCGGGAAGTGCCGCGAGGCAGCGGTGCTCGGCGATCTCCGCCCGTCGATGACGCGCGTCGGCCCGATCCTCCAGGGCGTCGGCCAGGGCGGCATGCATCGCCCGTCGCGGTGCGTCGCCGAGCCCGTCGAGCAGCGCCTCGGCCACGAGACCATGGGCGAAGCGGCAGGCGTCGGGCCGATCCCCCTCCCGACGCAGCACCCCGGCGTCCACGGCCGCCTCCAGGTCCGCGCCCACGGCGTCGGGCGACCGACCGCTCGCTGCCGACAGGATCGACGCCTCGCACTCGCGACCCGCCACCGCCGCGAGGTCGAGCAGTGCGCGCGCCGGGGGATCGAGGGTCTCGATCTGCATGCGAATGGCGGCGCGCACCGTCTCCGGCAGCGCGCTCGCGGGCGCATCCGCCACCCGCTCGAGCGGTGTCCGGGGGCCGTGCAGCTCGAGCAGCTGGAGGAGGAAGAAAGGATTGCCCCCGCTGCGGCGGTGCAGCGCTCCAGCGAGCGACGCGGAGACCTCGCGATCGGCCACCTCCCGTGCCAGGCGGCCGACCTCCTCGGGCCCCAGGGGCTCGAGCCGGAAGCTCGTGGTGGACGGCATCCGGGCCAGGGAGGTGATGCAGCGGGCCGCGTCCTTCCGATCGCGGAGCTCGGCCTCCCGATGGCTCCCGATCCAGGCGATCCGCGCGTCGAGGAGCTCGCTGGCGACGATCTCGAGCAGACGCAGCGAGACGAGGTCGACCCGGTGGAGATCGTCGAGGACGAGGACCAGCGGCACCTCCTCGGACCAGGCCCGCAGGGCCGGCACCAGCGCCCCGGCCAGGCGGAAGAGCGCCTGGATGGCGTCGCGGGCGGGCTCCGGCGGCTGGAGTCGGGAGGGATGGGGGAGCAGCGGGCCGAGCTCGGGCATCGCCTCACCCAGCAGCGCGCTCAGCTCACGGGTGGGAGAGGTCCGGCTCCGGGAGAGCGCGCGCCGCAGCACCTGGGCCCACAGCCAGTAGGGCGGCGCAGCGCCGAGCTCCACGCCGCGACCGAACCAGGCCTGGGCGCCGCGCCGCTCCGCCCGCCGCGCGATCTCCGTCGCCGTACGACTCTTGCCGATTCCGGCCTCGCCGGACAGGAGCAGCATCCTCGCACCATCGCCGCGGGCCGAGGAGAGGCGGGCATCCGCGCGCTCGAGGAGGCCTGCGCGGCCGACGAAGATCCCGTTGCCGCGACCGGCATCCACGTCTTCGCACGGGGCCACGAAGCCGTATCCGCGACCGCGCCAGGTGCGGATCACCGCCTGTGCTGCTCCATCGTCGCCCACGGCAGCACGGGCGCGCTTCACCGCCTGGTCGAGAGAGGCCTCGGTCACGGCCTCGCTGCGCCAGACGGCGTCGATCAGCTCGTCCCGCGGGACGATCCGGTCGCGGTGGCGCGCGAGATGGGCGAGCACGGCCAGGGCCCGGCCCGGCAGCTCGACGGTCCGTTTGCGCCGGTGGAGGCGCGGCACGTCGAGGTCCAGCTCGAACTCGCCGAAGCGCAGGGCCACGGCGCCAGTATCCCACGGATCCCGTTCGCGAGTCCTCCGGCCCCGCGGGAAGCGCCTAACGCCCCGCGCGACCCCCTCGAGCGCCGCCAGGCCTCCGGCGAGGAGTGGACGGAGGCTGGCGAGCTCGGGCCCGGGGCGGGGATCGGCCCGGCTGGCGGCCCGGCACACCGCTCGTACCCGTACGGCGACATCGTGACCCGATTGCGCCGCCGCTACCTGACTCCGATCTGACTGCGGGGTCGTGCAGCGACCCGAATGTCGCTTGACTCCTATCCAGGCACGAGAGGATGTTGGTCGTCGAGGAGGCAGGACTTGCCCTCGAAGCCCCTCTGCGCCGCGGAAGCCTCGGGGCTCGGCTCCGCCCGAGCCCGACCGGGCGAGGGAGCCGAGCTGGCCCGCGCCTGCGAGCGTGCTCTCGCGACGGCGGCCCGCCGGGCCGGTGTGGCCAGCCGCCAGCAGGTGCGCGCCGCGGCGCGGCGCTACGTGCGACGCCATCGCCGCGACCCGTCGGCCCTGCGCCG
>CAZZFT010000308.1:0-2378 GCA_964653555.1 uncultured Spirochaetales bacterium | reverse complement strand
TAGAGGAGCAGCTGGTAGAAGCGGACGACCGGCGCGAAGAATGCGCCGGCCCGCAGGGCATTTCGCGAGAAGTAGGCCTGCGGAGCGATCTCTCCCACGATCGTGATCCCGAAGGTCGAGAAGAGGAAGGCCGCCACGCCCGCCATGACGGAATCCGAGAGCAGCGTGAGGAGCACGTTCACGCCGACGTTGCCCCAGAGAAGCGTCGTGAGGAGGAAGTTCGAGTCCTGGCGCAGCGCCAGGACCTTCGCCGCTGCGGGGCTTCCACCCAGCGCTTCGGCTTCCAGCCGCAGCCGCCCCAAACCCATCAGCGCCAGGTTCAACCCCGAGAACATGGCAGAATGCAACAGGCAGAGGGAGATTCCCGCCCAGGTCCATGCTTCCATCGATGAGCGGCTCCTACGGTGGTGGCGTTACGCGGATCGATCTGAAACGTTCAGAATGCAGCCATCGTAGCCTCGCCATCGTCGCGCGCGAAGTTGCTGGGGCATTCTCCGAGAGCAGGAGGCGCCATCGCGACCTTCGGCTTGCGGCAGCGCGCGACGACTGGTGCAAGGAGAACGCAGCACCCACCCGCCTTGCACTGGAGGCTACCCACGCCGCGCGGTCCCAAGCGTGCTAGCGGCAATCCGCTTCAGCGCGCGGGAGAGGAATCCGAGCGGTTGATGTACGCACCGAGGAGGAGTGCGACCACGAGCGCCGCGATCGCGAGTAGAATCGCATAGAGCCAAGGGATGATGCCGAGTACGAAGGCCTCCACCAGCGCCGTCATCGCGATGCTCGCTCCGAGCAGGAGCAAGGACGCCGCCGCCCAGCGCTGCTGGCGCCAGACACCGATGGCCGCGAGGATCGCCAAGACCCCCTGCACGCCGAACGCGATCAACATGAAAGGCGAAGCGGATGCTGGCAGCATCGTGGCGGCGTAGAGCAAGCGGTACCCACCGTATACAGCCAGCGCGAGGACGATCAGCATCAATCCGGTGCGCCGTTCCATCGCCTGACCTCCAGTTCCATTCTTGAACTCCGCTAGTATGCCAGAGAGCGCAGTATCAGGAGGTCGAGCGACTCCAGAGTGGCGGATCTACCCTGAGGAAGCATGGACCGCACCCACCACATCTACCTGGTGCCGGGCTTCCTCGGCTTCGAACACCTGGGGAAGCTCACCTACTTCGGGCACGTCAAGCGGCTCCTAACGGAGCGCTTCACCGCGCTGGGGCTGGAGCCGCGCATCCACATCGTGAGGACGTCTCCCACCGCATCGCTTCCGGATCGCGCCGCACGGGTGACCGAGGCGATCGACGCGACGGCCCCGCGCGGCGCCGCTCCGCTGCACCTGATCGGCCACTCGAGCGGCGGACTCGACGTGCGCTTGCTGACCGCACCGGGGGTCGAGCTGCCGACGGCGCTCGACGTGGAACGACTGGCGGCCCGCGTGCGGATGGTCGTCACGGTGTCGACACCTCACCACGGGACGCCGATTGCGTCGTTCTTCACCACCCTGCAAGGCCAGAAGCTGATGCAGCTCCTGTCGCTCAGCACCATCTACGTGCTCCACTTTGGCCACCTGCCCATCGCTGCACTGCTCTGGATGGGAAGCTTCTTCGTGCGATTCGGCGGTCTGGTCGCGGGCAGCGAGCTCCTCGATGAGCTCTTCGGAAAGCTCCTCGAGGACTTCACGCCGGCACGTCGCCGGGCCGTACGGAAGCTGTTGCGCGACGTGGTTCGCGACCAGGCGCTGATGCTCCAGCTGACGCCCGAGGCGATGGAGGTCTTCAACGCCTCGGTCCTGCCGCGTCCCGGCATCCGCTACGGAGCGGTGGTCGGGCAGGCGGCACCCCCGAGCCTTCGCGCGACGCTCCACGCGGGGATCGATCCGGCGGCGCAGGTGACGCACGCCCTCTACAGCGGGCTCTACCGGCTCATCGAGGCGGCGCCGGCGCGCGTGTCGCCGCAACTCGCCCCCGCCCAGGCCCGCGTCCTGCGGCGCGCCTACCGGGCGCTGCCGTCCCCGGCCGCGAATGACGGCATCGTACCGACGCTCTCCCAGGCCTGGGGGCAGGTCATCCACGCCGCCGTGGCCGACCACCTCGATGTCCTCGGCCACTTCCGGGACGCGGAGCACGATCCTCCCCACGTCGACTGGCTCGTATCGGGGAGCGACTTCGACCGCCGGCGCTTCGAGGCGCTCTGGACCGACGTGGTGCGCTTCCTGGTGCCCGACGCGGCGCGCCAGCCGAAGCGCCAGCGAGCGGCAGGCCGTACCGAGGCGAAGAAGACGGCGAGCCGGAAGAAGACGCGCCAGCGTTGAGGCGCGGCGGGCCAGGCGAGAGGACCGGGCCTGGGCAGGTCAGCTGTCCGGCGCGGGCGCTTCGTCCACG
>CAZZFT010000307.1:0-2378 GCA_964653555.1 uncultured Spirochaetales bacterium | reverse complement strand
TCCTGGAAGAAGCGGTGGTTGTGGAGCTTCGTCAGGCCGTCCGTGATCGACAGCTGGTTCAGCACCTCGTTGGCCTGCTGGAGGCTGTCGTTGCGGTCCTGGAGGTCGCGATTGGTCCGCTCGATCTGCTCGCGGTGCCGCCGCTGCCGGCGGATCATCTCGTTGAAGGTGCGCGTGAGCAGACCGATCTCGTCGCGGGAATGGACCTCGGGAATCTCGAGGTCCGTCTCGCCCGCTGCGGCGCGGCCGGCGGCCTCGGAGAGCCGGGCGATCGGCCCGACGGTGCGGGCCGTGATGCGGTAGGCGAGGAAGCTGAATACCAGGATGATCGCCAGGTCGATCAGGAAGATCCGCATCACCAGGTCGAGCACCGGCGCGTACGCCACCTCGAAGGGCGTGAGGACCGCGACGGACCAGTCGAGCAGCCCGAGCGGTCGGGCCGCCCCGATCATCGGCTCACCGGCGAGACTCGACTCGTGCAGCACGCCCCGCGATCGGAGCGATTTCATCGGCAGCCGCCCGATCGGCGCGTCGCCGGGCTCCCGGCCCGCCTTGGCCAGGATGCGGCCCTCGCCGTCGACCACCGCCAGCAGCGCCAGGGGGTCGGGCAGCTCCCGCTCGAGCATCGGCTCGAGCCGCGCCAGCGACACGATGCCGACGAGCCGCGGGCCCCGACTCGGCGAGCGCGGCGCGATCGCCAGGCCCCAGGTGCCCGAGTCGAGCCGGACCGCCGCGATGCCGGCCTCTGCGTCGAGGACCGAGGCCGCGCTCTCGGGAACGGTGCCCCACGAGTCGCGTACCTCCGCGTTCGGGCCGTAGACCACGAGGCCGTCGAGCGAAGCGCGCACCTCCTCGGGCAGATCTGCGTGGGTGATCTCGTCGCTGCGCACCGCGTACTGGAGCTGGAGGCGGAGGCCCTCGAGCCAGGGCGCGACGCGGCCGGCCGCATGCTCGGCCGAGAGCGGGTAGAGCCGATCGATCATCTCGCGCATCGAGCGACCCGAGGACTGGATCGAGACGCCGCTCACCACGATCGCCGTCACGAAGGTGGCGGTGAACACGAACAGGATCAGCTTCGACGCGAGGCTGCTGAAGCCCGCCGGTCGATCACCCACGGGGAACCGATCGGGGAGATCCGAGGCGGCTTCGCGCTCCATGCGGCTCGGCGTATCGGTTCGGGGCGTAATGGGCTTGATTCCAGGCCGGCCCCGAGGTTCCCGGCGCAAGCTGCTCATCCCCGCGGGACCCTCCGCTGCTCGCGCTCCGCATCGGTAACCTGGCGCCAGACAACGGAAAACGCGCCCGGCGCGATTGCGGCTCCCGGGGCCCTCGTCTACTCTGCTTCTTTTTCAAGGGGTTAGCTCGTTCCAAGCCATGTCAGCGCCCGAAGAAACCGCCGCGAGCCAAGAGTCCGCCGAGCCGAGCGATGCCGACTCGGAGATCGCGGAGCTCCGGCGGCACATCGACGCCGTCGATGCAGTGATCCTGGAGCGGCTGAACGAGCGGGCCGCCCTCGTGCTGCAGATCGGCCGACGCAAGCAGGACGCGGGAACGGCCGTCTACGAGCCGACCCGGGAGCGCCGCATCGTCGAGGGACTGCGGACGCGCAACCCGGGTCCGTTCCCGTCCGAGGGCATCGCTCCGGTGTTCCGGGAGATCATCTCGGCGACGCGCTCGCTCGAGGACGCGGTGCGCGTGGCCTACCTCGGACCCGAGGGCACCTTCTCGCATCAAGCCGCCCGCGAGCACTTCGGCGCGCTCGCCTGCCTGACCGGGGTGGCCACCATCGGCGACGTGTTCGCGGCCGTCGAGACCGGCCGCGCCGAGCTCGGCATCGTTCCGGTCGAGAACACCACAGAGGGTGTCGTGACCCAGACGCTCGACGCGCTCGCCGAGCACGACGTGCCGGTGTGCGCCGAGCGCGTCCTGCGGGTGTCCCAGGCTCTGCTGTCGCGCAGCGGCCGCCTGGAGGACGTGCGCCGGGTGATCTCGCACCCCCAGCCGCTCGCCCAGTGTCGCCGCTGGCTCGACGGCCGGCTTTCCGGCGTCGAGCGCATCGAGGCGCCGAGCACCGCCAACGCGGCCCGCCGCGCCGCCGACGATCCCGAGGCGGCGGCGATCGGATCGCTGCTGGCGGCGGAGGTCTACGACCTCGCGGTGATCGCCTCGGGCATCGAGGACCGCCGGGAGAACAGCACCCGGTTCCTGGTGATCGGCGGCCCCGATCCGGCGCCCAGCGGGCGCGACCTCACCTCCGCGGTGTTCACGATCCGCCGCGACGAGGCCGGCGGTCTGCACCGGCTTCTGGAGCCCTTCGCCGAGGAGGGCGTCAACCTCACGTCGATCCAGCTGCGGCCGATCAAGGGAAAGCCGTGGGA
>CAZZFT010000306.1:0-2384 GCA_964653555.1 uncultured Spirochaetales bacterium | reverse complement strand
GTACCAGCCGAAGATGTTCGAGAACCAGGTGGGATTCAGCGACATCACCTGGTCGTAGGCCACCACGGTGTAGCCGAACGCATAGACGAGACAGATGACCGGCGCGAGCCACTTCATCCGCTGCTGGGACGCCTCCCACTCCGCGGCGTCGCCCTTCCAGTTCGCGGTCCAGCTCTGGAACATCCCCTTCGCCCGGGTCGCGCGGTCGGCGGCGCCAGCCAGCGCGGGGCGGAACGAGGTGCGCAGGAACGTCAGCGTGAGCAGCACGCCGACGAGCAGCACCGCGGTATCGGTGGTGAACACGCGACCGAAGGAGAGCCAGGCCTCCTTGCCCGGCGGTGCGCCGTGGATCCAGTTGGTGTGGATGTACTCGCGGCCGAACCAGTTGTCGACGAGGAACAGGACGAAGGAGATCGGGACCCAGGCCGAGAGCCCCTCGGCGACGTGGCGAATCGGACCCGCCCAACGCGCGCCGATGATCACCAGTGCGCAGGCCAGGCACAGCGCTCCCTGGGACATCGTCCCGAAGTAGAGGAAGTTGACGTGGAAAGCGCGCCAGGCCGTGGCGGGATCGTCGCCGAAGATCCCGGCCAGGAAGGCGACCGCCCCGATGGCGATCAGGATCCCGCACAGTCCGACGAGCGCACCGGGCAGGTCGCGCGGGTTCGCGGCGTAGTTGCTGGTCACTGCCCGATTCCCTTCTGGTCGTTCAGGTAGCGGATGAAGTTCACGATGTCCCAGCGGTCGTCCGAGGGAATGCGCTGGTAGCTCGGCATGCGTCGACGGCCGTAGCGGATCGTCGAGTAGATATGACCGTCGGTGCGGATCTTCGCGATGCTCGCCGGGCCGGCGATCGCGAGGACGCCGCCGAAGGGGCCGCGCAGCGAACTGGTCATGCTCACGGGTCCGTCGCCGAGACCGCCGGCGCCGTGGCAGGTCGAGCAGTAGCGCGTGAAAAGCGCGCGGCCGTTCTCGAGCGAGGCCATCGACATCGGGTGCGGGTTCACCAGCGCGTCCTGGGCGGCGTTGTCGTTGGGATCCATCGCCGGCGGCGCCGGGTCGGCGACCGGGACGGTGCCCTCGGGCGGCACGAACGGCGCGACGCGCCCCTCGAACTCCACGAGCTCGTAGGCCTGGATCGCCTTCTGGCGCTTCATCTGGGGCCACCAGGTGTCGGACCACTGCTCCCAGCAGCCGACCGTGAAGGTGAGCAGCAGAGCCGTCGCGGCAAAGAAACTCCGCGAGATCCGGAGTGCGCGAGCGCTTGCAGGGCTCGCGCAGCGGGGTGAAGCCGAGCGGAGATCGGACGAGCTACGCCTGGACAACGCTCACCTCCGTCGCGTGGTTGTCGCGCATGAGCCCGTCGATCTCCGGCACGTCCCGCTCCTGGCACTCGACCACGAGACCGAACTCCTCGCCCGAGAAGCGCGCGCTGTAGGCGGGGTCGAGCTTGACCCGGGGCAGGCCCGAGACCAGGAACAGCCCGAGCACGGTCAGCACGCCGCCGAAGAGGATCGTGAGCTCGAAGGCGATGATCGTGTAGGGCGGGATCGACGAGAAAGGCTTGCCGCCCAGCATGATCGGCCAGTTGTTGGCCATCCACAGGGTGAGGGCGTAGCCGGTGACGACGCCGAGCAGGCCGCCGATCAGCGTGAACAGACGCACCGGACTCGGCTTCGGGACGACGACGTCGTCCACCTCGGGGAAGGGAGCGGGCGTGTAGGTCTCGATCTTGTCGTAGCCGCGGTCGATCAGCCGGCGCGCAGCGGCGGCGATGTGATCGGGCTCCTCGAAGACAGCCAGCAGAGTCGGCATCAGTGACCCTCCGCGCCGTGCGCCTTGGCGTGGATCTCGAGCTCCTTCACCTCGGCGATCGCCACCACCGGGAAGAGCTTCAGGAAGATCAGGAAGAACTGGCAGAAGAAGCCGAAGCTGCCGGCGACGATGATCAGCTCCGGCCAGCTCGGCGTGTAGATGCCCCAGACCGCCGGATCGTACTCGCGCGACAGGCCACTGATGATGATGACGTAGCGCTCGAACCACATGCCGATGTTGATCAGCACCGAGACCACGAAGAGGGTCGGGACGTGCGTCCTCGCCTTCTTGAACCAGAGGATCTGCGGCACCACGGCATTGCAGATGATCATCGTCCAGGTGGACATCCAGTAGGGCCCGAAGGCGCGCAGCCAGAAGGAAGTCTGCTCGGGCTCCACACCGCTGTACCAGGCGATGAAGTACTCGGCCACGTAGGCGTAGCCGACGATCAGCGAGGTCAGCAGGATGAACCTCGACATGTTCTCGAAGTGGTAGTCGGTGATGTACTCCTCGAGCCCGAAGATCCGCCGCACCGGAATCATCATGGTCAGCACCATGGCGAAGCCCGA
>CAZZFT010000305.1:0-2469 GCA_964653555.1 uncultured Spirochaetales bacterium | reverse complement strand
CGATACTCGAGGCGGCCAACGCCTTCATCGTGCGGACGACCGACTGGAGGTCGCCGGCACTGCTGATCTTCCTGCGCAGGCTCGCCGTCGTGTCGCTCATGGCTTCGGCTCGCGTGCCGCATCCGACGAAAACGCTGCGAGGGCCTGGCGACCGATTTCGACGATCGTTTCGCGGTCCTCGCCGCTCAACTCGTCGGCGGATTCCAAGCGCTGGCGTAGCTCCGCCGGAAGGTTCTCCGCCGCCTCGCGAACGGCCTGCTCGGCGTTGATCATCCGTTCGAGCGGCACCTCGTCGAAGAGTCTCGCGGTCAACGCCAGCAGGACGGCGATCTGCGCCGGCACGGGCACCGGAGACAATTCTAGCTGCTTGACGCTGGCGCGAATCCGCCGTCCGTGCTCGATGACCTTGCGGGTGTCTTCATCCAGACGCGCGCCGAACCGGGCGAAGGTCTCGAGTTCCTCGAACTGGGCGAACGCGAGCTTGAGATCGCCCGCCACCGCGCGGTAGGCCGCCCGCTGCGCCTTTCCGCCGACTCGTGAAACGGACTTTCCGACATCGACCGCCGGCAGCACGCCCAGTTCGAACAGCGACGGCGACAGGTAGATCTGCCCGTCGGTGATGGAAATCAGGTTGGTCGGAATATAGGCGGAGATGTCCTGCGCTTGCGTCTCGATGATGGGCAGGGCGGTCAGCGATCCACCACCGCATTCTTCGCTCAGGTGTGTCGCCCGTTCCAGCAGGCGCGAATGAATGTAGAAGATGTCTCCCGGGAAGGCCTCGCGACCGGGCGGACGGCGCAGCAACAAAGACAGCTCGCGATACGCGCGTGCATGATGGGTGAGATCGTCGTAGACGATCAACACGTCGCGGCCGGCTTCCATGAAGTACTCCGCGATGCTGGTCGCGGCGTAGGGAGCGATGTAGGCGAGACCCGGCGGATCGTTGCCTTCGGTGACGACCACCACCGTGTACTCCATCGCGCCCTTTTCCCGCAAGGTCGCCAATGTCTTCGCCACGGCGGACGCCCGCTGGCCGATGGCGCAATAGACACACACGACATTCTGGCCCGGCTGATTGAGGATGGCGTCGATCGCGATCGCAGTCTTGCCCGTCTGCCGGTCCCCGAGGATCAGCTCACGCTGTCCACGCCCGATGGGAATCAGCGCATCGATGACCTTGAGCCCCGTCTGGAGCGGAACGGTGACGGGTCCCCGGTCCATGATGGGCGCAGCGGGGCGTTCGATGGGCAAGCGCCGGCTCGCGTCCACCGGCCCCTTGCCATCGAGTCGCCGACCGAGCGGGTCGATGATGCGTCCCAGCAAGCCGTCGCCCACGGCCACGTCCATAACCCGACCCGTACGCTGGACTTCATCGCCTGCGTGCAAATGCCAGTACTCGCCCAGCAGCACGACGCCAATCTCGTCCTCGTCTACGTTGAAAGCGATACCAGCTACGCCGCCAGGAAACTCCACGATCTCGTCGCAGCCCACGCCGGGAAGACCGGAGACCTTGGCAATGCCCGTGGAGACGTTCGTGACCGTGCCCACCTCGCGGGCCTCTAGCCGCGGCACGAATCCCTCGCGCGCCCGGCGCAGGCTCGTAAACGCGCGCTCGAACGCCGTCTCCAAGGTTTCAGGCGCAGCTTTCAATGGCTCGCTCCTGGCTCTGGCTCGGTCTCGCGCTCACCGGATGCCTCGGGTCGCACTGGTTCGTCCAGAAGCTCCCTGACACCCTTCTCCAGCGACCCCAGGTAATCCGAGATGCTCCAGGCCACCTTCTGTCCATTCGAGGTCAGCTCGATCCCGCTCACGAGGTCCGCCGCGGTCTCGAACTGGACGTCGACCTCGCTCGAAACGCATTCGTTGATCGTTTGGCGTACTGCGGCCTGTTGCTCCGACGACAGCTCGTAGGCGCTGCGCACGATGGCCGGCGCCGACGATGCCGATAAGGCTGCGGCGAGACCTCGCTTGGCCTCATCCGGCAGGTCTCGAAGACGCCGCGTGAACATCTCGCTCGTGCGTTCTTCCAGCGTTGTCCCCGCGAGGTCCGTCAGCGTCTTTCGCGCGATGGCAAACACCTCTGCTTCGGCTCGGCGGCTGATAGCCTCCGTCAGGCTGCGGACTTCGCGTCTCAGTGCCTCCTGGCGCTTCGCCCTCCAGGCCTCGGCCGCCTGCCGTGCTTCGCCCAGAAGCCGCCCCCGCTCGGCTTCCGCCTCGGCCGCCACCTGCCTCAGGAGTTCAGCCCGCTGTCGATCGAACTCCTCGCTCTTCTTCTCGAACAGAGCGCGCTCCTTCTCGGCTTCGGTTCTTTTTGCGTCGGCGTCCGCGAGTTCCGCGGCGATCCGCTTCTCCCGCGCATCGATCGCGCGGAGAATAGGCTGGTAGAGAAAGCGCTTCATCAACCAGACCAGCACGAGGAAGTTGAGCGCTTGCGCACCGACGGTGAACCAATCGATGAGCATGAACTAC
>CAZZFT010000304.1:0-2484 GCA_964653555.1 uncultured Spirochaetales bacterium | reverse complement strand
TGCCGTCCGCGTTCATGACGTAGATCTCCTTGTTGCCGCCGCGGTCGGAGACGAATGCCATCTCCGTGCCCGAGACGCCGCGGATCCCGATGAAGGCCTCCACCACGTCGTCCGCCAGGCGCCGGGCGGTGGCGTCGAGCTGGCTGCTGGTCTGCTGGTAGCGGCGGCGGATCAACCTCTGACAGCGGTTCGTGTCCCAGACGCGGAAGGAGACGCTGACCCCGTCGTTGCGCCGGGTGATCTCGCCCTCGAGCAGGGCGTCCGCGCCGATCTGGGTCCAGTTCGGGCAATCGAGCGGAGCGTCCTCGCGATTCGGCGGCGTGGTGACCGGGCCCAGGAACGCGGCGTCGTCGACGGCGCGGAACACGCTCGAGTACTCGAGCGACTCGATCAGCTTGGCGCGGAACGCGTCGATCATCCGCGCGTCCGGCGGGGACGATCCGTCGGCGAAGCGCTGCACCGCGATCCGGTAGGTCTGTTCGCCACCGGGCGTGATCACCACTGCGGCTCGCTCGGCGCGGATGGGCGACGCCGCGAGAAGCGCGAGCGCGATGGCGGCATTCACAATCGTTCGTGTCACAGGCTGTCTCCGGGCTCGAACTGCATCGGCCAATCTCCGGGCTCGGGCGGCGGCGGCAAGGGGCTTGCCTTGCTGAGGCCGCGCACCACGCCCTCGTCGAACCAGGGGTTTCCGGAGCGCTGGGTGATCCGGGGCTCACCGAGGATGTTGCCGGAGGCGTCGAGCGTAACGATCACGCGCGTCACCAGCGCCTGGGTGCGGAAGCCGGGCGGCACCACCCAGATCCCCTTCATCCTCCGCTTCACGCGCATGTGCCAGTCGCGCTCCTCGGGCGACAGGGGGTCGCCCGTTCCGCTCGTCGATCCGGGACTCGGGGCGATCGCCGTGTCGACCGGCTCCGCCGCCTCGGCGGGCGCAGGGGTCTCGGCCTCCCCGGCCTCGTCGCGCATCTCGGCCAGCAGCTCCTCCAGGCTCTTCTCCTCCTTCTTCTCGGGCTCGTGGAACACCTCCTGCTCCCGGGGCTTCGCCTTCTCCTTCGCCTGGGGTTTCGGAGCCTGGGGCTTCTCGGGCAGGACGACCTGCTTGGGCTTCGGGGGCGCGGGAGGGGGCGGCAGTGCCTTCTGCTTTGCCGCCGCGGGGGCGGGTCGGGCCGGCGCGGCCGAGGGGGGCGAGCCCAGGAGCTCCACGCTGATCACCCGGGGCGGGGAGCGGTGATCGTCTGCCGGTGTCACGAGCACCAGCCCCAGCGCCCCCATGTGCACCAGGGCCGACCACACCACCATGCGTCGGAATTCACGCCGCGCAGGCGGCCTCTCTCCGCCTTCGCTCGCCAGGACTTCACTCCGTTCTTGTCATTCGGGCTCGGTCACCATGCCGAGCTTCGTGGCCCCCGCGAGCCGAGCCGCAGCCAGGGCTTTCACCACGGCTCCGTAGTCGGCCTTGCGGTCGGCGCGCAGGAACACCCCCTTGTCATCGAGGCCCGCGAGGATCGCCTGCAGCTTGGCGCCGAGCTCCTTCTCGGTTACCTCGGTATTGGCCAGGTAGTAGGTGCCGCCCTTCTTCACGGTGATAATCAGCGGCTCGTCGCGCACGCGCAGGTTCTGGGTCGTGGTCTCGGGGAGATCCACATCGATGCCCTGCTGCATCATCGGAGCGGTCACCATGAAGATGATCAACAGGACCAGGACCACGTCCACGAAAGGCGTGATGTTGATCTCGGCCATCGGGCGTTGGGCCGAACCGGGTCGCAGCGCGGGCACGGCTAGCTCGCCTGACGCTGGGCCACGCCCGCGAGGCGACGGAGGTCCCCCTCGTACTCGGCGGCGAAGAGGTCGATCGAGGCGGTGATGCCGCGCAGGCGGCCGATGAAGTGGTTGTAGAAGATCGTCGCGGGGATCGCGGCGAACAGGCCGACGGCGGTCGCGATCAGCGCCTCCGCGATGCCCGGCGCCACGACGGCGAGACTCGCCGAGCCAGCGCGGCCGATTCCCTCGAAGGCGTTGATGATGCCGACGACGGTGCCGAACAGGCCGATGAAGGGCGCGGCGCTGCCGGTGGTGGCGAGGAAGGAGAAGCCCCGCTCCAGTCGCAGGCCCTCCCGGCTGCTCGACCAGATCACGTTCCGCTCGAGCATCGAGAGATGGGGCTCGGTGAGCGTGACCGGGCCGCCGCTGGAGCGCGCGAGGCGGCGCAGCTCGTTGTAGGCGGCGAGGAAGATCGCGGCCAGCGGACTGCTGTCCAGATCCTTCGCGGCCGAGTAGGCCTCGTCGAGCGAGCCAGAGTGATAGACCTCCAGGAAAGCCTCGCTATCCTGCTGCGCGCGCCGCAGCTCGCGCATCTTGAACGCGATCACCGCCCACGACAGGATCGAGAGCGTGATCAAGCCCAGAAGGACGAGCTGGACGATGAAGCTCGCCTGGAACACCAGGTCGAGTACACCGAGGCTCACGAGACGTCCCCCATCG
>CAZZFT010000303.1:0-2499 GCA_964653555.1 uncultured Spirochaetales bacterium | reverse complement strand
GCGACCTGATCGTCGGCCTGTTCGTGGCCCTGGGCCTCGCCGCGATCGCCTACCTCTCGATCCGGGTGGGCGGCGTCGGCTACGGGACGCCCGGCGGTCTCCTGCTCTACGCCACCTTCGACGAGGTCGGCGGTCTCAAGCCGCGCGCGCCGGTTGCCGTGGCCGGGGTGACTGTCGGGCAGGTGCGCACGATCGGCCTGGACGACCTGCTGCGGGCGCGGGTCTCCCTCGACGTGGACGCGGACCTCCATCTGCCCGTCGACTCCTCCGCGGCGATCCGCACCCAGGGCCTGCTGGGCGACCAGTTCATCGCGCTCGAGCCCGGCGGCGAGGACGATCTGCTCGCGGGGGGCGACGAGATCCAGTACACCGAGAGCGCCATCTCGATCGAGCGGCTGATCGGCAAGTTCGTCCACAATTCGGGGATCGAGTCCGAGTGACCCGACGCCGGCGAAACGGCGCCGCGCCCCTCGGTGCGCTGCTGCCACTGCTCTGCGCGCTGGCTGCGAGCGGCTCCGCTCGCGCCGAAGAATCCGCGCAGGCGGGCGTCGAAGCGTCCGATTCCAGCTCCGGGAGCCGCGGAGTCCACGATCCGTGGGAAGGCTTCAACCGCGCCATCTTCGCCTTCAACGAATTCGCCGACCACTGGCTGATCGAGCCGCTGGCGACCGCCTGGGACACGGTGGTGCCCGATCCCGCCCAGCGCGGGATCCAGCACTTCTTCGACAACGTGAGCACGCCCCGGCGGATCGCGAACGACCTGCTCCAAGGCAAGCCCCGGAAGGCGGGCGACGACTTCGGCCGCTTCCTGATCAACACCACCTTCGGGATCGCCGGCTTTTTCGATCCGGCGACCGACGCGGGCCTCCCGAGCGGCGACGAGGACTTCGGCCAGACCCTCGGCGTCTGGGGCTCGCCCCCGGGACCCTACCTGGTCCTGCCCGTGCTCGGACCCTCGGATCCGCGCGATACCCTCGGGCTGGCCGTCGATTCGTTCGTGTTCTCGCCGGAGGTGTACTACATCCCCTTCTACGTCTCGTATTCCGCGACGGCCACGCGGCTGCTCAACTCGCGCTCGCTCGCCCTGGAGACGGTGCGCGCCGAGCGCGAGTCGGCGTTCGACTTCTATGCTGCCGTGCGCAGCGCCTACGTACAATACCGGGCCAACCAGGTTCGCGATCGCGCCGAGGAGCCGGAGGCAGAGGATGAGGACTTGTACTACTTCGAGGAAGGCGATGACCAGGAGCCGGTCGAGTAGGCGGGCCGTCGCGCTCGCGGCGCTGCTCGCGGCCCTCCCGGCGCTGGCCGAGGCTCCCGGGGCGCAGCAGATGATCGAGCAGACGGTCACGCAGGTGCTCGGGATCCTGAGGGACCCGTCGCGCACCACTGCGGAGCGGCGCGTCGAGCTGGAGAAGATCGCCCACGCGCGCTTCGACTTCCAGACGATGGCGCGGCTGGTGCTGGGCCGCGACTGGAAGCGCCTCGACACGACCGAGCGCGACGAGTTCGTCGACCAGTTCACCACCTACCTGGCGAACGACTACGGAAACCGCCTGGACCGCTACCAGCAGGAGAACGTGATCGTGATCGGCGAGGAGCCGAAGCCGCGGGGCGACGTGCTGGTGAAGACGAAGATCGTCGGCGGCGAGAACGACGGGGCGATCGTCGACTACCGGATGCGCAAGGGAAAGGACGGGAGCTGGCGAATCATCGACGTGGTGATCGAGGGGATCAGCCTGGTCGCCAACTTCCGCGACCAGTTCCGCGAGGTCATGAACCAGGGAGGGCCCGAAGGGCTGCTCAAGCGGCTCAAGGAGAAGAACGCGGCCGTGGACGCGTGATGGAGCGTCCTTGCGCCGGCGGCCCGCTGGATCGCCACGTCGAGGAGATCGCCCGGGTCGGCTTCACGATCGTCGAAGACGCGATCGAGCCGGACCTGGTGAGCGCCCTGGCCGAGGACCTCCTGCGCCTGGAGCGCGAGCTCGACGTCGCTGCGGCGTACAACGACTTCGAGGGCACGCGCACCGTCCGCATCTACAACCTGCTCGCCCACGGGGCGCTCTACGAGCGGATTCCAGTGCACGCGAGCGTCCTGCCGATCGTCGAGCGTGCTCGACCCGGGCTGCCTGGTCTCTTCGCTCTCCTCGATCGCCATCGGTCCCGGCGAGAAGGCCCAGCCGATCCACGCCGACGACATGGTGATCCCCCTGGCGAAGCCCCACGAGGCGATCATCTGCAACAGCATGTGGGCGCTGACCGACTTCACCGAGGCGAACGGCGCGACGCGCGTGGTACCTGGGTCGCATCGACGCCCGTCTCCCAGCTACGGGAGCGACGTTCCCAGCGTGCCCGCCGAGATGCGCCGCGGCAGCGTGCTCGTCTGGCACGGAAGCCTCTGGCACGGCGGCGGCGCGAATCGCACCGGCGAGCGCCGCGTCGGCATCGCGATGAACTACTGCGCGGGCTTCCTCCGCCAGCAGGAGAACCAGCAGCTCGGGA
>CAZZFT010000302.1:0-2521 GCA_964653555.1 uncultured Spirochaetales bacterium | reverse complement strand
GCGCCTTGTGGTAGCCCGAGGAGATCAGCGTGCCGCCCGATTCGCCCTTGTGGAAGAACTCCTCCTCGGTCACCTCGCGCGCCTGGGTGTGATGGCCGATGAAGACGAGCTCGACGTTCTGATATTTGGTGCTGACGAACTGGTAGAGGAGGAAGAAGAAGCTGCGCGCCAGGTATTTCTTCATGCTGTCCATGGAGCCGGAGGTGTCCATGATGCACAGGACGACGGCGTTCGACTCCTCGCGGGTGTCCTCGACCAGGCGCTTGTAGGTCAGGTCCTCGCGCCGGAATGGGAAGCGCTCCTCGCCGGTATCGCCGAGCGCGGTGCGCGGCCGCTCGGCCGGCGTGGGCGCGCCGCCGCGGGTCGCGACCTTGCGCCGGATGCGCGCCTTGGCGGTCCGCCGGCGATCCAGGTGGACGCGCACGCCGGACTTGCGGTAGCCCTTGCGTTTGGCGATCCGGTCGGACTCGACCTCGCGCAGGATCTTGCGCTCCATGTCGGGCAGCTCGAGATCCTCGAACATGATCTCGATCAGCTCATCCAGGGTGACGTCGGTCTCATAGTAGTCGATGCCCGGCTGATCGCCGGCGCGGCCCGCGCCCTCACCGTCCTTGGGCGCCTTGCCGACCACTTGGCCGGGCTCGGTCTCGCCGTCGCCCGAGCCGACCTGCGGCTGGTTGTCGCCGTACACGAAGCGGTATTCGCGGATACCCCGGATCGGGACCTTGATGATCCGGTCCCGGTCGCGGCCGATGATCGATTCCTCAGAGATGATGTCGGCGATGTTGTCGCGGATCGCCTCGCGGAGCTTCTCCCGATGGCGCTGGCGATCACCGGCGCTGCGGTCGGAGCGGAGCGCGTCCGAGGACGAGTAAGGTCGGAAGATTGCCATCCGGTTCGCTGCCTGGCGCGTCAGCTGCCGACGGATCGGCGGCCGCCGTCAATCACGCCAGAGGTGATTGGCGGCGTACTTCAGGATCACGTCGATGCTGTCCGCGCAATAGCCCCCTTCGATCAGGTTCTTGACCATGGTGTCGTACTTCTGCTGCTGCTCCTCGTCGCGCGTGCGTGCCTTGGTCACGATCCGCGACAGCTCGCGCACCGAGTTCATCAGCTTGCGCTCGATCGCCTCCTTGAGCGGCTCGTAGGCGGTGTAGGTGATCTTCTCGCCGCGCCGTGAGCTCGCCCAGAGGTAGGCGATCACCTCCTGCCGGAAGCCGTCCGCCGCCGAGCCGATGATCGCGATCTGCTCCTCGATCGACTTCAGGAACGCCTCGTCCGGCTGCAGCTCCTCGCGGGTGTTGTGGTCGCGCACCTTGGATTTGGTGACGTAGGCCTCGGCATGATCCAGATAGTTCTGGAACAGCGTCTCCGCCTGCTCCCGGTAGGAGTAGATGAACGCCTTGGTGATGTCCTTCTCGAGCAGCTCCAGGTAGCCCTTGTGCAGGGTGTCCTGCAGGTGCTCGAGGTACTGCTTTTTGACGTCCTCGGCGAGGTCGGCCTCCTTGACCATGTTGATCAGGGCCTCGCGGACGCTGATCGGATGGATCGACCGCGGGTTCTGGCTCAGCGCAGTGTCGAGCGCCTTCATGATGAACCGGGTCGAGATCCCGAACATGCCCTCGCGCTTGGCGTCCTCGTGCAGCTCGCGCGCCGACAGCTTCTTGGTCCGGCCCTTCTCGACCACCTCCTCGCCATTATACAGCCGGAGCTTGGTCATCAGATCGCACTTGGCGGTCGGCTCGAGCCGGGTCAGGACCGCGAACATCGAGGCGATCTCGAGGGTGTGCGGCGAGATGCAGGCGTTGAACTTCGAGCCCGCCAGGAACTTCTGGTAGATCCTGACCTCCTCCGACAACCGAAGGTTGTAGGGCGCCTTGACCACCACGATCCGGTCGAGGATCGCCTCGTTGGTGTGGTCGGCCTTGAACTTCTGCCACTCGGCCTCGTTGGAATGGGCGACGATGCAGGTGTCGACGTAGATCGTGCCGTGGCGACCCGGCGCCGGGACGAACTTCTCCTGGGTCGCGGTGATCATGGTGTGCAGATATTCGGTCTCGTTCTTGAACACCTCGATGAACTCGACCATGCCGCGGTTGCCGACGTTGAAGGCGCCGTTGAGCTCGAGCACCCGCGGATCGCCCTCGGAGAAGCGGTCGAGCTTGGAGATGTCCTCCGAGCCGATCAGAACCGAGGTGTCCTGGTTGTTGGGATCGACCGGCGGCACCACGCCGATCCCGCGCCGGCCACGCTTGGAGAAGCTGACGGTGCGGACCGGCACCTCTTCATAGCGGCCGCTGAACTCGTCCATCAGGCGATAGCGGCAGACCGGGCAGAGGTCGCCCTCGATCTTGACCCCGAGCATCTCCTCGAACGCCGGTCGCAGGTGGCGCGGAATCAGGTGCAGCGGCTGCTCGTAGATCGGGCAGCCCTCGATCACGTAGATCGGTGGCAGCTCCTCGAGGCCCCGCTTGAGGCGCTCGACCAGCGAGCTCTTGCCCGAGCCGGCCGGACCCATCAG
>CAZZFT010000301.1:0-2540 GCA_964653555.1 uncultured Spirochaetales bacterium | reverse complement strand
GCCGTGGGACAGCACGTCCACCATCGCGGCCTCCTGCGCCACGCGCACGGGGTGGTGGATCGGCAGCAGCAGCATGTTGGTGCCGAGGCCGATCCGCTCGGTCGCCCCGGCCATGGCCGCCAGCGCCAGCAGCGGGTCGGGGTACATCATCGCCTTCGAGTGGTGCTCGTGTGCCCACAGCACCGAGAACCCGAGCGACTCGGCGAGGCGCGCCTGCGAAAGCATCGGCTCGAAGGTCGGCTCGGACTGGACCGGGGCGAGGCCGAACTCCATCGACGCATCATACGGCGCGCGGGTCGCCGGACGCCATCACCGGAGTGGTAGTGTTCGTGAGGGCGTCGCGACGCCCAGGTGTCGGGCGGGAGAGCGGGGCGGATGGAGATCGCGGGAATCGACCTGAACGACCTGGGCGTCTTCGAGCGCGGCTTCCCGCACCGGAGCTTCGACGCGCTGCGGAAGGAATCCCCCGTCTGGTGGCAGCCGCCGAGCGACCTTTCGCTCGACGGCGAGGGGTTCTGGGCGGTCGTCGACCACGCGCACACGCTCGAGGTGGTGCGCGACGTCGAGACCAACTCGTCCGAGTCGGGGGGCAGCCGGGCGGGCGGCGGCACCCTGATCGAGGATCTTCCCCGCGGCGTGGCGGTGGGCGCGCTCATCAACATGTCCGACGGTGCGACGCACCGGCGGCTTCGCGGCGTGATCAGCGGCGCGTTCACGCCGCGCGCGCTCGCCCGCATCGAAGAGCGCATTCGCACGAGCACGCACGCCATTCTCGACGCAGTGTCCGGTGCCGGGGAGTGCGACTTCGCGACCGACGTCGCTCGCGAGCTCCCCCTTCGGGTCATCGCCGACATGCTCGGCGTTCCCGCAAAGGACCGCCACCGGCTCTTCGACTGGGCGATCGCGACCTTGAGACCGGCGGGCACACCGGCCGAGGTGCCGGCGCGCCTGGAGGCCCAGGTCTCGCTGCGCAGGTACGGCGAGGCGCTGATCGAGGAGAAGAAGCGGATCCCCGACGACTCCATCCTGTCGACGGTGGTCCACTCGAAGACCCCGACGGCGACGGGCGAGAGGCCGTCCCTGTCCGACGTCGAGCTCGCGGGATTCTTCAGCCTGCTCTGGAGCGCCGGCAGCGAGACGACGCGCAATGCGCTCAGCGGCTCGCTCCTCGCCCTGATCGACCGCCCCGGCGAGGCCGAGGAGCTCCGAAAGTCTCCGGACCTCTGGCCGACCGCCATCGAGGAGCTCCTGCGCTGGGTGAGCCCGGTGACCTACAACCGCCGGACGGTCACGAAGCCCGCGCAGCTCGCCGGGAACGCGCTCGCGCCCGGTGACAAGGTCACGTTCTGGTACCCGTCCGCCAACCGGGACGCGTCCGTCTTCGCGGACCCGCACGCGCTCGACCTGCGCCGGAGACCGAATCCGCATCTCGCCTTCAACCTCGGGGAGCACGTCTGCCTGGGCGCCCACCTCGCCCGCCGGGAGATGCGGATCCTGCTCGAAGAGGTGCTGGCGCGCTGGACGGACCTCGAGCCCACCGGACCGCCCCGCTACGCGCGGAGCAACAAGCACGGCGGGATCGAGAGCGCACCGATCCGCTTCCGCCTGCGGTGAGGGCGGAGCCCGCGCGACCGGGCTCGCGCCGCCCTTTTCTCGTCGCTCCCGGCGTTGGATAATGGCCGGGAGGCCCACCCGTGCGCTGGCTCGCCCTTCTGACCGCCGTCGCCTTCACCGCGCTGTCCCAGACGGCACGGGCGGAGACGGAGGAGGAGCGTCAGGCCGAGATCTGGCACGAGCGCGCCGAGGCCGGCGACGCGGAGGCCCAGCTCCAGATGGGCCTTCGCTACTACCACGGCCAGGGCGTCGCGCGGGACCGCGACCGGGCGCTCCAGTGGCTCCGGAAGTCGGCCGAGCAGGGCAACGCCGCGGCAGCCTACAACCTGGGCGCGATCCATCAGAGCGCGCCCCGGGATCTGGAGCTGGCCATCGAGTGGCTCGAGCGCGCCCACGCCAGGGGCTACCCGGACGCCGGGGACGCCCTCCTCTCCGCCCGGGCCGCGCTCGCCTACGACTACCAGACGGGGAACGGTGTGGAGCGCGATCTGGCCCGGGCCGCGCGCCTGTACCGCGCCGCCGCCGACGACGGTCATGTGATCGCGCAGGTGAATCTGGGTCTGCTCTACCTGAGCGGAAACGGAGTCGAGCGGGACCTGGCCGAGTCCGCCCGCTGGCTGCGCCGCGCCGCCGAGGGGGGCAACGGCCAGGCCGCCCAGGTGCTGTCCCAGCTCGAGGCCGGCACCTACGCGGGTGCCGGCGATGCCCGCCAGATGGTGGCGATCTACCGCGAGGGCGCGGAGAAGGGCGACGCGACCGCCCAGACCAGGCTGGGGCTCCTCTACCGCGAGGGCGTGGGCGTGCCCCAGGACCTGGACGAGGCGGCCCGCTGGCTCGGCAAGGCGGCGGAGAGCGGAGACCCGGAGGCCCAGGGAGCCCTGGGCAGCATGTACGACGAGGGTCTCGGCGTGAAGCGGGATCCGCAG
>CAZZFT010000300.1:0-2557 GCA_964653555.1 uncultured Spirochaetales bacterium | reverse complement strand
CGGTCGAGGATAGGCAGTATCAGCTCTGGATTCGCGCCAGCGCCGAGAAGCAGGGTTATGTCAACCGTGCTGCCCCGCGGCGGGCGCTGGACTACCGCGTGATACAGAGCAGAGATGCTCTCTGCGAGGTAATCGAGATCCACCGTGCCGCCCAACGGATTGATCTCCCCGTATGACCGATGACCGCCAGCGCGATCTACGACCTATCCCACAACCGATGAGCGCGCGGCTTCGTCTCGGTGGACCACCCGAGGAGCTGCATGCACTGCTTCCAGTTCCTGTTGTGAGGCGGGAGTGCCTTGCCGGCCTGGATGGTGCGGTTCAGATCCACAGCCGTCAGGCCATACTTGCAGTGAGCAACGTCCGTCTCGTACTTCTCCGCAGAAGCCTCCGGATGGACCCAGACGACCCGACAGCCGACTATAAGAAGCCCAATGGGGACTGCGATCGCTGGCTTCCAAGAACGTCGCATTCGGCCTCACCGCCCAGCGGACCAGCATGGAGCTGCCGGCCGCCCGCGAGCCTACCATGCTGATTGGCTCTGAGATGATCACCAGGGGGCACCGATCCCCCATCACTCCCCGGGCGATCCCGGCCCCGCGATTCCGTAGCGACTTCCGTAGCGACGGCGCCCGGTTCTGTGTGGCGGAGCGAACCCCTCTTGGAGCAGGCCCGCTCGGCCGACCACGGGGCAAGACACCTTAACGACCTGCGAGCGCAGGTCAGTCCACCAGCTCAACCTCGGTCGGTCGCCACTTCTTGGCGAAGAACGGCTCCAGCGGGCTGTACAGGCGCAGCGCCGGGATGAAGCCCTTGCCCGGCGTGGTCTGGATCCAGTTGCCGCGCTTCACGTCCTTGGGCTGCTCGGGGCCGAAGTACACCGTCGTCGAGCCGTCGCGGTTCGGCTCCGCGGCCGGCGACGGGTAGCTCTGACTGCCCGCGCGCGGGTAGCGCTGGGGCGTGTCGAGCATCGACCGGGTCATCGGGTCGTACAGCGTGAACGACCAGAACTTCTCGGCCGGAACGTTCTTCGGCAGCGTGACCTTGTAGGTCTTCGAGCCGTCGAAGTAGTTCCCATTGGCGTCCACCATGGTCCACAGATACGTCGAGCCGATGCCGGGCAGGCGCATGGCCATCGCCGGGGTGATCCCGGTCACGCCATAGAAGAAGGCTTGACGCGCGTCCAGCTGTCGATACCCGGTCGTCGGGAAGGGCTTGACGCCCTCCTTCGTGATCAGCGGAATCGGCGTCTCGAACTCGTAGCCGGTCTCGAACAGCATGTTCTGCCAGTTGGAGTCGGGGTAGTAGTACCAGGAGCGATCACGCGGGCTCATGAACAGGGTGCGCGACGTCGCGTTGGCGACTGCGAGGGCCTCCGTGAGGATCTTCTTCATGCGCGCGTCGGGCGCGAACGGCTTGCCCTTGACGATTCCGATCGCGGCGATCGGCCCCATCAGCTCGGGGTCGAGCGAGGTGGCCGGCTCCTGCTGCACGACCTCGTTCAGCATCTCGTAGTAGGTCCAGTCGTTCGGCGGAATGGTGTTCATCACCTTCCCGCTGCCCTCATGGAAGACGGTCTCCGGCGGGGGAGTGATCCGACCGAGCTTGGCCTTGCCCTCCAGGAACTCGGCGATGGGTGTGCCGACGCCTCCGGGCTCGTAGGGATAGATCTTGGTGAACTTCCGGATCCTCTCTGCCGTCGGCTTGGGATCGCTGTTGTCCTCCAGGAACGCCCGGGCGAACCAGACACCGTGGTTGGATCGCGAGTGTGCGACGTTGAATTCCCCTTCCGGCAGATCGCCCTCGTAGCCCGGCGGCACGATCAGGTACTTGCCGCCTTCGCCGCGGTCGGGTCCGGGCAGGCCGACGTCGATGACCCAGCGGAACCAGGCGTCCTGGACCGTGCCGAGAACCTGCGGCGGCACCTCGATGACCACGGGGCCCTTCGTCAGGTCGAGGCCGCCGATCACGTAGATCGTGTCGGCATTGGCCGTGAGGAACAGCGACTTGGCATCCATCAGCTTCGAGAAGACGACGACCTCGTTGTCCTTGACACCGATGTCCTGCAGGCCCTTGCGGACGGCGTAGATGCTCACGCCCTGCAGGGTGTCGGCGAACGCGCGGAACGCGTGAATGAAGTCCAGGTTGTCGTAGACCTCGTCGCGTGTCGCCTGGGTCGGCTGGCCGTCCCGAAACTCCAGTGCGCCGATGCGCGTCTCCGCCTTGTCCGGCGTCACGAGCTCCGGGGGAATCTGGGCGGTCGAAAGCAGGGGCCAGGTCAGTACCGCGCAGATCGCAAGTGCGAGTCGGGTCACGGGGATCACTCAGTCGCCTCCATCGCGTGTTCGACGCACGCCACCGACTGGGCCGCGCGCCGCTGGACCGCGCATTGTTCCAGAAGGCGACGTCATCTGCAGCCCCGGCATCGTCACGAGTTTGCCATCCGATCGGGATCCGGAGCGGGACGGCACACCACGGCTCGTCGGGGTCCAGGTCGGCCGCTCGGCGCGCGAGATCTCGCGGGTCGCGTCGAGCAGCCGCTCGCCGATGGCCGCCA
>CAZZFT010000299.1:0-2611 GCA_964653555.1 uncultured Spirochaetales bacterium | reverse complement strand
TGGTGCGGCAGAGAGGATTCGAACCTCCACGGGGTTGCCCCCGCCAGCCCCTCAAGCTGGTGCGTCTACCAATTCCGCCACTGCCGCGTCGATCCGCAGGGCGCCGAGCATACCGAACGCCCCCCGTGGAACCATCGGTCTTTCCCGACCCGGAGGTCGGCGCACGCTCAGGAGGCGGGGACCTCGGGAGCGACCGGTGTCGCTTCGCCGGCGCCGGCCTCGCTCGGGGCCGGCGCGGTCGCGGCCGGAGGAGCCGGGGAGGGCTCGACCTCTTTGAACACGTCGGTCGCCGGGGGCTCGGTGGTCTGCTCCTCGATCGCGCCGTCGTCGAACAGGCGCTCGCTGCCGCGGGTGATGCCGAGGTACGACAGCGAGAGGCTGGTCAGCATGAAGACGATCGCCGCTCCCGTCGTGAGCTTGGTCAGGAAGTTTCCCGCGCCGCGGCCGCCGAACATCGTGGCGCCGCCCCCACCGCCGAACACCGCACCCACCTGGGCACCCTTGCCGCGCTGGAGAAGCACGACGATCACCAGGAAGAAGCAGACGATCACGTGGAGCACGGTGATGACGGCACTCATCTCGTTCCTTCCTCGAATCCGGGGGCCGCTCAGGCTAGCGCTTCTCGAAGTGGATGATGCGGGAGAATGCCTCGGGATCGAGGCTGGCGCCCCCCACGAGGGCGCCGTCGATGTCGGCCTGGGCCATCAGCTCGTCCACGTTGTCGGGCTTCACCGAGCCCCCGTACTGGATCCGGATCGCGTCTCCCGCGGCCCCGAAGCGCCCGCGGAGCTGCTCGCGCGCGAAGGCGTGTACCTGCTGAGCCGTCTCGGGCGTGGCGGTCTTGCCGGTGCCGATCGCCCAGATGGGCTCGTAGGCGACGACGACCTCGGCGGCGCGATCGCGGGGCAGCTCGGCGAGGCTCCCGGCGAGCTGTGCGCTCACCACCTCGAACGTGCGGCCGGCCTCGTGTTGCTCCAGGGACTCCCCGACGCACACGATCGGCACCAGGCCCGCGGCGAACAGCGCCGCCGCCTTTCGCGCGACCAGGGCATCTCCCTCGCCGTAGAGCGTGCGGCGCTCGCTGTGGCCGACGATCGCGTAGCGGCAGCCGACGTCGGCGAGCATGCCGGGCGCCACTTCACCCGTGTAGGCACCTTTCTCCTCGGGATTGGCGTTCTGGGCGGCCAGCATCACGTTGGAGCCCGCCAGGGCGCGCCCGAGGCGATCGAGAGCGGTGAAGGGCGGGGCGAGCACGATGTCCACGTCGACCGCGTCGGCGACGAGCGGTACGAAGCTCGCGGCGAAGGCCTCGGCCTCTCCCGTCGTCTTGTGCATCTTCCAGTTCGCCGCGAGGATCGGTCGCCGCATTCAGCGCTCCAGCGCGGCGACGCCGGGCAGCACGAGTCCCTGGACGTACTCGAGCGAGGCGCCCCCGCCGGTCGATAGGTGGGTGATGCGATCGCCGAGACCGAGCTGGTTGACGGCGGCCAGGGAGTCGCCGCCGCCCACGACGGTGATAGCGTCGGCCTCCGCGGCAGCCCGGGCGATCCGGGCCGTGCCCTCGGAGAAGGCGGGGATCTCGAACACGCCCATTGGGCCGTTCCAGAAGACGGTGCGCGCCTCGGCGATCGCCTTCGCGTAGCGTTTGGCGGTGGCGGGTCCGATGTCCACGCCCATCCATCCGTCGGGAATCTCCGCCACAACGCGCGTCTCGGCGTCGGCGGCGATGCGCTGGGCGACGACGTGATCGGTGGGGAGTAGCAGCGTTCGTCCCTTCTCCTCCGCCGCACGCAGCACACGCCGGGCATCTTCGACACGCTCCGGCTCGACGAGAGAGCTGCCCGTCGGGAGGCCACGCGCCGCCAGGAACGTGTACGCCATCGCCCCGCCGATCGCGAGCACGTCGGCGTGGGGGGCGAGCGCCTCGATCACGGCGAGCTTGTCGGAGACCTTCGCTCCGCCGAGGACGACCATCAGAGGCCGCTGGGGATCGCGCACTACGCGGAGGTGCTCGAGCTCGCTGGCGAGCAGGGCGCCCGCGGCCACCACCGGCACGTGCTCGGTGATCCCGACGGTGGACGCGTGGGCGCGGTGGGCGGTGCCGAAGGCGTCGTTCACGTAGAGGTCGGCGAGCTGGGCCAGCGCCTTCGCGAAGTCGGGATCGTTCGCCTCCTCGCCCGCGTGGAAGCGCAGGTTCTCGAGCAGCAGCACCTGCCCCGACCCGAGCTCGGAGACGGCGCGCCGCGCCTCGTCGCCGACGCATTCCCCGCAGAAGGCGACGCCCGTGCCCAGGAGCTCCGCCAGACGCGGTGCCACCGGACGCAGGGAGAACTCGGGCTTCGCGCGGCCCTTTGGGCGCCCCAGGTGCGAGGCCACCACCACGCGCGCCCCGGCGCTCAGCAGGCGCTGGAGGGTCGGCAGCGAGGCGCGGATGCGCGTGTCGTCGGAGATCACACCGTCCCGGAGCGGCACGTTGAGATCCGCCCGCACGAAGACGCGCTCTCCGTGCACGCCGCGCGCGATCAGCGCGTCGAGGCCGAGCACCGCCACGCGGACGTCAGCTTCCGACCACGCGCGCGAGATCGACGACCCGGTTCGAGTAGCCCCACTC
>CAZZFT010000298.1:0-2643 GCA_964653555.1 uncultured Spirochaetales bacterium | reverse complement strand
GAGTGGGACAACTTTGTACAGCCCGGAGGAGGTCCGATCGACATTCCTCACGTGCATTCCCACGACCGCGAGATCTTCCGCGTCGTCGACGGAGAGATTCGGTTCGTCATCGACGGCGAAGAATACCTGGCGAGGGCGGGGGACGAGATCGTCGCTGAGCCGGGTTCGGCCCACGCATTCCAGAACACGTCGGACAGTCCAGCCTACATGATCTCCCGATTTGAGCCGACAGAAGACGGGCCGTGGGAAGAGCTTGCTGGGGCCGGTCTGCTGTTGGACAGTCAATTCGTTCAGATCGGTCGGGTCGGTGGCATGGGCGCCGCGAGTACCATCCAGATGATTGTCTTCACCAGCCGCTTCAAGACGGTTGGGAACCTGGCGGGCCCGCCCATCTGGTTGCAGAAGGCTGTGGCGTTTCTCGTAGCACCCACAGCACGGCTATTCGGTATCCGAGCATACTACCCTCCGCCCAAGTCCGTCGGGTAGAGCGCGTGGCTGCCCAACAAGGCACTGCAGCTGACGACCAACAGCGCCTTTCAATTGCGGTTGGCAGCCTTTCGGCATTCACATCGGTGCTCGCTCTGCCTCGGAGGCGCTGTTGGCCGCAGCTGAGCGCCTGATCCGTTGGGCGGCGCGGAGAGGAGCCTATGCCCAAGGCAGCATTGTCTCTCAGCGCCATCTTCCTTCTTTTCGCAGTTGGTTGCCGTAGCTTCGCCCAGTATCGGCGTACGCGAGATTTCGGCTTTCGGCGACCGGCACGCGACGCCCGTCCGCTCGAGAAGTTCGCGGGCGCGCTTCTCGTCATCGGTGTTGTCGGTTTGCTCGCGTCACCCGGCTGCACGATGGTCGGCTTGGCCGCACCGATTTCCCTCTTCGATCGTGCCGCCATCCAAGTTCTCGGTCTCCTGTTGGCGTGCTTCGGCATCGCGCTCGCGGTGTGGGCCGAGTTCCAGATGGGCGATTCCTGGCGGGTCGGTGTAGATCCAGCCGAGACGACCCCCTTGGTCAGGCACGGCCTGTTTGGCCAAATTCGGAATCCGATCTATAGCGGCATGCTCCTGTTCGCCTTGGGGCTCTTCTGCCTTGTCCCGAGCGTTATCTCTCTCGCAGCGGCGGTTGTGCTCGCATTTGGCATACAACTCCAAGTGCGTGGGGTCGAAGAACCCTACCTCGCCCGCAGACACGGTCTCGCCTACTGCGAGTACGCTCGTACCGCGGGGCGGTTTCTTCCGCGGGTCGGTCGCATTCCCTAGAAGGCATCTCAAAAACGCCTGAGCAGGATACACACGCACCCGAGCTGTAGGAACGCCAGGAAGTTCTCGGCATGGCGCTCGTGTCGGGTGATCAACCTGCGGAAGTTGTGGAGCCAGGCGAACAACCTCTCGATCTTCCAACGCCGCTTGTAGCGGCGGAGCGGGCGCCCGTCCTGGGTGGCGGGCCGCGTCCGGTTCTTCCGGTGAGGTGCGATGAGCGCGATGCCTCGCTCTTCCCAGAGTCGTTCCGCCAGAGGGTCGCTGTCGTAGGCCTTGTCTCCGATCAAGAGGTCGGGAGCGACGTCGAGGAAGCTGTGGTCGATCGTCTCTTCCACGAGCGTGACCTCCGCTGGCGAAGCACTCGTGATCCAGGCGGCGACAGGAAGACCAGAGCGGTCTGCAATTGCCATGATCTTGGTCCCCTTCCCGCGCTTGGTCTTTCCGACGGCAGAGCCCCCTTTTTGGCCCCCGAGAAGGTGCCGTCGATGAAGGCCTCCGTGATGTCGATGCGGCCCCGTTGGTACAAGTCTGCCGCCAGCGCGTGGAGCACGCGCTCGATCGTTCCGTTCCGAGACCACTCCTGAAAGCGCCGATGGCACGTCTGGTACGGCGGGTAGCGCTCCGGAAGATCCTTCCACGGTGCACCCGTGCGAAGCACCCACAGGATTCCGTTGATCACTTCGCGCCGATCGCGCGGCGGTCGCCCCTTCCCATCACGACGTCGACGTCGCTGCGGGATCAAGGGCTCTACGATCGCCCACTGGGTGTCCGTGAGATCCACGGCGACTTCCCCATGCGGGGGGCCAGTGAATTCAGGGAGTTCGCCGAAACAGGCCCCGCTAAGGTAGCCTCTACGCCGAACGGCGTCTCACGTTTTTGAGATGCCTTCTAGGCAGCCTGCCCCTTCCGTGCGGTGCGGTGGGTCGAGACCGCGTGGGCGAGGAACCGCTCGACCGCGTGCACCACGTGGCGCGTGCGCAGCGAGTGGAAGACCTCGAACGCGTGCTGCGCCCCGGGGATCTCGGCGTACGCCACCGGGTTGCGGGACGTCTTCCGGAGCAGCGCGGCGAACAACCTCGCCTGCTGCACCGGGGCCAGGCTGTCGTGGGTGCCGTGCACGATGAAGAAGGGCGGCGCGTCCTCGCGCACCTGGCACGAGGGCGAGGCTCGCTCGAAGGCCTCGGGATCTTCCGGGGGCTGCTTCTTCATGACCATGCGCCCGAAGAACGGCGCGAAGCGCTCGTAGCTCGGCAGGCGGAAGCGGTTGGCGATGTCGTAGACGCCGTAGAAGGGGACGCACGCGCCGAAGGTGGTGTTCACGTCCTCGAAGTCGGGCTGGTACGCGGGGTCGTTCGCGTGGAGGGCCTGGTGGATCTCCTGCACGACGTCC
>CAZZFT010000297.1:0-2715 GCA_964653555.1 uncultured Spirochaetales bacterium | reverse complement strand
GATCGGCGCGCCGTCGGGGCGCGTGGTGGTGAACATCCTCCCGTTGCTCACGTTCGAGTTGTGGGGGATCGCGATCACGTCGCAGCCGTTTCCCGCCCCGAGGCACTCGCTCTCCAGCGCCTTCCACAGGCCCTCGGGCGTCGGCGTCTCGATGTAGGTGGTGGGGTAGGTCTGGGCGATCGCGTTGCGGAAGATCACGTTGCGGTGGATGTTGTCGCCGGCCGGCATACCGGTCCACTCGTAGCCGACGAAGGTCGTCAGTCGACACGCCGCACTGCGGTCGTAGAACTCCTCGGCCGCCTCCTGGATCTCCCGCCAGGGACCGCGTCCCGCCTCGCGGCACAGCTTGCCGTCTTCGCCGCAGAAGGAGTAGCGCTCGGGACGCTCGCTGCTGTAGACCTGCCCGTTCACCAGCGCGTAGCCGAGCCGCGGGAAGCGCCGCACGACCCGACATACGAGCGAGTCGTAGCCGGGGAGCTCCGGGTGCTGGCACATCTGGGTCTCGCCCAGCAGATCGCTGTGATCGGTGACGACCGCGTAGTCGAGCGGTCGGCGCAGCTGGATGTGCGCGAGGGCTTTGCCGTCGGCGTCGTAGGGCTGCATGCCGATCGCCTCGCCGCGGGCGAAGCGGTATGCGTCGCGGGGGCCGGCTCGCGTTCCCTGACCCCAGGCGTCGAAGGAGAAGGTCGTGTGCACGTGGGTGTCGCCGAAGAAGGGCTGACGCAGCGGGTCGTAGGCCGCGCAAGGCTCGCGCTCCTCGGTGCGGGCGAAGGGCAGCTCGACGGCCCGCGCCCCGGCCGCGGCGGCCAGCGCGACAGCGAGCCACGCCGCGAGGAACGCCTGGCTCACGAGAGCACTCCGACCAGGGTCGCGGTGGGAGCGCGTCCGAAGGGCGTCTCGTAGAGCGGGAACAGCAGGGCGGTGGCGACCAGCACCGCGACCACCGTGAGCACCGCCGTGCGCCGCGCCGCTGGCGAGAGGGCGGCCGAGAGGAGGGCGCCGAGCCAGGCCGCCGCCCCGCACAGCGCGAGGGTGACCGCGGCGTGCAGGGCGAACAGGATCAGCAGTCCCGGCACTGGACCTGCCGCGCCCTCGGCGAGCGCCACGGCGCCGGTCGCCGCCAGCAGGATCACGTGCCGCACCGCGGGCACCGAGCCGCCGAAGGGGCCCAGGATCGGAAACGGAACGGTGCACGCGAAGGCGACGAAGAGCAGCCAGCGGGCTCGGCGGACGGTCACGGGCGTCCAGCCTACACTTCCGCGCATCCCCGCGGCGACCGGAGATTCGCGGGCCGGGCTCGTCGCGATCGCACGGGCGCGCCCCCGCGTTCCCGGCATACTGGAGGCCCATGGCAGCCACCCTCTACCTCGTCGGCTCGATCTTCATCTTCGTCGTCGCAGCCACCACCTGGTTCCAGGTGCGCCGCATCGGTCCGCTGGTGCCGGTCTACTTCTTCTCCGGATGGCTGGCGGGCGAGCTCGCACTCCAGGTGATCGCGATCGGCGCCGTCGTCACCGTCGGCTTCGCGATCGCGGGCGCCTTCGCCGAGCCGCGCGGGGTGGTCGGGCTCGCCCTGTCGCTCACTGCCTGGGGAGTGTTGCTGGCGGGGCACCTTCGGGCCCAGGGAGCGCGACGGGAGATCGACCGCTTCGCCGCGGAGACGGGGCTCGCCATCGAGGGCGACGTGTCGCCCACCCACGGTCTGGCCCGCCCGTTCCGGATGCGCCGGCCGGGTGTGCGCCGCCTCGTGGACATCCCCTACGGCGAGTCGCTCCCCGGCGACAAGGGCCGTCGCAACCTGCTCGACGTGGTGCTGCCCGAGGCGCCGGGGTCCGGCCGTCCGATCCTGGTGCAGATCCACGGCGGCGGCTGGATGATCGGGGACAAGCGCGAGCAGGGTGCCCCGCTGATGACTCACCTCGCGAGCCGCGGCTGGATCTGCTTCGCGATCAACTACCGGCTCTCGCCGAAGGCCGCGTTCCCCGCGCAGATCGTCGACGTGAAGCGCGCCATCGCCTGGATCCGCGCCCACGCTGCGGAGTACGGCGCCGATCCCGACTTCCTGTGCGTGACCGGCGGTTCGGCCGGCGGCCACCTCACCGCCCTCGCCGCGCTCTCCCAGAACGATCCTGCCTTCCAGCCCGGCTTCGAGGACGCCGACACCCGCGTCTCGGCGGCCGTCCCCTTCTACGGCGTGTACGACTTCCTCGACCGCGCCGGCATCCGTGGCCGTCAGTCGATGGTGGACATCCTGGCGAAGCACGTCTTCCAGTGCCGTCCCGAGGAGAACCCGGAGCTGTGGGACGCCCTCTGCCCGATCCTGCGCGTGTCCGCCGACGCCCCGCCGTTCCTGGTGATCCAGGGAACCCACGACACGCTCGTCTTCGTCGAGGAGGCCCGCGAGTTCGTGCGCGCGCTGCGTGAGAAGAGCCGCGCGCCCGTGTACTACCTGGAGCTCGAGGGAGGACAGCACGCCTTCGAGATCTTCCACTCGGTGCGCAGCCAGTACGCCGTGCGGGCGGCCACCGCCTTCCTCGAGGCGGAGCACGCTCGCTACCGCGGCGCCGAGGCGGCGTAGCGCGTGCCCGACCCGCGCGAGGTGCTCGAGCGCCTCTTCCCCGCGATGTTCGCGAAGGACCGCTCCACCCTCGAAGCGCTGATCGCCGAGGACGTCACCTGGCACCTGCCGCCCTTCGCCAAGGCGAAGCCGCGGCG
>CAZZFT010000296.1:0-2783 GCA_964653555.1 uncultured Spirochaetales bacterium | reverse complement strand
GCCGACGAGTCCGAGCCGGGCTCCTTCAAGGACCGCATCCTGATCGAGCGCGGCTCGCACCAGATCCTCGAGGGCATCCTGATCGCCGCCTGGGCCACGGGCGCCGAGAAGACCTTCGTCTACATCCGCGGGGAGTACGCCCAGCCTGCGCGGATCCTCCAGCGCGCGATCCACGAGGCCTACGCGAAGGGCTATCTGGGCGACGACGTCATGGGCACCGGTTTCCGCCACGACGTCGTGCTGCAACGCGGAGCCGGCGCCTACATCTGCGGAGAGGAGACGGGGCTGCTCGAGTCGCTCGAGGGCAAGAAGGGTCAGCCGCGCAAGAAGCCGCCCTTCCCCGCCCAGTACGGCGCCTTCGGCATGCCGACGACAGTGAACAACGTCGAGACCTTCTCCCACGTCCCGCACATCGTGGTGAAGGGCGTCGAGTGGTTCCGAGGCTTCGGCACCGAGAAGAGTCCCGGCACCACGATCTTCGGCGTGTCCGGCCACGTGGTGCGGCCGGGCCTCTACGAGCTCCCGCTCGGCACCCGTCTCGACGAGATCGTGTTCGAGCACGCCGGCGGCGTCCCGGACGGGCGCAAGGTGAAGGGGGTGATCCCGGGCGGCATGTCGATGCCGATCCTTCCCGCGGGCCAGCTCGACGTGCCGATGGCCAACGAGTTCCTGCGCGAGCGCAAGACCATGCTCGGCACCGGCGGAATCATGGTGATGGACGAGACCACCTGCATGGTGCGCGTGGCCAGCGTCATCACCTACTTCTTCCGCGACGAATCCTGCGGCCAGTGCACGCAGTGCCGCGAGGGCACCGGCTGGATGAACAAGATCGTGAACCGGATCGAGCGCGGCGCCGGCAGCGAGGAGGACCTCGGTGTCCTGCTCGACGTGGCCGCCAAGATGGAGGGCCAGACGATCTGCGCCTTCGCCGACGCCGCCGCCTGGCCCGTGCAGGGCCTGCTGCGCCACTTCCGGGGCGACTTCGAGGCCCACGTGCACGAGAAGAAGTGCCCCTTCCCCGCGAGCTTCGAGATCTGATGCCGCGCATCACCGTCGACGGACAGGAGTTCGAGGTCGCCGAGGGTCGCACGCTGCTCCAGGCGCTCGACGACGTGGGCGTGCTGATGAACGGCATCGACGTGCCCCACTACTGCTGGCACCCGAAGCTCTCGATCGACGGGTCCTGCCGACTCTGCCAGGTGGAGGTGGAGGGAGTCCCGAAGCTCCAGATCGCGTGCAATACGACGGTGACCGACGGAATGGTCGTTCGCACCGACACCGACCGCGTGCAGCAGGCGCGCGAGGGCGTGATGGAGCTCCTGCTCGTCAACCATCCGCTGGACTGCCCGATCTGCGATCAGGCGGGTGAGTGCAAGCTCCAGGACTACGCCTACGAGTACGGTGTGGCGCGCTCGCGCACGCGGGAGCCGCGCCGCGCGCTGAAGAAGAACGTCGACCTCGGCCCGACGATCGTCTTCGACCAGGAGCGCTGCATCCTGTGCCGGCGCTGCGTGCGCTTCTGCCGCGAGGTGCCCGGAACCGGCGAGCTGGTGGTGCAGGGGCGCGGCGATCACTCGGTGATCGAGACCTTTCCCGGCGTGCCCCTCGACAACGACTACTCGATGAATGTGGCCGACATCTGCCCGGTCGGGGCGCTGACTACCAAGGACTTCCGGTTCAAGATCCGGGTCTGGTTCCTGGAGGACGTGCCCGGCGTCTGTACCGGCTGCTCGAAGGGCTGCAACGTCCACCTCGGCGTCGCCAACAACAAGGTCTACCGGTACCTGCCGCGCCGCAACGACGCGGTGAACGAGACCTGGATCTGCGACGAAGGCCGCATGGGCTACAAGCGCATCGGCGCGCCCGACCGCCTGCAGCGCTCGCTGGTGCGCGGCGAGCTCGGCGTGCCCGAGGCGACCGGCTTCGACGCCGCGGTCCAGGCGGCGGCGGCGCGGCTCGACCGCCTGCGCAAGGCGCCGGGCGCCGGCGCGATCGCCGGGATCGCCTCGCCCCACGCCACCAACGAGGATCTGTTCGTGTTCCGCCGCTTCCTCGGCGCGCTGGGCGCCGGGGCGTCGGGGGTCGCCGTGACGCGGGGTCGTTCGGACGCCCTGCTGATCCAGGCCGAGAAGGCGGCGAACGCCCGCGGAGCCGCCGAGCTCGGCTTCGACGACGCGGCGTCCCTGTGCGAGCGGATCCGCAGCGGCGGTGTCGAGGGTCTCGTCGTGCTCGGCCACGACATCCTGGGTCCGGACTACCTGGGCGGCGTCGGGGCCCTCGCCCGCGTCGACACCGTGATCGCCATCGACACCCACGCCAGCGATCTCCAACGCGTGGCCCACGTCCTCTTCCCGGCACGCGTCGCCGCGGAGAAGCACGGCACGCTCACCAACCACGAAGGCCGGGTGCAGCGGGTGGAGCCCGCGGTCGAGCCCGCCTTCGACGCGCGCTCGGAGGGCGAGGTGCTGGCGGCGCTCGGTCTGGCCCTCGGCCTGCCGGGCTTCGACGGACGCTACGACGCGCACGAGGTCTCGAAAGCGCTGGCCCAGAGCGTTCCGGCCTTCGCCGGGGCCTCGCTCGACTCCGTGGGTCCGGGCGGCGCGCCGCTCGGCGGCGAGGGTGGCGGATCGTGATCGTCGAGGTCGTGGTCAAGTCGCTGTTCATCCTGCTCGTGGTGGTGGCGGCGATCGCACCGGTGATCACCTGGATCGAGCGCAAGCAGAGCGCGGTGATGCAGGACCGGATCGGCGCCAACCGCGCCGACATCGCCGGGATCACCGTGC
>CAZZFT010000295.1:0-2883 GCA_964653555.1 uncultured Spirochaetales bacterium | reverse complement strand
GCCAGGGCCACGGCGGCATCGCGCAGGGTGTCGTGCTCGTGGGGTGCGCGCTCGAAGGCCTCGAGGTGGGCGCGGACGCGCGAGCGCAGCGTGTCGTCGTAGCGGGTCAGCACGCGGGGCAGGGTAGCTTGCAGGCGGCGCCCCCCGCCGCGAGACTGCGCGCCGTGCTCGAGAACGTCACCCGCCGCCGCCTGCCGCTGCCCGAGCGCGGCGTGGAGCTCGCGCTGCTCGACTGGGGCGGCGACGGTCCGCTCGCGCTGCTCCACCACGCCAACGGCTTCTGCGCCGCCACCCTCGACGGGGTCGCGCGTCCGCTCTCCCGACACTTCCATGTGATCGGGATGGACGCGCGGGGTCACGGTGACTCCTCGCGGCCGGTCGGCGAGGGAGCCTACGCCTGGGGCGAGTTCGGCGCGGACCTCGCCGCGGTCGCACGCGTGCTCACCGGCGAGGCCGGCTGCCCGATCGCGCTCGGCCTGGGCCACTCCTTCGGTGGCACCTCGATGCTGCTGGCCGCGGCGGCGGAGCCGGCGCTCTTCGAGCGCCTGGTGCTGGTCGACCCGGTGCTGCACGAGCCGCGCACCGGCGAACCCGATCCCGAGCGCGTGGCGCGCGCCGGCCAGCTGGTCGAGCGGGCGTCGCGCCGGCGCGAGGTGTTCCCGGACCGCGCCGCCGCGCGCGACAACTGGCGCGACAAGGACCTGTTCGCCGACTGGGAGCCGCGCGCCTTCGAGATCTACCTGGCCGAGGGTCTGGCCGACCGCCCCGACGGTCAGGTCGAGCTCAAGTGTCCGGCCGCGGTCGAGGCGGCGGTGTTCGGCATGGGCTTCCGCTCCGACGTGTGGGGCACCACGAAGGGCCTGTCCGTCCCCACGCTGCTCCTGTGGGCGATCCACGGCGACTTCCCGCGCTCGGTGCACGAGGCCTACGCCGCCCACCTGGGTGCCGCCGCCACCCTCCAGGAGATCGACGCGGGACACCTCGCTCCGATGGAGCGACCCGAGCTCGTGCTGGACGCGGCGCTCGCGTTCGCCGGGCGGGAAGCGGCCCGTTGATCGCCGCGGGCGACACGGGCCGCGCCGGGCTCCGGGTCGGTCCCGCCGACACGGCCGAGGCGATCGCCCTCGGACCCGAGGACGCCTTCCCCGCGGTGTTCGCCACCTCGCGCATGGTGGCGCTGATGGAGCTGGCCGCCGCCCGCCTGATGAAGCCCCTGCTCGAGCCGGGCCAGCTCTCGGTGGGCGTGGCGCTGGAAGTCCAGCACAAGGCCGCCACGCCGGTGGGCTGCCGCGTGGAGGCCGTCGCGACCTTCCTGGGGATGGCGGGCCCGCTCTACCGCTTCCGCGTCGAGGCCTTCGACGAGGCCGGGTCGGTCGGCGAGGGCGAGCACACGCGGGCCATCGTCCGCACGGAGCGGCTGCTGGCCGGCGCCGAGCGGCGCCGGGCCTGAGCCTCACTTCTCGACCGGGAAGCCCCGCCTCGTCCAGCCGGTCCAGCCCTCCGCGAGCGACACGACGTTCGTGAAGCCCATCTGCTGGAGCGTGCGGGCGGCGAGAGCGCTGCGATGGCCACCGCCGCAGTACAGCACCAGCGGACGATTGCGGTCGGTGAGCCAGGGATCGCGCTTGTAGTGCTCGAGGTCCGCGCGTACCTCCAGGAAGCCGCGCGGCGAGCTGCGCGCGCCCGGGAGGTGCCCCTCGGCGAACTCGTCGGGCTCGCGGACGTCGAGGAAGTGCCAGCCTTCGCGGTCGGGCGCCTCGAGCAGCCGGCGCGCCTCCTCCGGGGAGATCTCGTGAACGTGGCGCAGTGCTTCGGCGACGAAGTCGGCGAGGGAGCGCGGCGGGGAGGATGCTCGGGCCACGGTTGCGCCGAGCGTACCCCGTCCGAGCAAGTCGGCACCCAAACGGGGGGCCGGCGAGCGGGAAATCGGGTTGAGGTGGGGTGGTCGCCGGCCGATCCGTGTATAGAATCGCAATTCCCCTGCACGGACCGCACATCCGTTCGGCGAGATCGCGTACAGACGCGGCGGCCGGCGGATTCGGCACTTGGGGCACTCGGTAGGACTTGCAGCGCTGAAGCGGGCTGGACCGGCAGGGCAGGGAGCAACGCAGCAGATGGCGCGGGAAGAGGCCGCTACCCGATCGCGGCCAGAAGCGAGGGCCCAGGCAGCGGCCGCGGCCGACCTGGGCGTGTTCGGGGTGAACGCCGCGTTGGTGGACGAGATCCGCCAACGCTACGAGATCGATCCGAGCTCGGTCCACGCGAGCTGGGCGGAGCTGTTCGCCGAGCACGCGGCGGCTCCGGCGAGCGCCGCGCCGGCGCGCCAGGCGGAGCCCGTCGCGCGGGTCGAGAGCGGGACGGCCGGGACGGCCGGAGCCCTCGGCCCTCAGCTCGCCGACCAGCACGCGCGCGTGCTGCGCATGATCCACTCCTACCGCGCCCGCGGTCACCGCATCGCCCAGACCGACCCGCTCGGCGCCACCACCACCTACTTCCCGGAGCTCGATCCGGCTCACTACGGCTTCGGCCAGGACGACCTGCACCGCCAGTACATCGCCGGCGACCTGCCGGGCGGTCCGGTGCAGACGCTGGGTCAGATCCTCACCCATCTGCGCGCCACCTACTGCCGCAAGGTCGGCGTCGAGTTCACCCACATGCAGGATCCCGGGCACAAGACCTGGATCCGCACCCGCCTCGAGCAGACCCAGAACACCACGCCGCTGTCGGCCGCCGAGTGCCTGCGCATCCTGGAGAAGGTGTCGGCGGCGGAGCTCTTCGAGCGCTTCCTCCACACCAAGTTCCTGGGTCAGAAACGCTTCTCGCTCGAGGGTGCCGAGAGCCTGATCCCGCTGCTCGACTGCCTGGTCGAGCACGCGCCCGACT
>CAZZFT010000294.1:0-2895 GCA_964653555.1 uncultured Spirochaetales bacterium | reverse complement strand
GCGGCGCTGCGCCTGGCGGCGCACAAGCTGCCCCTGGCGACGCGCTTCGTGGAGCGGGAGGCCATCGCATGAAGAGCGCGGAGCTGCGCGATCTCAGTCTGGAGGAGCTCGTCGCCAAGACGGACGAGTTCCGTGCGGAGCTGTTCAACGCCCGGATCCGGAAGGAAACCGGGCAGCTCGAGAATACGGCGAAGCTGCGGACGCTTCGCCGGGAAATCGCTCGCGCGGAGACGATCCTGCGCGAGATGCGCGGAGCGGGTGAATGAGCAAGCGTGGCATGCGGCGGACCCTGGTCGGAACCGTCGTGAGCAACAAGATGGACAAGACCGTCGTGGTTCGCGTGGAGCGGCTGGTGCAGGACCCGCAGTACAAGAAGTACGTCCGCCGCTATTCCCGCTTCATGGCCCACGACGAGGGGAACAACTGCAACGTGGGTGACCAGGTGCAGATCATCGAACATCGGCCGCTCTCGAAGCGAAAGCGGTGGAAGGTGCAGTCGACGATCTCCCAGAGCGTCTCGGTCTAGGACGCGAGCCATCGGGATCCAAGGGAATCGACGATGATCCAGCAAGAAACGGTACTCGAAGTCGCAGACAACTCGGGCGCGCGCAAGGTGGCGTGCATCCGGGTTCTGGGTGGGTCGCGGCGCCGCTATGCCTCGGTCGGCGACCTGATCGTCGTCTCGATCCGGGACGCGATCCCCAACGCGCGAGTGAAGAAGGGCGACGTGCGCAGGGCGGTGGTCGTTCGGACTGCCCGAGCGATCTCGCGCAGCGATGGCTCCTACATCAAGTTCGACGACAACGCGGCGGTGATCCTCGACAACCAGAAGGAGCCGATCGGGACGCGCATCTTCGGTCCCGTGGCCCGTGAGCTCCGCGCGCGCAAGTTCATGAAGATCATCTCCCTGGCCCCCGAGGTGCTCTGACGTGACGCCGAGACTCCTCGAACGCTATCGCTCCGAAGTGGCTCCGAAGCTCTCCCAGGAGTTCAGGTTCAAGAACGTCCACCAGGTGCCCAGTCTGGAGAAGGTGGTGGTCAACATGGGGGTCGGTGAGGCCACCCAGAACTCGAAGCTGTTGGACAAGGCCGCCGAGGAGCTGTCCGTGATCACGGGCCAGAAGGCCTCGATCCGTCGGGCTCGCAAGTCGATCGCGAACTTCAAGCTCCGTCAGGGGCAGGCGATCGGCTGCACGGTGACCCTGCGCGGCGCGCGGATGTGGGAGTTCTTCGATCGGCTCGTGAACGTCTCTCTGCCGCGCGTGCGCGACTTCAAGGGAGTGTCGCCGAAGGCCTTCGATGGCCGCGGCAACTACTCCCTGGGCATTCGCGAACAGATCATCTTTCCCGAGATCGACTACGACTCGGTGGAGCGCATCACCGGCGTCAACGTGACCGTCGTGACCAGCGCGCGCAACGACGCCGAGGGCAAGGCCCTGCTCACGCACCTCGGCATGCCCTTCCGGCAGTAGCCGGATCGTCAGAGGAATCCTCCGACCATGATGACCGATCCCATCGCCGACATGCTGACGCGAATCCGCAACGCCGGAACCGCGCGCCACGCTCAGACCCGATGCCCGTCGTCGAGGCAGAAGCTGGCGATCGCCAACGTGCTCCGACAGACGGGCTTCCTCGACTCGGTGAAGGTCGAGGCCCGGGAGGGTCACGCCTCCCTGGTCCTGGGCATCCGCTACGACGAGAACGGTCGCCCGCTGATCGACGGGATCCGCCGCGTCAGCAAGCCTGGCCGCCGCGTGTACGTGGGGCGAGGCGAGGTCCCGCGGGTGCGCAACGGGCTCGGCGTGGCGGTGATCTCCACGTCGCGAGGGATCCTCTCGGACCGCGACGCGCGCGAGCAGAAGGTAGGCGGCGAAGTCGTCTGCGAGGTCTGGTAGATGTCGCGCATCGGTAACAAGCCGATCGCCGTCCCGTCGGGGGTCACGATCGACAAGATCGACGGCGGCGTTCGCGTGAAGGGCCCGAAGGGGACCCTCAGCGAGCAGCTGCCCGAGAAGATCGCCTTCGAGGTTCGCGACGGCAGCGTGGTGTTCGCGCGTCCCGACGACTCCGTCGAGACGCGGGCTCTGCACGGACTGGCCCGGGCCCTGGTTGCCAACATGGTGTCGGGTGTCGTCCAGCCCTTCGTCAAGGAGCTCGAGATCCAGGGCGTGGGCTATCGCGCCGAGGCGTCCGGGAAGAAGCTCACGCTGCTGCTCGGATTCTCCCATCCCGTGGAGATGGCCGTTCCCGAGGGCCTTTCGGTGAGCGTCGAGCGCAACGTCATCGTGCGGATCGAGGGCATCGATCGCGCCCGCGTGGGCCAGTTCGCCGCCGACGTGCGTTCGCTCCGCCCACCCGAGCCCTACAAGGGAAAGGGCATCCGTTACGTCGACGAGCGCGTGCGCCGCAAGGTCGGCAAGGCCGCCGCTGGCTCGAGTGGTTGAGGTTCGCCATGAAACGCAAGATCCGCAACGAGAACGAACGGAAGTGGCGGGCGCGGAAGACGCGCACGGCGGTCGCGATCGCTCGCAGCGAGCGCGCGCGGGTGACCGTGTTCCGCAGCTCGAAGCACATCTACGCCCAGCTCGTGGACGCCGTCAGTGGCCGCACGATCGGCACCGTGTCGAGTCGCTCGAAAGCGATCGTGGCCGACGGCTCCACCGGCAACGTGGAGGCGGCGAAGAAGGTGGGCTCCGCCCTGGCGGCCCTGGCCCGGCAGCACCAGATCGCCGAGGCGGTCTTCAACCGCAACGGCTTCCTCTATCACGGGCGGGTGAAGGCACTCGCCGATGCCGCGCGCGAGGCGGGACTCCAGCTCTGAGAGGCGGCGCCGCTCAACCGGAACAATCGGAAGGAACCGAATGGCCCAGATCAACGCGAACGACTACGAGCTGA
>CAZZFT010000293.1:0-2972 GCA_964653555.1 uncultured Spirochaetales bacterium | reverse complement strand
CCGGCTCAAGCGGAACCGCTACGTCGAGAAGCGCAAGAAGCAGCTCAAGCGCGAGGCGGAAGAGGAAGGGTCACCGGCACTCGCCTGAGCGGAGAGTCCTTGCGTCTGGTCTTCCTCGGCACCCCGTCCTTCGCGGTCCCGACCCTCGAACGGCTCGTCGACGGCGCGGAGCACGAGGTGGTGCTCGTCGTGAGCCAGCCCGACCGGCCACGCGGCCGCGGCCGGTCGGTGCAGGCGTCGCCCGTCTCCGCGACCGCGCAGCGGCTCGGACTTCCCCTGATCCGGCCCGAGCGCGTGGGCGACGCCGAGACGGTCGCCGCGCTGCGCGCGGCGGAGCCCGACCTCGGCGTGGTGGTCGCATTCGGTCAGTTCCTGCCGCGCGCGGTGCGCGAGCTGCCGCGGCTCGGATACCTGATCAATGCCCACGCGAGCCTGCTGCCGCGCCACCGCGGCGCGGCTCCGATCGCGCGGGCGATCCTCGCCGGCGACGCGGAGACCGGCATCTCCGTGATGCGCGTCGAGCGCGAGATGGACGCAGGCGCCGTGGCGCTCGTCCGTACGCTGGCGATCGGACCCGACGAGGACGCGGGATCGCTCACCGATCGCCTCTCCATGCTCGCCGCCGACGCGATCGCCGAGGCGCTCGCCCGGATCGCGGAGGGAAGCGTTCGCTGGCAGGAGCAGGACGCGTCGCTCGCGACACTGGCTCCGAAGCTCGGCCCCCAGGACCAGGAGATCGACTGGAGCGAGCCGGCGAAGGCGATCGCGCGGCGCGTCCGCGCGCTGGCGCCGGCGCCAGGGGCGCGCACCGGACGCGATGGCGAGGCGCTGCGGATCCTGGCGGCGAGGACGCTGCCCGGGCCCGCCGACGCCGACCCCGGCGTCGTTCGAGTGCGCCCTGGAGAGCCCCTGCGCGTGGCCACCGGCGAAGGCTGGCTGTGCCCCACCCGACTCCAGCGCGCCGGCGGGAAGCCGCTCGACACCGACGCCTATCTCCGCGGCCGGCCGATCTCCGACGGGGAGCCGCTCGGCCCCGTCGCCGCGCGGGAACCGTTCCGGTCGTGAAGGGCTACACTCCGCCGATGCCGAACCGCCTTCTCCGTCGGTGCCGCGGGTGAGCGCGCCGTCGGGCGACCGACCCGCGCGGCCGCGGCGCGGCCGGCCGCCGCGCGAGGGCTCGGAGCGCCGTCACCCCGCGCCGACGCGCGCGCGCCTGCTCGCCCTGCGTGTCCTGGAGCGAGTGCAGCGCGCGGGCGCCTATGCCGACGTGCTGCTCTCCAGCCAGCTGACGCGCAGCGGACTGGGCGCGGGCGATCGCGCCTTCGCCACGGACCTGGTGTACGGCACGCTGCGCTGGCGCGGCCGGATCGACTACCTGCTCGGCCGCTGCCTGGATCGTCCGCTCGAGAAGCTGGAGGGGGTGGTGGCGACGGCCCTGCGACTGGGGGCCTATCAGATCCTGTTCGCCGACCGGGTTCCCGTGAGCGCCGCCGTCGACGAGTCGGTGCGCTGCGTGCGGGCGGTCGGGGCAGAACGCGCCGCGGGCCTGGTCAACGCGGTGCTGCGTAAGCTGGCGGCGCGACGGGAGAGCGAGCTGCTGCCCGCGCTCGAGAACGACCCGCTGGGACACCTGATGCACACCCACAGCCTTCCCCCGTGGATCGCGGCGCGTTGGCTCGAGCTCTTCGGTCCCGAGGAGGCCGCAGCCCTGGCGGCGGCCTGCACCCAGGCGCCTCCGCTCACGGTGCGGGCCAACCCGCACCAGGGCGACGCCACCGAGCTCCTCACCGAGCTGCGCCGGACCTTCCCCGACGCACGACCGTGTCACTGGGCCCGATACGGGATCGTCCTCGGTCGTCGGGGCAACGCCGCGGCGCTGCCGGCCTTCCTCGCCGGACGCTTCACCGTGCAGGACGAGGCCTCCCAGCTCGTGGTGGGGTTGCTCGATCCCCAGCCCGGCGACCAGGTGATCGACGTGTGCGCGGCACCCGGCGGCAAGGCCACCGCGATCGCCGAGCGGGTGGGCAAGGTGGGCTCGCTGCTGGCCCTCGATCGCCATCCGCGCCGCCTGGAGCTCGTGCGCCGCGCGGCGCGCCGCCTCCAGCTCGGTCGCATCGAGTGCGCGGTCGTCGACGCGACCCGCGGCATCGAGGATCTCGCTCCCGAGGGCGGCTTCGACCGGGTGCTCGTGGACGCCCCCTGCTCGGGTCTCGGCACGCTGCGGCGCAATCCGGACGCGCGTTGGCGCGTGCGACCCGCCGACCCGGCGCGGCTGGCCGAGCTCCAGCGCGCCCTGCTGCACCGCGCGGCACGCGTATTGAGGCCCGACGGAGTGCTCGTCTACAGTACCTGCACGCTGCTCCCGGAGGAGAACGAGGCAGTCGTCGAGGGCTTCCTCCGCGAGTTCCCCCAGTTCACGCTCACCTCGCCTCTCGAGGCGCCCGAGGAGGTGCAAGCCCTGATGGATGCGAGCGGCTACCTGCGCTGCTGGCCGCACCGGCACGACACCGACGGCTTCTTCGCCGCGCGCCTGGAGCTGCGCTCGTGAGCGGCCGTCGGATCCGGATCGCACCGTCGATCCTCGCCGCCGACTTCGCCGCGCTCGGCGACGAGCTCCGCAGCATCGAGACGGGCGGGGCCGACGTGGTGCACGTGGACGTGATGGACGGGCGCTTCGTGCCCAACATCACGATCGGACCCGTCGTGGTGGAGGCCGTGCGCCGCTCCACCTCACTGCCCCTCGACGTCCACCTGATGATCGTCGAGCCCGAGCGCTATGTGGACGACTTCATCCGCGCCGGTGCGGGCACGGTCGGCATCCACGTCGAGACCTGCCCCCATCTCCACCGCAGCGTGGCGCAGATCCGCGAGGGCGGCGCCCGCGCCTGCGTCGTGCTCAATCCGTCGACCCCGGCGGCCAGCGTCGAGCCGGTCCTGGCCGACGTGGACCAGGTGCTGGTGATGACGGTGAA
>CAZZFT010000292.1:0-3005 GCA_964653555.1 uncultured Spirochaetales bacterium | reverse complement strand
TCGAGCTCGTAGAGGTCGCGCCAGTCGACGTCCTCGTGGAACTCGGGCTGGTCTTCCTTGCGCAGGATCTGGTTGCCGAGCACCAGCACGTCCATCTGCGTGCGCATGAAGCACAGATACGCATCGTGGGGGGTACACACGATCGGCTCGCCCCGCACGTTGAAGGAGGTGTTGATCAGCACCGGACAGCCGGTCCGGCGGTCGAACTCGGCCAGCAGGTCGTAGAACTCGGCGTGTTGCTCCCGGGTGACCGTCTGGAGCCGGGCGGAGCCGTCCACGTGGGTGACCGCCGGGATCTTTCGCCCTTCCTTGACCTGGCAGACGAGCAGCATGTAGGGGCTCTCGCGGTCGATCTCGAACCAGTCGCCGGCCTTCTCCGCGAGGCAGGCCGGGGCGAAGGGCCGGAAGCTCTCGCGGAACTTGATCTTCAGGTTCACCCGCTGCCAGTTCTGCTCGTTGCGGGCGTCCGCGAGGATGCTGCGGCTGCCGAGGGAGCGCGGGCCCCACTCCATCCGCCCCTGGAACCAGCCGACCACGGCCTGATCCTCGGAGAGCAGGCGTGCCGTCTCCGCGATCATCTCCTGCCGCGGCAGCGTCCGATACGGCGCTCCACGCGCGTCGAGATAGTTGCGGATCGCAGCGTCGGAGTACTCGGGTCCCCAGTAGCAGTGATTCATCCGGAAGGCGCGCGGCTTGCCCAGCAGCGTGTTGTAGGCGAAGAGCGCCGCGCCCAGGGCGCCCCCGGCGTCGCCCGCCGCGGGCTGGACCCACAGGTTCTCGAAGGGCCCCTCCCGGACGATCCGGCCGTTCGCGACGCAGTTGAGGGCGACGCCTCCCGCCATGCACAGGTTGGCGAGACCCGTGCGGCGGTGCAGGTCGCGCACCATCGCCAGCACGATCTCCTCGGTCACCTTCTGGACGCTGGCCGCCATGTCCCAGTGGAACTGCTCCATCGGCGCGTCCATCCCGCGCACGGGATGGCCGAACAGCCGTGCGAAGCGGTGGTTGGTCATCGTGAGGCCGTAGTCGTACGCGAAGTACTTCATGTTCAGCTTGAAGGACCCGTCCGGACGCAGGTCCACCAGCTCGTCGAAGATCTTCTGGGCGTACTTCGGCTCGCCGTAGGGCGCCGCGCCCATCACCTTGTACTCGGCGCTGTTGACCTTGAAGCCGAGGTAGTAGGTGAAGGCGCTGTAGAGCAGTCCCAGCGAGTGCGGGAAGCGGATCTCCCGGGTCAGCTCGAAGGTGTTGTCGCGGCCCACGCCCTGGGTGGTGGTCGCCCACTCGCCGACGCCGTCGCAGGTGAGGATCGCGGCCTCCTCGAAGGGAGAGGCGAGGAAGGCCGACGCCGCGTGAGATTGGTGGTGTTCGGCGAACAGCACCTCGCCCTGGTAGCCGAGCCTCTTGCCGATCTGGCGGGGGATCCAGAGCTTCTCCTTCATCCACACCGGCATCGCCTTCGCGAAGGAGGGCAGGGAGCGCGGGAAGGTGGCGATGTACGTCATCAGGATGCGCTCGAGCTTCACGAGAGGCTTGTCGTAGAAGACCAGATAGTCGACGTCCTCGATCGACATCCCTCCCGCCTCGAGGCAGTACTCCACCGCGCGGACGGGAAGGTCCGAGTCGTGGCGCTTGCGGGTGAACCGCTCCTCGTGGGCGGCCGCGACGAGCTGACCCTCGCGAAGCAGCGCCGCGGCCGAGTCGTGGTACAGGGCGGAGATCCCGAGGATGTTCAACGTGTGGCTCCGGGAGCGGGGGACGGGTTCGGCTCGTGCGGTGTCTAGCTGAGCAGCTTTGCTCGCTCGAGGTCCGCTCCGGCGGTATCGGCGTCGTGCCAGGCGCTTTCGTCCTTCCACAGCCCGCGCTTGTCGAGCTGGTCACGCCGCGCGATCGCCTGCACGATGGAGACCGGACCGATCAGGATCAGGTAGAAGATCGCCAGCAGCAAGAGCGTCTGGATGTGTCCGAAGCGTCCCGCGATCGCGACCCAGCCGTCGAGCAGGCGCTTCCAGATCGGTGTTCCCGCTTCGTTCAACGTCGGCTCCTGCGAGGGGAGTGCGGAAAGGCGTGTCGGCGGGGAGTCAGATTTTCCCCTGGGGGAAGACCAGGGTCCGATGAGTATGCCTCCTGCGCAGGGGAAAGGAAACCAACCGGCGCGACCGGTCGTGTCGGCGAGGAAAAGGCGTTCTCCCCGGGAAAACTACTTCCCATCTACGGAACGATCTTTCACACTACGCGGCTCCGGGGCTGTCCACACCCAGCCCCGGTTCTCTTGCCCGCGGAGACGCTGCCCAATGCCCGATCGAGCCAAGGCGACCGCGAACGGGGAGTCCGAGCCGTTCCGTGTCCTGGTCATCGACGACGATCCCGGCGTCCGCGACTACATGGAGGCGCTCGTCACGCGCCAGGGGTACCGCGTGTTCCTCGCCGCCGACTCCGAGGAGGCGCTGGCCGGGCTCGACGACACGCGTCCCGACGTCGTCACCCTCGACGTCGTGCTGCCCGGCATCGACGGCCTCGAGACCCTGCGCAGGCTCAAGCAGCGGGTTCCTGACGTGCCGGTGGTGATGCTCTCGGGGCACGGTCAGGCCCGCAACATCGTCGAGGCGATGCGGCTCGGCGCCTCCGACTTCCTGCGCAAGCCCTTCGAAGTGGAGGAGCTCGAGCTCGCCTTCCAGAAGGCGCTGGAGAAGAGAGCCCTCAAGCAGGAGGTGGAGCGGCTGCGGGGGCGCGCCCGGTCGGAGACCGAGCTGCTGCTCCTGTGCGGCGACAACCCGAAGATGCGTGAGGTGCGCGAGATCATCGAGCAGGTCGCCGACACGGACATCACCGTGCTCGTCCGGGGCGAGAGCGGCACGGGCAAGGAGCTAGTCGCCCGGACCATGTTCCAGCTGTCGGGCCGGCGCGATCAGCCCTTCGTCAAGGTCAACTGTGCCGCGCTGCCGTCGGAGCTGCTGGAGAGCGAGCTCTTCGGCTTCGAGAAGGGCGCCTTCACGGGTGCCCAG
>CAZZFT010000291.1:0-3027 GCA_964653555.1 uncultured Spirochaetales bacterium | reverse complement strand
CGCGGCGGGGAGCGCCGCGCGCAGCTCCGCCGCGTGACCGCGCAGGAGCGGCGTCAGGTACGCGTCGGCCGTCGCCGTCTCGGCCCGCGCCAGCAGGCCCACCTCGTTGGCGATCGCGTGAGAGGCGGCGACGTGCTCGAAGCCGGCCTCCCGCGCCAGCTCCGACAGCTGTTGCTCGATGTCCGGATGCACGGTCGCGTGCACCAGCGCGATCGCGACCGCCCGCGCGCCCGCGCGGCGGGCGTGCTCCAGGCCGCGCCGCGCCGCCTCCCGGTCGAGCGGTGCGACGACCGACCCGTCGGCGCCCGCGCGGCCGCGCACCTCGAGCACCGCGCTCGGCAGGGGCGCGGGCTTCCGGATCGCCAGCTCGAACAGCTCCGGTCGCTCCTGGGTGCCGATCGCGAGCAGGTCGCCGAAGCCCTCCTGGGTGACGAACAGCGTGGGGACTCCGCGGCGCTCGAGCAGCGCGTTGGTGGCCACGGTCGTCCCCAGAGCCACGCGCGCCGGCGGGAGCCGGTCCCCCGACCAGCCGGCATCGGTGAGCAGGCGGCGGATCACCGCCACCGGCGCCTCGTCCGAGGAGAGCACCTTCGCCGTGCGCAGCGCGCCGTCGGGCGCGATGCCGATGCCGTCGGTGAAGGTGCCGCCGCGGTCGATCCAGAAGGACCACGAGCCGACCGCGTCGGCGGGCCCGACCGGACGCGGAGCCCGACTCACCTCCGGTTCCGCGAGAGCCGGCGGGCGAGCGCCCGGAACGCCTCGCGCTGGGAAGCGTCGCCCAGCAGATGCACGCCGCCGAGCGCGAGCACGGCGAACACGGCGCCGCCCGCGGCGAGCTGGAGCAGGGCTCCGGCCGCGCCCGGGGCGGGGCGCGGCAGCGCCGCCGCAGCCGCGCCCGCGACCAGCGCGATCCCCAGCGCGCGCGCCACCGTCCGCGCCAACGCCGACAGCGACGGCCCTCCGTGCAGCCGGCGCAGCAGCGCCAGGGTGCCGGCGCAGTTGAAGGTCATCCCGACCACCCCGGCGAGCGCCAATCCCGTTGCGCCGTGGCGCAGTCCCAGGGTGTAGTACAGCCCGGCGGCCGCGACGGCGACGGCGGTGCCCAGCCACATCGGCCGCCAGGTGTCGCCGCGCGCGTAGAAGCCGCGAACCGCGATCTGCTGCCCGATCCACGCCGGGACTGCGAGGCAGAAGATCCGCAGAAGCGGCACCACGCGCGCGCTGTCGTCGGCGGTGAAGCGACCGCCTTGGTAGACCAGCTCGACCAGGGGACCGGCGAGGGCGAAGGTGGCCGCCGCGCCGAGGCAGGCCAGGGACAGCCCCGCGCGCAGCGCGCCGAGCAGCGTCTCGTCGAAGAGCTCCCGCTTCCCCTCCTCATGCAAGCGCGAGAGGGTCGGCAGGGCCGCCGTCGCGATCGCCTGACCGATCACGGCGACCGGCAGCTGCATCAGCTGTCGCCCGTAGCGAAGCGCCGCGATCGTGCCGACCGCGAGCAGTCCGCCGAACCAGCGGTCGTACCACTCGTCCACGGTCAGCAGCGTGACCCCGAGCATCAGCGGCAGGGCCGCCAGCAGGTAGCGGTGCAGCGCGCCGTCGCGCGGCGCGATCCGCGCGCCCAGACGAAGTCCCGGGACCCGGCGCGCCTCGGCCCAGGCGGTGCCGAAGGAGCCTCCGACCGCCCCGACCAGGGCGCCCCAGGCGAAGCCCTCGGCGCCGATCCGCGTGCCGAGCACCAGACCGCCGGCGATGATCGCCAGGTTGTAGAGCACCGGCGCGAGCGACTGGGAGGCGAAGTGGCCGCGCGCCATCAGGGCGCCGCGCAGCACACCGCCCGCGATGAAGAAGATCTGCCCCGGCAGCAGGATCCGCGTGAGCCGGGCCGTCAGCGCGAGCTGCTCGGGGGTGAACTCGGGGAACTGCACCGCCACCAGCGCATCCGCGCCGATCCACATGCAGAGGGTGACCGCGACGGCGAGCAGGCCGGTGGTCCCCAGTACGATGTCCAGGAAGCGCTGCGCCGCCGCGTCGCCGTCGCGGTCGAGCACCCGGGTATAGAACGGGATGAAGGCGATCGAGAGCGCTCCGCCCGCGAGGAAGTAGTTCAACAGGTCGGGCAGCATGAAGGCGGCGCCGTAGGCGTCCACCTCGGGCCCCAGACCGAGCACGCGGGACAGCACCGCCTCGCGCGCGTAGCCGAGCACGCGCGACAGCGCGACGCTCGCAGCCAGCGCGCCCGCCACCCACCCGTAGTGCGGCCGCCGCTCCGCGCTCGCGGGCTCGCTCAACGGGGATTCGGCTCCCGCCACAGCCTTCCGTCCCACGCCTCGACGATCACCTCGTCGCCTTCGCGCCCTCGCAGGTGCGGGTGAGCCAGCGGCACCTTTCCATAGGGCGTGTCGAGCACGTACTGGGGGATCGCGAAGCCGCTGGTCCGTCCGCGCAGAGCCCGGAACACGGCGACGCCCTCCTCGATCGGCACCCGGAAGTGCGCGGTTCCCTCGAGCAGCTGCGCCTGGTAGCAGTAGTAGGGCCGCACGCGCAGGGCGACCAGGCGCTCGCACAGCGTCTTCATCGTCTCCGCGTCGTCGTTGATCCCGCGCAGCAAGACGCTCTGGTTGCCCAGCGGAACGCCCGCGTCCGCGAGCCGTGTCAGCGCGAGGCCGGCTTCAGGGGTGAGCTCCCGGGGATGGTTGAAGTGAGTGTTCAGCCAGAGCGGGTGGAAGTCGGCGAGCATGCGACACAGCTCGTCGGTCACCCGGAACGGCAGCGTGACGGGGAGTCGGGTGCCGATCCGCAGGATCTCCACGTGGGGAATGCTCCGCAGCTCGCCCAGCAGCCAGGCCAGCCGCTCGTCCGAGAACACCAGCGGGTCGCCGCCCGTCAGGAGCACGTCGCGAATCGCGGGGGTCGCGCGGATCCAGGCCAGCGCCTCCTCCAGCTCGCGCTTCTTCATCGCCCACTCGGGCTCGCCCACCATGCGCTTGCGCAGGCAGAAGCGGCAGTAGAGCGCGCACTCGTTGTTCACGC
>CAZZFT010000290.1:0-3056 GCA_964653555.1 uncultured Spirochaetales bacterium | reverse complement strand
AGTACCGCGCCCAGATCAAGAGCGACTTCGAGCACCGCAACGTCGTGAACGCGATGGTGGGACAGCGGGTCAAGGTCGACGACGCCGACGTGCGGGCGTTCTACGACGCGCGCGTCGCGAACCAGGGCAGCGAGGGCCCCTCGGTGCACGTCCGCCAGATCCTGCGCGCCTACGGCGGACCGTCGAAGCGCGACCAGAAGACCGCCTGTGCCGAGGCGGGCGAGGCGCGGTCGCGGGTGCTCGCGGGCGAGCCCTTCGAGCAGGTGGCCGCGCAGGTGTCCGAGGTGGCCCCCCGCGACGGCGGCGACATCGGCTGGCTTCCGCTGAAGAGCGTCGCGCCGTGGATGAGCGAGGCGCTCAAGCCCCTGGAGCCGGGGGACCTGAGCGAGGTGCTGGTCCTGCCCTTCGGCTGCGCCGTGCTCCAGCTCGTCGAGCAGAAGGTGCTGGAACCCGTGAGCTTCGAGCAGGCGAAGGAGCGCATCTCCCAGCAGCTCTGGGAGCAGATGGTGGAGAAGGAGTACCGCAAGTGGATGGAGGAGCTGCGCGCGCGCAGCTACATCGAGCGGCGCGGATACTTCGCCGATGCGGCCCACTTCGGAGACTCGACCTTCCCGGTGCGCGGCGCGCCCGCGAAGGAGACGGCGAAGAGCCCGTGATTCCGGTGTGAGACGAGCTCCGGCCGCCGCTCCCGAGGCGATCGAGATCCGCGGCGCCCGCGAGCACAATCTCGCCGACGTCGACGTCCGGATCCCCCGCAACCGCCTGGTCGTCGTGACGGGCCCCTCGGGCTCGGGCAAGTCCACCCTCGCCTTCGACACGCTCTACGCCGAGGGCCAGCGCCGCTACGTCGAGAGCCTCTCCGCCTACGCGAGGCCGTTCCTCGACCAGATGCGCAAGCCGGACGTGGACGCGGTCGACGGCTTGTCCCCGGCGATCGCGATCGAGCAGCGCACGGCCGGCTCGAGCCCGCGCTCGACGGTGGGAACGGTGACGGAGATCTACGACCACCTGCGGCTGCTCTACGCACGCGCGGGCGAGCCTTTCTGTCCCGACTGCGGCGCGCCGATCGCGAGCCAGACGGCGCAGGCGATGACCGAGCGGGTGCTCGGTCTCGCCGAGGGCACCGCCGTCACGGTGATGGCGCCGGTGGTGCGCGACCGCAAGGGAGACCACCGCCAGCGCCTCGCGGAATTGCGCCGGCGCGGCTTCGTCCGCGCGCGCATCGACGGGGCGCTGCACGACCTGGCGGAGAAGGTCCCGCTCGATCGGCGCCGGCGCCACGCGATCGACGTGGTCGTCGACCGGATCGCGATCCGCGAGGCGGTGCGCTCGCGGATCGCCGAGTCGATCGCCACCGCGGCCGGCCTGGCGGAGGGTTTCGTGCGCGTCGACGCCGGCGAGAGCGGCGAGTGGCTGCTCTCCGAGCGCAACGCCTGCGGCGTCTGCGGCTTCTCCTTCCCCGAGCTGGCGCCGCGCAGCTTCTCCTTCAACAGCCCCCACGGCGCCTGTCCCGACTGCGACGGCCTGGGGACGACTGACGACCCGTGGCAGTCCTCGCCGCGCGTCTGCCGGAGCTGCGGCGGAACGCGACTGCGGCGCGAGGCGCGCAGCGTGCGCTTCGCGGGCCTGTCCATCGACGCCGTGGCGGCGCGGCCGATCGGCGAGCTGGCGCGCTGGCTGGCCGCGGTCGAGCTCGACGCGACCCGCGCGCGGATCGCCGAGCGCGTGCTGGCCGAGATCCGCGAGCGCCTGCGCTTCCTCGAGGACGTGGGCCTCGGCTATCTCACTCTCGATCGACCGGGCGCCTCGCTCTCGGGCGGCGAGAGCCAGCGGATCCGGCTCGCCACCCAAGTCGGCGCGAGCCTGCTGGGCGTGCTCTACATCCTCGACGAGCCCTCGATCGGTCTGCACCAGCGCGACAACGCCCGCCTGCTCGCGAGCCTGGAGCGGCTGCGCGATCAGGGCAACTCGGTGATCGTGGTCGAACACGACGAGGAGACGATCCGCCGCGCCGACCACGTGATCGACATGGGGCCCGGAGCCGGCGCCCATGGCGGGCGCGTGGTCGCGTCGGGCACGCCCGCCGAGATCGCGGCGAGCGCCGAATCGCCGACCGGCGCCTTCCTCTCGGGACGTCGACGCGTCCCGGTGCCCGAGCGGCGACGACCGCTCGGCGACCGGTTCCTGGTGCTGCGCGGCTGCCGCGAGCACAACCTGAAGAACGTGACCCTGCGCGTGCCGCTCGGCCTGTTCACGGTGGTGACGGGCGTGTCGGGCTCCGGAAAATCGACGTTGGTCAACGAGACGCTCTACCGCGCCCTGGCCGCCCGACTCCACGGCGCCGAAGCACGTCCGGGCACCTTCGATCGCCTCGACGGTGCCCAGCACGTCGACAAGGCGGTCTGCGTCGATCAGGCGCCGATCGGACGCACCCCGCGCAGCAACGCCCTCACCTACACCGGGGCCTTCGACGCGATCCGGCGCCTGTGGAGCGGAGTGCCCGAGGCGCGTCTGCGCGGCTACGGGCCGGGCCGCTTCTCCTTCAACGTGAAGGGCGGCCGCTGCGAGGCGTGCGAGGGCGACGGGACGCTCCGGGTGGAGATGCACTTCCTCCCCGATCTGTACGTGCCCTGCGAGTCGTGCGGGGGCCGGCGCTACGGCCGCGACACGCTCGAGATCCGTTACAAGGGCCGTTCGATCGCCGACGTGCTGGAGATGAGCGTCGAAGAGGGCCTGGACTTCTTCGCCAACGTCGCTGCGGTCCGGCGTCCACTCCAGGCGTTGCACGACGTGGGCCTCGACTACCTGCGCCTGGGACAGCCCGCGACGACTCTCTCGGGCGGCGAGGCCCAGCGCGTCAAGCTGGCGAAGGAGCTGGCGAGGCGCGCGACCGGGCGCACGTTCTATCTTCTGGACGAGCCGACCACCGGCCTCCACTTCTCGGACGTCCAGCGCCTGCTCGCCGTTCTGGGGAGCCTGGTGGAGCTGGGCAACAGCGTGCTGGTGATCGAGCACCATCCCGACGTGATCAAGACCGCCGACCACGTGATCGACCT
>CAZZFT010000289.1:0-3089 GCA_964653555.1 uncultured Spirochaetales bacterium | reverse complement strand
GGTGACCTTCTCGGCGGCGATGCACAGGTCGCCCTCGTTCTCCCGGTCGGCGTCGTCCACCAGGATCACCATCCTGCCGGCGCGGATGTCCTCGATGGCCGCCTCGACCGAGGCGATCGCCGCCCGGATCTCCTCCGGGTCCTGGGCCAGCTTGAGAGTGGGCGTCTGGGTCATCGGGGGCCACCTCCCGTCCGGACCCGGAGCGGGTTCCGGCGGGCGCGCGAGGGCGAAATGGGCGGATGGAGCACGCTAACAGTGGCCCATTTCGGTGTCAAACCGGCGCACCAGCGGGGATTTTCGGGATTCCGGACCGGGTCGACGACCCGTGCGGCGGGCCTTTCTCCTCGCATCGCGTTCAGCTCGCACCTCCCGTTGCGGTGTCCTGAATCTCCGCCGGGCGCCGCGAGAGCTGCGCGCCCTTCCACATGGCGAACAGGGCCGGGTAGACGAGCAGCTCCAGGGCGAAGGACGTGGTCAGCCCCCCCACCATCGGGGCGGCAATCCGCTTCATCACGTCGGCGCCGGTGCCGCTGCTCCACAGGATCGGGAGCAGCCCGGCCGTCATCGCCACCACGGTCATCAGCTTGGGCCGGACCCGGCGCGCAGCGCCCTCCACGATCGCATCCTCCAGATCGCCGGGGGTGCGCAGGCGACCCCCGGCGCGCCGGCTCCGCTCGGCGAGGGTCAGGTAGAGCAGCATCACGACCCCGGTCTGGGCGTCGAGTCCCGCCAGCGCGATCAGGCCGACCCAGACGCCGATGCTCAGGTTGTAGTCCAGCCCCCAGAGCAGCCAGAACGCGCCGATCAGCGAGAAGGGCACCGCGAGCAGCACGATGCCCGTCTCGACCGCAGAGCCCGTGTTCGCGTACAGGAGCAGGGCCACGAGCAGCAGCGTGATCGGCACCACCAGCCACAGGCGCTCTTGTGCCCGCTGGTAGTATTGGAACTGCCCTGCCCACTCGATGCGCGTACCGGCCGGCAGCGACACCTGCTCGGCCACGGCGCGGCGGGCGTCTTCGACGTAGTCGACGATCGGGCGCTCGCCCACGTCCACGAACACGAAGCCCACCTGCTGACCGGACTCGCTGCGGACGAAGTCCGGCCCCGTCGCGAAATCGATGTCGGCAACCTGGCCGAGGGGGACCTGGGCACCGCCCGGTGTCGCCACCAGGACCCGCCGCAGCGCGTCGACGTCCTCGCGGAAGTCGCGCGCGTAGCGCACGTTGATCGGGTAGCGCTCTCGACCCTCCACGGTCTGGGAGACGTTGCGACCCCCGATCGCCGTCTCCACCACCTCGTTCACGTCGCGCACTCGTACGCCGAAGCGGGCCGCGTCCTCGCGTCGGATGCGCACGTCCAGGAAGAAGCCGCCCGTCAGTCGCTCGGCCACGGCGCTGCGCGTGCCGGGAACCCCGGAGAGCACGTGCTCGATCGCCGTCGCCGCCTGCTCGATCGTCGCCAGGTCGTCGCCGAAGATCTTCACGCCCAGCTGGCTGCGGATCCCCGTCGCGAGCATCTCGGTGCGCGTCTGAATCGGCATCCAGAAGAGGTTCGGCATCCCCGGGTAGCGCAGGGTCTGGTCCATCTCCTGGACGAGTCCGGCCCAGGTCATTCCCTCCCGCCACTGATCCCGGGGCTTGAGCGTGATCACGGTCTCGACCATGGAGAGCCCGGCCGGGTCGAAGGAGCTCTCGGCGCGGCCGATCTTCCCGAAGACGCGCTCGACCTCGGGAATCCCCTTCAGCTCGCGGTCCATCCGCTGGAGCACGTCGGCCGCCTCGGTGATCGACATGCCGGGGGGCGCCGTCGGCATGTAGAGCAGCGAGCCCTCGTTCAGCGGCGGCATGAACTCGCTGCCGAGCTGCGACGCGATCGGCAGGGTCGCGAACAGCAGCAGCAACGCCCCGAGGACGACGCCGCGGCGGTGCCGAACGACCCAGCGCACCACCGGCTCGTAGACCGCCACCAGGACCCGGTGGAGCGGGTGCTCGTCCTCCCCCCGGATCCGGCCCCGGATCAGCAGCGCCGCCAGCGCGGGAGTGAGCGTCACCGAGAGCACGGCCGCGAAGCCCATCGCGTAGGTCTTCGTGAAGGCCAGGGGCTTGAACAGTCGCCCCTCGGTCGCCTCGAGCGTGAAGATCGGAAGGAACGACACGGTGATCACCAGGAGCGCGAAGAAGACCGACGGCCCCACCTCCTGCATCGCGCGCAGGATCACCTCGTTCCGATCGCCGACGGCCCCTGCGCTCTTCCAGTCTTCGAGTCGCTTGTGGACGTTCTCGACCAGGATGATCGAGGCGTCCACCATCGCGCCGATCGCCACGGCGATCCCGCCCAGCGACATGATGTTGGCCGTCAGCCCCTCGGCCACCATCGGGATGAAGGCGAGCACGACGCCGACCGGGATCGTCAGGATCGGAATCAAGGCGCTGCGCACGTGGAGCAGGAAGACGAAGATTACCAGCGCGACGATCACCATCTCCTCGATCAGGGTTCGCCGGAGTGTGTCGATCGATCCCTCGATGAGCTCGGAGCGGTCGTAGGTGACGACCAGCTCGATCCCCTCCGGCAGGCCCGCCTTCAGCTGCTCCAGGCGCTCCTTCACCGCATCGATCACGCGCAGCGCGTTCTCGCCGTAGCGCATCACCACGATGCCCCCGACGGTCTCGCCCTCACCGTCGAGCTCCACGAGCCCGCGCCGCATGTCGGGGCCGAGCTGCACCGTGGCCACGTCCTCGACGTAGACGGGGGTGCCCGTGTCGCTGACGCGCAGCGGTGCCCGTCGCAGGTCGTCCAGCGACCTCACGTAGCCGCGACCCCGGATCGCGTACTCGTGCCCGGCGAACTCGACCGTGCGGCCGCCGGCGTCCTCGTTGGACTCGCGGACGGCTCGGATCACCTCCTGGATCGGGATTCCGAACGCCAGCAGCTTGTTCGGGTCGACCTGTACCTGGTACTGGCGCACGAAGCCGCCGACCGACGCCACTTCGGCGACGCCGGGCACGCTCTCGAGCGCATAACGCAGGTTCCAGTCCTGGAGGCTGCGCAGCTCGGCGAGGTCGTGGTGGCCGGTCCGGTCCACCAGCGCG
>CAZZFT010000288.1:0-3193 GCA_964653555.1 uncultured Spirochaetales bacterium | reverse complement strand
CTAACGATACTGGCGTTCAGCGGCGGACGCGAGAGGGAGCGAAGCGACCGACGCGTCCGTCCGACTGCAACGCCGGGTTAGCCAGCAGAATCGCCAATCTCCTCGGGAAGAGGAGCCCGCACCTTGCTCTTGAATCGCTCGTCGCACGCGCCGAAGAGAGCAAAGTTCTGGCGAGCCGCCGCCAGACTCAATCGGCCGTTCGGGCCACCGCGGACGAGATCTGCGTCGTGCTCATCTTGACCGTCGTCTTCCCAGAAGCAGACCTTGCATATCGAAAATCCACCTCGGTCTGGCAACGTGAGGAAGAGACAGCATGGGCATGCATACCGGCGTCCCTCCTGCGGAGGCTTCACCACCGAACTCGCGGCGAGCTGGCGGGTGTACCGCGCAAACCACTGTTTGCGCCGTTCGAGGACTTCCGGTGTCGGGCTCTCGTCGGGCATGCGCCTCGTCTGGCTAACTATTTAATGTACCGCGAGCCATTCTACCCGAAGGCTGCGGAGGGACGCAGCCTATCTCGCGGGGTGGGGTGGGGCGGACGTGGCTGGAATGGAAATCAGGCCCGTTGGTTGGAGATCGAGTTGCGAGGGGAGAGCGTGGTCGGGGGCTGCGAGGAGTCGCAGCCTAATTCGCTCGCCGAGGTTGGTGGCAACGCGGGTCGCGGCAGGTCGGTGCGGTGACGCTCCGGGATGGGCGGGATGTCGGGTCACCGCAGCCGGCGCAGCGCCGAGTCGGGGCGTTTCGGGGCCGGGGCGATGCGGATCCGGGCGTCCAGCACCACTGCACGCTCGGGGGTGGCGAGCACCGGGTTGAGATCGAGCTCCCAGACCTCCGGGAGGTCGTCGGCGAGACGGGCGATGCGCATCAGGAGAGACTCGAGGGCGGCGAGGTTGGCCGGGCGGGAGCCGCGGTAGCCGAGCAGTAGCGGGGCGCCGCGGATCTCGCGCACCAGCTCGTGTGCGTCGCGGTCGGTGAGCGGGGGGATGCGGAAGGCGCGATCGGCGAGCACCTCGGTGGCGACGCCGCCCAGGCCGAACAGGACCAGGGGGCCGAAGGCGGCGTCCTGCACCATGCCGACGATCGTCTCGACGCCGCCCGTCACCTGCTCCTGCACCAAGCCTCCCTGGAGCTGGCCTCCGAGGCGCCGCCGCATGCGCGTCCAGGCGCTGCGCACGGCCTCTCGATCCGCGAGCCCCAGGGCGACACCGCCCACCTCGGTCTTGTGCACGATCTCCGGTCCCACCGCCTTGAGCACGACCGGGAAGCCAAGCCGCTCGGCGGCGGCGCACGCCTCGCGCGGAGCCGATACCAGCTCTGCGCGCGCGAGGTCCACGCCGTAGTGGCGCAAGAGCTCCGCTGTCGCCTCGGGCGCGAGCCAGCCGCCGGCGCGACGCGCCGCGAGCTCGGTGCGCACGAGCGCGCGCGCCGCGTCGACGCGCACGTCGGTGAACACCGGCAGGGTGCCGGGCGGGCGGTCGCGCCACTCGGCATAGGCGGCGGCGCACTCGAGCGCCCGCGCGGCCGACTCGGGGAACGCGTACAGGGGGAGCTGCTCGAAGGCGGGCTCCTCGCGCGAGAGCCGCGCGCGCAGCGCGGCGAGCTCCACCTCGCCGGTCACGATGCTCGCCACGACGGGCTTTTCGCGCGCGCCGAGCGCCGCGCGGGCGATCACGCGCGCCGTCCCGTCGGCGTCGCTGCCGCGCAGAGGCGTGAAGATCGCCAGCACCGCGTCCACCTCCGGGTCCGCGAGCACGGCGTCGAGGGCGCGGGCGTAGGCCTCGGGGCTCGCGGCCGCGAGCAGGTCCACCGGGTTCCCCGATGCCGCCCCCGGCGCTGCCTGCGCGATCCGCTTCTGTGTCGCCTTGCCGAGCACCGGAACCGCCAGGCCCTCGGCCTCGCAGGAGTCGGCGGCGAGGATGCCGGGACCGCCCGAGTTGCCCACGATCGCCACCCGCCGTCCGCGCGGCGGCGGCCGGTGGGCGAGCAGCTGGGCCACGTCGAACAGCTCCTGGAGGGAGTCGACGCGGATCACGCCGGCGTGGCGGAACAGCGCGTCGACGGCGGCGGCCGGGCTCGCCATCGCCGCCGTATGCGAGGACGCGGCGCGGCGCCCGGACGCCGAGCGCCCGCCCTTCACCGCCACGATCGGCTTGCTCCGGGACAGGCGCTGCGCGATGCGTGCGAACTTGCGCGGGTTGCCGATCGACTCGAGGTAGAGGAGCACCAGGCGCGTCGCCGGGTCGGCCTCCCAGTACTGGAGCAGGTCGTTGCCGGAGACGTCGGCCTTGTTGCCGACGGAGACGAAGCTCGACAGACCCAGGCCGAGCTCGCGCGCGCGCGCCAGCAGCGCTACGCCGAGGGCGCCCGACTGGCTGAGGAAGCCGATCCCGCCGCGCCGGGGCAGGGCGGGCGCGAAGGTCGCGTTGAGCGACACCTCCTCGGCGGTGTTCACGACCCCCAGGCAGTTCGGTCCCACCAGCCGCATCCCGCCCTGACGCGCGAGGGCGAGCAGCTCGCGCTCGCGCGCCACGCCCTCGGGCCCGCTCTCGGCGAAGCCCGCCGAGATCACCACCACGCCGCGCGCGTGGACGCGCGCGGCGTCGCGCACCACGTCCGCCACACCGGGAGCCGGCACCGCCGCCACCACCAGGTCCACGTCGTCGGCGATGTCCGAGAGCCGGGCCACGGCCGGGAGGTCGGCCACCCGGTCGGCGTGCCGGTTCACCGGGTAGAGCGTCCCGCGGAAGCCGCCCGCGATCAGGCCGTCGAGGATCATCCGGCCCACGCCGGCCTTCCGCCCGGCCCCGACCACGGCCACCGAGCGCGGCGCCAGCAGACGCGCGATCGAAACCGACTCGGCCAGGTGCTCGCGCTCCTCGATGCGCGCGGTCGAGCTCTCGTCGGAATCGATCGGGAAGGTGACGTGCACGATGCCGTGCTCGAGGGTCCGCTGGTTGGTGAGGCCGCTGTCGCGGAACACGCCGAGCATCGCATCGTTGCGCACCAGCGTGTCGGCGACGAAGCCGTGGATCCCGTGCTCGCGGGCGATCGACGCCAGGTGCTCGAGCAAGAGCGTGCCGACGCCGCGCCCCTGGTGGACGTCGTCCACCACGAAGGCCACGTCCGCCGTGTCGGTGTCGCCCAGGCGGTCGTAGCTGGCCATGCCGATCAGCTCGTCGCCGGCGAAGGCGAA
>CAZZFT010000287.1:0-3246 GCA_964653555.1 uncultured Spirochaetales bacterium | reverse complement strand
ACAACACCGCCGGCATCCTGGGCACCGCGATGCGCGTGGTGAACGCGATCCCGGTCGTGTGCGCCCACGCCCCCGGCGTCGTGTCCACCCTCGACCTGCCGCTGTTCACCGCACGCGGCGTGGGCGGCCGCGTCCGCTGAGTCGGGGCTTCCACTAGTCAATTTCTGGGGTTTTTGTCTATGCTGGGGCTCCTCCCAGGGAGCCGACCGCCATGGACGCCAGGAGCGAGCCCCAGGAAGCCCCGACGCGCGAACGGATCCTGGCGGCGGCCGCCGAGTGCTTCGCCAAGGGCGGCTATCAGCGCGCGCGGATGGTGGCCGTCGCCGAGCGCGCCGGCGTGTCGCGCGCGGGCCTCTACCTGCACTTCCCGACCAAGGAGGCGCTGCTCGCCGGGCTCAACGAGAGCGTGATCGACGAGTGGCGGGCGCTCTCGGAGCGGACTCTCGCGAGGGACGGAAGCGCACTCGATGCGATCGCGAGCTGGTTGCGCGAGGGCCTCTCCAGCGAGGCGCACCTCGCCGCGGTGCGGATCGTGATCGCCGACGAGACCCAGGAGGCGCTGCTGCTCGATCGCGCCTCCACCGAGGAGTCCCTCGAGCAGACCCTGCGCCTGCTGGCCTCGGTGCTGCGAAGCGGAGTGCGCCGCGGCGAGCTCGCGCGCGACCTCGACGTGGGCGCCACCGCCCGAAGCCTCCAGGCCCTGCTGCTAGGCCTATTGCGCAACCACGCCTCGGAGCGCCCGCTGGTGGATCTGCGCGACCGGCGCCACGTCGAGGCGCTCGTGGCGATGGTGCTGCGCGGAATCGGGCGCCGGCGCACCGCCCATCCGGAGGAGAAGCGATGAGCGTGCACGGTCCTTCGCCGCGCCCGCAGCCCGTTCCCGTCTCCGGCGCGGTGCCCGGCAGCGGTCACTACGAGGAGTTCATCGCCAACCCGGCCACCTTCATGCTGCGCGCCTGGCGCGAGTGCGGCGAGCTGGCCGAGTTCCACCTCGGCTCGGCGCGCAACGTGCTGATGGTGGGCCCCGAGGCCCACGAGGCGGTGTTCCGCGCCCCCGACGACCAGCTCTCCGCCGCCGAGCCCTACAAGTACATGGTCCCGGTGTTCGGCGATGGCATCCAGTACGGCGCGCCGCTCGCGATCGAGCGCCAGCAGGTGAAGTTCCTCACCCAGGCGCTGCGGCCGGAGAAGATGAAGGGATACGCGCGGGTGATCGCGCGCGAGGTGGAGGACTGGATCGCCGACTGGGGCGAACGGGGCGAGCGCGACTTCTACGAGGAGTTCAAGGCGCTGGTGCTGCGCACCTCCACCCACTGCCTGATGGGATCCGAGTTCCGCGCGAAGCTCACCGACGAGTTCGGCGCGCTGTTCCACGACCTCGAGCAGGCGATCTCGCCCCAGGCCGTCGTCGACGCCCACTCTCCCGACGGGGCGTTCGCGAAGCGCGACCGCGCGCGCGCGCGCCTCCAGGAGATGCTGATGGAGGTCGTCGCGGAGCGGCGCCGGGAGGGAGGCGACCACCCGGACATGCTCTCGGTGTTCATGGAGGCGCGCTACCTCGACGGCTCGCGCCTCGCCGACGAGCTGATCCCCGGCATGGTGGTGTGGATCATGTTCGCGGGCTTCCACACCAGCTCGAACACCGCGAGCTGGACGGCGGTGGAGCTGGCGCGCCACCCCGAGTGCGTTCCGGCGATCGCCCGCGAAATCGACGCCGTCTACCGCCCCGGCGGCGACCTCTCCACCGCGGGCCTGCGCGAGCTGCCCGCCCTGGACCGCTTCGTCGGCGAGGTGCTGCGGCTGCACCCGCCGCTGGTGACGCTGATGCGCGCCGTGCTGCGCGACTTCGAGTACAAGGGCAACCTCTTCTCGCCCGGGACGACGCTGGCGATCTCGCCCTACGTCTCCCACCGCGTTCCCGAGGTGTTCCCGGATCCCGAGCGCTTCGACCCGACCCGGCCGCCGCCGGCGAACGTGTTCGCCGCGATCCCCTTCGGCGGCGGGCGCCGCAAGTGCGTGGGCAACGCCTTCGCCCTGCTCCAGGTCCAGTCGATCTTCTGCGCCCTGCTCGCCCGCTACGACTTCGAGCCGGTGGACCCGCCCGAGAGCTATCGCGACGTGATGCCCTCGCTGATCCTGCGGCCCAGCGAGCCGTGCCGGCTGCGCTACCGCCGCCGCGAGAGCCGCTGATGCGGGTGGTGGTCGACCTCGACCTCTGCCAGGGACACGCCGTGTGCCAGATGGAGGCGCCCGAGATCTTTCGCGTCGTCGACCGCCCCGGCGACTATCCCCGGGTGGAGGTGATCCTGACGCACCCGCCCGAGGGCCTGCGCGCGAAGGCGGAGGCCGCGGCGCGCTACTGCCCGAACCGCGTGATCACGATCGAAGAGGACTAGGCACCCCGACCGCACCAGGGCACAGCACTCCTGCGGGCCGCCGTCTGCGACCCTGCTTCTCGAAGGCGAAGATCCGCTTCCAATCGTCCTTCATGCTGATGACGACCTAGCCCATCTTCTTGGCCTCGCCCATCAGGGACGGTGAGAACCTGCCGAACTTGGTGTCGGGCATACCGTTGGCGGTCATCGGTCGCATGAACTCGACGCCGCCGCCAGAGACGATGAAGGTCTTGAAGCCGTTGGCGCGCAGGAACGTCAGCAGCTCGAGCATCGGCTGGTAGGTCAGCTCGGCATAGGGCCGCCTGACCCACGCGGTGGCCGATGATCTCAACGTCGCGGAGGACGCCGTGCCGGGAAGCGTCGGAGTGTTCGAGGAGCTTCTCGAGTCCGCCGCCGACGCCGACATCGGCGACGACGCCACCGAGGTCGGGGCTCGGTGCTGGCTCGATTGCGCAAGGGGTGACGCAGCCCGCCGATTCGCTCGCTCCCAGGCGCCATCGACCCCCCCCGCGCCGTGACGATGCGGAGCCCGAAGTCGGGGGCCGCGCCGTTCAGCCTGCATAGACAGAAAAGCCCATTTCCGTCTACACTCCGACTTCCTCCCGGAGCCGCCATGCCGCGCACCCCCCTGCTCGACGCCTACGCCGGCCCCTTCGATCCAGCCGTCGGCCTCGCCTCCTTCTCGCGCCAGGCGCTCGCCGTGCTAGGTCGCGAGTACCTGCTCCACGGCCACCTCCAGGACCGCGTCGGCCTGCCCAAGGTGGTGATCCGCTTCGGCATCGAGCCCCAGGTGCGGATCTCGATCGAGGAGTGGATGGCGGCGAGCCCGATCTACTCGAAGCGCACCCAG
>CAZZFT010000286.1:0-3259 GCA_964653555.1 uncultured Spirochaetales bacterium | reverse complement strand
ACGGCCACCCGATCAGCGTGATGCGCGCCTTCGCGCCCTGGTGGATCGCCTGGTATCTGGCGCCGCGCGCCGCGGTGGCCGTCGGGAGCGAGGAGGAGGCGGCCGCGGCGGTCGACGCCGTCGCCGAGGACGGGGTGGACGCGGTGAAGATCGTGATCGACTCGATCCCGCTCGACGCGCCGGAGATGCCGCCGGCGGTGGCACGGGCGATCGTGGAGCGCGCGCGCTCCCACGGCCTGCGCACCGTGGCCCACATCGGCACCACCGCCGACGCGATCACCGCCGCCGACGCGGGTGTCGCCCTGTGGGTGCACGGCGTCTACAAGGAGCGCATCCCCGACGACGAGATCGCCACCCTGGCGGGCTACGGGATCCCGATGGTGGCGACGATCGAGGTCTTCGACAGCTACGCGCGCCTCGGAACGAGTCCGCGCGTCGCGACGGCTCTCGAGCGCGAGACGGTGCCCGCCGAGGTGCTCGACGCCTTCTACCCGATTCCCGAGGACTTCGACCAGCGGCCGCTCGAGTCGTGGCTGGAGATGGACCGCGCCGCGGCGCCGGCGCGGATCGAGAACACGCGCCGCCTCCACGAGGCCGGCGTCACGATCCTGGCCGGCAGCGACACCCAGTCCGGCGTGTTCGCGGGAGCGGCGCTCCACCGGGAGCTCGCCAACCTGGTGCGCGCGGGCTTCACGCCCAGCGAGGCGATCCGCGCCGCTACCCTCGACGCGGCGCGCTTCCTCGCCGACGGCGAGTCGCCCGACTTCGGCGCCGTCGCGGTCGGCCAGCGCGCCGACCTGCTGATCGTGGAAGGAGATCCCACGCGCAACATCGCGGCGCTCGGGCAGATCCGCGAGGTGATCCTCGCCGGTGTCCCGCTGGTGCGGACCCCGATCGCCGAGGCCGAGGTCGCCGCCCGGTAGGCCGGGGCGAGGCCGCGGGAGTGCCGCTCGTCGACCGTCCCCACGTGCTCGGCGTCGACGACGGCCCCTTCTCGAAGCACCAGCCGAACGCGCGCGCCCCGATCGTCGGCGTGATGATGGAGGGCCACGACCTGGTCGAGGCCGTCGCCGTCACCGACTTCCCGGTGGACGGCGACGGCGTCACCGCCTTCCTGGCCGACTGGATCCGCGCCCGCCGCTTCGCGCCGGCGCTCCAGGGTGTGCTGTTCCGGGGCATCACCGTGGCCGGCCTCGCCGTGCTCGACCCGGCGGCCCTGGCCGAGGCGATCGGCGCGCCCGTGCTCGTCCTGAACCGCAAGCCGCCGACCGACGACGCGCTGCGCGCGGCCCTTGCCGCCGCCGGCGTCCCCGAGCGCGCGGAGCTGCTCGCGCGCGCCCCGGCCTCCTTCCCGCTGCCCGGTGGCCTGCACGCCGCGATCGCCGGCGGCGATCCGCAGCTCGCCGCCGACCTCGTCGCCCGCACCCGGGGCAAGTCCGATCTGCCGGAGGCGCTGCGCCTGGCTCACCTGTTCGCGCGCGCCCTCGCCACGGGCGAGTCGCGGGGGAGGCCGTGAGGTGGGCCCCGGGCGGAGGCGAGGCAGGCGGGCCCCGGTCCGCACTACGATGCCGGGCGCGCGCCCTCCCGGAGAGGAGCCGATCCGTCCATCCGGCAGCAGCGGGCGGAGGACATCGGGGTGAGCGGCTTCCGGGTGAGAGTCATCGGGCGGGTGGAGTCGCCGCTGGTCGATCGCGCGCGTGCGCCGCGGCAGGCCGACGAGGACGCGCCGGAGGCCTGGCTGGTCTTCGAGCCGGCGATGGGCGAGGGGCTTCGGAGCCTGCGCCCCGGCGACGAGGTCTTCGTCCTCACCTGGCTCGACCGGGGCGCCGCGAGGTGCTGAGCGTGCACCCGCGCGGCGACCCGGGTCGCGCGGAGGAGGGGGTCTTCAGCACCCGCTCTCCCGATCGCCCGAATCGGACGCGTCGGAAGTGGCGCGCTCCTCACCCCCCGTAGTTCACGAAGATCGGCGACGACCAGGCGCGCTCCTCGGTCTCCGCCAGGCACTGGTCGTCGTTCGGGCGGCCGAAGCAGGGGTCGACCTCGGTGCAGCGGCCCTCGGCGTCGCGCGTACACACGAGGGGGTCGGCGTCGACGGCGAGGCTCGGCGCCTCGATGGCGCGCACGTAGTAGAGGGCGTCGCGGCCGTTGCCGGGGAAGTCGGTGTCGGTGAAGGCCACCTGGCAGCCGGCGGGATCGCCGGGGCAGCGCAGCACCCGCCACGGGTCGTCGATCCGCTTCGACGCGTCGGCGCCGCTGCCCGGGCGGATCCGCACCACCTCGATGCGCGTGATCGGGCGGCGCTGATCCGAGGGGAAGTAGCACTCGCCCTGGCACAGCCGGTCGCTGCGGTCGCCGAGCGCGTCGAGGGCGTCGGGCGGGCAGCCGGGCTTCTGCTCGAAGGAGCCCACCGCTCGCACCGAGAAGATCGGCGGCTCGGCCAGCGTGACCTCGCTGCCCATCGGCAGGGGCTTGCCGCCCGGGCCGTTCAGCAGATCGAGCCAGAGCAGGATCCGCGGACCGCTCGTGCCGTACACCTCCTTGCGTTGGAGAGCGTCCCAGATCGCCTCGCGACTGCGGCCCCGCGCGTGCACGGCGACGAGGCCGCCATTCAGGAAGAAGGAGGCCTGGCGTTCGGTCTCGAAGCCGGAGAAGGGCGAGTCCGAGGCCGAAGGCTCGTAGGGCACGGAGTGCGCCTCCGGCTTCGGGTTCTTCGGCGTGCCGATGGGCGTGTTCACGAAGTTGCCGAAGCGGGCCTCGGTGAACTCGGTGCGCGCCACCTCCTTGTAGCCGGTGCCCGGACGCCCCGAGTGGTTGTCGCTCGAGGCGATGAAGCCGAAGCGGAAGTGCTGGGGGCCGTCCTCGCCCGGCTTCTCGAGCGACATGATGTACTGCACCGAGCTGCGCGGGCGGTAGTTGAAAGCGGGCTGGAAGCAGTCGCGGCACTGGCCGGCGTCCTGCCAGTCCGCCACCTCGGTGCCCGGCACCGTCGCCGCGCCGCCGTTGCGGTCGGCGTCGACGAAGTTCTGCCGCGCCCGGGCGGCGCGCTTCGCGCACTCGTCCTCGGACGCGCCCTCGTCGCGGCAGCGCTGCTCGATGATCTCGCCCGCGCGCCAGCAGGAGGGCAGGTAGCTCGGCGTCGGCTCGGGGCAGCTGCGGTTGCCGTCGTCGTCGTAGGTGATCTCGCGGAAGGACCGGAACTGCTCGGAGTTGCCGTGGCCCGAAAACACCTCGATCAGCCGCTGCTGCTCCGGGTCGTGCT
>CAZZFT010000285.1:0-3261 GCA_964653555.1 uncultured Spirochaetales bacterium | reverse complement strand
TGTAGAGCCAGTGTCCCTCGGGCAGCGGCTCGGGCTCGACGGTGTCGAGGGAGGCGAGCGCGACGCGTCCGTCATCGAGGGCGAGGCGCAATGCGTCCTGATCGACGAGGCCGCCGCGCGCGACGTTCACGAGGTGGACCCCCGGCGTGACGCGCGCGAGCGCGTCGCGACCGATCAGGTGGCGGGTCTCGCGCGTGGCGGGCGCGGCGATCACCAGGTGGTGGGAGCGAGCGAGCACCTCGTCCAGCTCCACGAGCGCGACACCCGCGACCGGGCTGGGCCGCCGCGTGCGGCGGGTCGCGAGCACCTCCATGCCGAAGGCGAGCGCGCGCTCGGCCGTGGCCCGGCCGATGCCGCCGAGCCCGACCAGCCCCAGCGTGCGGCCGTGCAGCCCGCCGAGATCGAGGATGTTCCAGCGCTCGGGCGGCTCGTCGATCCACGAGCCCGGCAGCCGCTTCTCGGCGGCGAGCAGCATCGCCATCACCCACTCGGCGATCGGGATCGCGCTGGCGCCGCGCGAGCAGGTGAGCGGCACCCCGCCGAGGGCGCGGCGCGGGAAGGCGTCGACGCCGGTTCCGTAGGCGTGCACCCAGCGGACGCCGCGCGCGAGCAGCGACGCCATGTTGGGGCTGCCCCAGGCCATCGTCAGCAGGACCTCGCCGCGCACGTCGGGCGGCGCGTCGCCCTCCGTCGGTACGGGCACCAGCTCCGCCTTGGGAAAGCGCTCGCCGACGCGCGTCAGCAGCGGGAGCGGGACCTGGGTGAGGATGCGGATCTCGCGCCCGCTCACGCCGCGCTCCCGGGCCGGCACCGCCGCCGTGCTTCCATTCGCCCTCGCCTCCCTGCATGCTGCGCGCGTGGACATGTTGATCGGCGACGTGGTGCGGCGCAACGCGGAGGGGGTGCCGGGTCACGTGGCCGCCTCGCTCCGCGAGCGCACGCTCACCCATGCCCAGCTCGACGGCGGGGCGAACCGGCTCGCCGCCGCGCTGGCGGCGCTGGGCGTCGGCCATCGCGACCGCGTCCTGGTGTGGGCCGACACGGGGCTCGAGGTGCTCACGCTGTTCGTGGCCTGCGCGAAGCTCGGGGCGGTGTTTGCGCCGATGAACGCGCGCTACGGACCCGAGGAGGCGGCGCCCGTCGCGGCGCTGGCGCGTCCGCGACTGCTCGTCGCCGACGGCGCCCACGCCGAGGCCGCGGCGGCGCTGGCCGCCGATCTCGCGATCGACGGTCTCGCCCGGATCGGCGGCGGACGCGGGCCGGGAACCGACCTGTCCCGGGAGACGCTCGGCGCGGGCGGTGCGCCGCCTGCGGTGCCCGCCCTGCGCGAGACCGACCCCCACGTGCTCTTCTTCACCAGCGGCAGCACCGGCCGGCCGAAGGGCGTCGTGCTGTCGCACCGCGCCAGCTACCTGCGCGGCTTCCAGGGCGTGTTCCGCGACGTGCCCGAGCGCTCGGTGTGCATGTTTCCGCTCTTCCACATGGCGGGCTTCTCGCTGGCGATCGCGGCCTGGCAGACGCGCGGCGAGATCGCGCTGGTGGAAACGGCGAGCGCGGCGGAGCTGCTGGGCGCGATCGAGCGGCGGCGCGCGAATCGCCTCTACGGCATCCCCGCCGTGTGGGCCCGGATCCTCGAGCAGGACACCGCGAAGTGGGAAACCCGGAGCCTGCGCGAGGCGGACACCGGCACCTCGGCGGTTCCGATCGAGCTGGTGCGCGCGCTCAAGGAGCGCTTTCCGGACACCGCCACGCGCATCTACTACGGCTCCACCGAAGCCGGGTCCGGCACGACGCTTCCCGACGCCGACGTGCTGCGCGCGGTGGGCAGCGTCGGACCGCCGTCGCCGGGCGTGGACCTGCGCCTCGGCGAAGGCGGCGAGATCCTGCTGCGCAGCGCGTACCTCTTCGACGGCTACTTCGACGACCCCGCCGCCACGGACGCCGCGCTGCGCGACGGCTGGTACCACACCGGCGACCTCGGCGAGCTCGACGCGGAGGGACGTCTGTACGTGGTGGGACGGGTGAAGGAGCTGATCCGCACCGGCGGCGAGAGCGTGGCGCCTGCGGAGGTGGAGGCGGTGCTCGCCACCCATCCCGACGTCGCCGAGGTGGCGGTGGTGGGGGTGCCGGATCCCGCCTGGGGCGAGGTCGTGTGCGCGGTGGTGGTGGCGCGCCCGGGCGCGTCCCTGGAGCTCTCCGCGCTCCAGCGCCACTGCCAGGCTCGCCTCGCCCGCTTCAAGGTACCGCGCCGGCTGGAGCGGGTGGACGCGTTACCCCGGACGGCGGCCACGGGTCAGGTGCAGCGCGCGCTGCTGGTCGAGCGTCTGCGCAGCGGCTGAGACGGGCTCCCCAGGCCCCGCCCGCACTTGCCTCCGGGCTCCATTGAGAATAAGATTCTCGCGAGTGGAGAATCGCGTTCTCTCAGCGAGTACAGGCGCTTCGGCCGCGGGAGCCGCCCTGGTCGCGCGCGAGGCCCGCCATGAGGAGGTCGTGCGGCGGCTGGTGGCGGCCAGCTTCGAGGCGATCCGGGAGACCGGCGCCCTGGAGCCGGGGGTCGCGGCGATCGTGCGCCGGGCGGGTCTGTCGAACCAGGCCTTCTACCGCCACTTCCGCTCCAAGGACGAGCTGCTGCTCGCCGTGCTCCGCGAGGGCTTCCGGGTGCTCGCCGGCTACCTGGCCCATCGGATGGCGAGCGCGCCCACGCCCGAGGCGCGGATCCGCGCCTGGATCGGGGGCGTCCTGGAGCAGGCGCTCCACAGCGGCGCCGCCTCCGCCACCCGCCCGTTCGCGGTGTCGCGCGCGCGCCTCGCCGAGCTCTTTCCCGAGCAGGTCGAGGCGTCCGAGCGCGAGCTCGCGCAGCCCCTGCGCGAGGCGATCGCCGAGGCGGTCGAGGCCGGCACGCTCCCCGGCGCCGACCCCGAGCGCGACGCCGAGGCGATCCACACGCTGGCGATGGGATGGCTCCAGCGCAAGCTGTGCCAGCGCGCCCCGGCCCCGCGCGCCGAGGCCGAGCATCTGATCCGCTTCGCGATCGCGGCGCTCCAGCGCGCGCCCGTGGAGCGCGCGTAGCCGTGCGGGGGCCCGCCTTCGCTCGCCTTCGGCTCGCTGCGCGTCGGCCGACCTGCAGGTCGGCCTCCTCCGTGCGGGGGCCCGCCTTAGCTCGACTTCGGCTCGCTGCGCGTCGGCCGACCTGCTGGTCGGCCTCCTAGCATGGAGCGGGAGGTCCTGTTCACCGGGATCGGAGGCCAGGGCGTCCAGCTC
>CAZZFT010000284.1:0-3302 GCA_964653555.1 uncultured Spirochaetales bacterium | reverse complement strand
ATCGTCGAGGCGGTGCGCCACCTGCGCGCCGTGACCGGCGAGATCCGCGCGCTGGCGGCGCTCCGGCCCGAGGAGGTGGCGACGCGCGCGAAGGAGCTCCAGGCCCCGCGCGAGCTGGTGGAGTTCGTCGCCCGCGAGGGGCGCCTGCCGGTGCCGAACTTCGCGGCCGGGGGGATCGCCACCCCCGCCGACGCGGCCCTGTGCATGGCGCTCGGCGCCGAGGCGGTGTTCGTGGGCTCGGGCATCTTCAAGAGCGAGGATCCCGCGGCGCGCGCTCGCGCCGTGGTGCGCGCCACCACGCACTGGCAGGACCCGGAAGAGGTGCTCGCGGCCAGCCGCGGTCTCGCCGCGGCCATGCCCGGAATCGAGATGGAGACGCTCGCGGAGCACGAGCGGCTCGCGAACCGCGGCTGGTAGCAAGTCGCAGGCGAGCGAAGATCGAGCAGCCGGTGGGTACCGAAGCACCGTGAGCGTTCCCCGCGTGGGCATCCTGGCGATCCAGGGCGACGTGGGCGCCCATGCCCGGGCCGTCTCCCGGATCGGGGCGGAGCCGGTCTCGGTTCGCGGCGCGAAGTCGCTCGACGAGATCGACGCCCTGATCCTGCCGGGGGGCGAGAGCACGACGATCGCCAAGGGTCTCGAGCGCCTCGCCCTCTACGAGCCGCTCCAGACCTTCGCCCACTCGGGTCGGCCGGTGCTCGGTACCTGCGCCGGCGCGATCCTGCTCGCGCGCGAGGTCGAGAACCATCCCGTGCGCAGCCTGGCCCTGATCGACATCGTTGCGGTGCGCAACGCCTACGGCACCCAGGTCGACTCCTTCGCCGCCCCGGCCGATGCGGGGCCCTGGGCCGGCATGCGCTGCGTCTTCATCCGCGCCCCGCGCCTGCGCCGGCCCGGTGACTCGGTCGAGGTCCTGGCCCGCCAGGACGGCTGGCCCGTCGCCGTCCGCCAGGACAACGTGTGGGCCACCACCTTCCACCCCGAGCTCACCGACGACCTCCGCGTCCACCAGGCGCTGGTCGACGCCTCCCGGTAGCTCTGCTAACGGTTCCGCCCCTGGTCGGCCCGTGGTGGGCCGGCCTCGTCGTTTCCTCGGCCCGCGCCGCTGCGGTCGGCAATCGGGGCCCGGCGCTCGGGAGAACTCCCGGTGCCGTCCAGGAGGGTTCGTGCGCGAGTACGAGTTCACGTTCGTCGTCCAGCCGGAGATCTCCGACGAGGGCGTTCAGGCGATCTCCCAGCGCTTCGAGGCCATCCTCTCGGAGCACGGTGCGGAGAAGCTCTTCTACGAGGACTGGGGCCGGCGACGCCTCGCCTACGAGATCCGCAACTTCCAGAAGGGCCACTACCAGGTTCTGCACTTCCTGTCCGACGGGAAGGTCGTGCCCGAGATCGAGCGCTCGGCGCGCCTGGACGACTCGGTCCTGCGCTTCCTCACCGTCCTGGCGGACGACACGGTGGAGGACCTCGACGGGCGCCGCTCCGAGGCCGTGAAGCTCGAGGAGGAGCGCATCAAGCGCGCGGCGGAGAAGGCGGAGCGCGAGGCCGAAGAGGCTGCGCGGGCCGCCGAGGAGGCGTCGCAGGACGACACCCCCAGCGATGACGACCGGGAGGGAGAGGACGAAGACGAGGACGAGGAGTAGCGGCCGATGGCGAACGTGAAGCTGATCCTCGTGGAGTCGATCCACAGCCTCGGCCAGGCCGGCGACCTGGTGAGCGTGAAGCCGGGGTTCGCCCGCAACTATCTGCTCCCCCAGGGCAAGGCGATGCTCGCCACCGAGGGGCGAGTGAAGGAGCTCGAGCACAAGCGCCGGATCGCGGAAGAGAAGGCGGCGCGCGAGCTCCAGGATCTCCAGGCGGTGAAGAAGCAGCTCGAGGCGCTGTCGATCGAGATCGGCGCACGAGCGGGCGAGTCCGGGAAGCTGTTCGGCTCGGTGACGACCGCACAGATCGCCGAGCGCATCGAGGCCGCGGGGTTGACCGTCGACCGCCGTCGCATCGAGCTGCGCGAGCCGATCAAGGAAGTGGGGCAGCACGCGGTACCGGTGCGCCTGCTTCGCGAGCTGGTCGCGCAGGTCACCGTCACCGTGGTCACCGAGGGCGGTCCCTCCCCCGAGGACGAGATCGAGGAAGAGACCCGCGAGGAAGAGCGCGGCCGCCGACGACGACGCTTCGAGGACGACGAAGCCGAGGAAATCGAGGCCACCGCGGACGAACCCGTCGCGACCGAGTGAGACTCTGATAAGATCGCGTTCCGCTCGCACCGGACAGGGGGGTTGCGGTGGCGCGGTCGAAGGGCGTTCCCGGTAACGCAGGCAGTTCGCTCGAGTCGGGAGTCGGAGCCGACGCCGGCTCCACCGTGGGAACGCGGAGCGGTCGCAGCGCGGACAGTGGCTTCGCGACCGGCCGCGTGCCGCCCCACGACCTCGAGGCCGAGAAGGCCGTGCTCTCCGCGCTGCTGATCGACAACGTCGCGATCCACACGGTGCTCAACGAGATCGGCCCGGACGACTTCTACCACCCGTCGCACCAGCAGATCTACAAGGCGATGCTCGCGCTCCAGGACGAGAACGAGCCCGTCGACCTGCACACGCTCGCCGACTACCTCACCTCGCGGAAGCTGCTCGACCGCGCCGGCGGCCTGGTGTTCCTGGCCGAGATCGCCGACTACGAGGCGACCGCCGCCAACGTCGTGCACCACGCGCGCATCGTGCGCGACAAGTCGATCAAGAGGAACCTGATCCGGGTCGCCGGGGAGATCACCGAGGCGAGCTTCGAGCAGGTCGAGCGCGCTGAGCAGCTGCTCGACATGGCCGAGTCGAGGATCTTCGAGCTCGGCCAGGCCGAGGCGCGCACCACCTTCACCGCCCTCGACAGCGGCCTCCACGACGCGATGGACCACGTGGACATGCTGATGCGCAGCAGCGGTCAGCTCACCGGAGTCCCCTCCGGCTTCCGCGACCTCGACGCCGACACCGGCGGGCTCCAGCCCGGCGAGCTGATCATCATCGCCGCGCGGCCCAGCATGGGAAAGACCGCCCTCGCGCTGAACCTCGCGCGCAACGCGGCCCTCGATCATGGCAAGAAGGTGGCGATCTTCTCCCTGGAGATGACCAAGCGCTCGTTGATCCTGCGCCTGCTCGCCTCGGAGGCGCGCGTCAACTTCACCAACTTCCGCAAGGGCTACGGCAACGCCGAGGCCTACAAGAAGATCCAGACCGCCGCCAACCGCCTGTCGAACGCGAACGTGTGGATGGACGACAGCGGGACGATCACGATCCTCGAGATCAAGGCGAAGTGCCGGC
>CAZZFT010000283.1:0-3305 GCA_964653555.1 uncultured Spirochaetales bacterium | reverse complement strand
CCGACCCGCTTGACGAATCGCTCCGGTTGTGAGCACCACGAGCGCGACGCTGACGACCGCGAGCCCGACGCCGCGGTGGAACGACTCTCCGGCGAGCCCGAGCAGCCCCAGCGCGGCGTAGAGCCGCTCCTCGGGGGCGTCAGTCACATGACACCCCGGTTTTCGAGCGAGTCGCGCGTGTCCGCTTCGATCAGCCGCGCCAGTCCGCGCCCGCCAAACCGGGAGAGCTCCCTGGCGAACGATTCGGCGTCGGTCACATTCGGGAGCGTCAGGTTGCCGAATCGGATCGCCCCCTCGGAGATCGTGTAGTTCTGGGTGTTCTGGGTGGCCAGCATCGGGCCGCCACGCGGGATCGGGGGCGGCGTCGGGACGGGGATCTGGCCGCTCGGTGGCAAGGTCTGTCCGGGAACGGTCGTGCCCGTGGGGGCGCTCGCGGGCGGCTGGCCGAAGTTGATCGGGCCGAACAGCGCGCCCTCGGTAGGTCTGCCGGCGAAGTCACGGGCCGAGATCGCGATGTCCTGGAGGTAGGCTACCTCTGTCTGGCCGAGCGCGATCAGCGCATCGCCCTGCCCGATCGACACGCCCCGGAAGATGCCGCCCTGCGTCGTGGACCCGCCGGTCTGGACGTCGAGCCCGGCCTCGGTGTCCTTCTGAATCTGCTTGAGATACCCATTCGCCTCGCGTAGTAGCTGCTCGAACTCACTATCCGTCAGATCGCCGAACACGGCGTCGCGCGGGATCTCGCCGCGCCGGACGGCCTCCGCATCCTTGAATATCTGCCGGAGGGTATCGCGCGCCTGCGCGACGTCCTCCGGCTTCGTCAGGTCGAGCCCGGCCAGCCTCGTGAGCCGTTCCTGCGTGAGCTTCCCGGCCTTTCCGAACGCCTTCTCGACAGCCGTATCGACGATCGCGGCGAACCGCTTGGCCGGATCCTCGATGTCGAACAGCTCGAACCCGAGCCGCACCTGCTTGAGCCGCTCGGTGAAGGATTCCGCCTCGTCGGCGAGCTGCCGAATCGACTCCTGAAGCGCGAACAGCTCGAACCGCGCGAGGAACGTGGCGTCGGACGTGCCGCGCAGCACGCCCTCGAGGTTCGAGATGTCGAGCCCAACGATGTCAGCGACCCGCCGAAGGTCCGTGAACGTGAGCCCGAGCCGGTCGAGCTCGCCGCTCAGTTGTCGGATGTCGTCGCCCGCTTCGAGCGCGGCGAACCTGATGAGGCCCGACTGCTCTGTGCCCGGCAGATCGCGGAACCGCTGTGCGAGCTCGTCGATCGACTCGGCCAGCCGGTCGAGCGTCGCCTGGAGCCGCTCCTGCGCCGCGGACTGAGGCGAGGGTTTCGACAGCGTATCGATGAGCTGTGCGGCGCCGCCCAGCGCCTGCAATCCGCCGCCGAGCGGGTCCGTCTTGATGCGCGCGAGGCCCTCCCCGAGGTTCGTGATCGCCCGGAGCGTGTCCGCCGCCGCGTCGTCCAGCACGCCGAGCGCGTCAGCGAAGTCGATGACGCCACGCGCGCCGCGTGCGAAGGAGTCGATGGCGCGCTCCAGCGCCCGCCGTGCCTCCTCCTCCTTTCGCTTGTGCTCATCGAAGCCGTCGTTTACGGCCTCGAGCGCTTTCTGTTGCGTCTCGAACGCCGAGCCGAGATCCGATATGTCGGTGATGAGCTCCCTGGCGCCCTCGCCACCGGCGACGATCTGTGAGGCAAGCTCCTCGATCGTCATGCCCAAGCGCTTCGCGAGCGGGATCAGATCGACGATCGTGACACCCGTGGCCGCGAGCCGGTTCTCGAGGATCGTCACGTCCGAGACCGGCTTCGACAGGTCCACGCCCTGCCGTATCAGCCTGTCGAGCTCGGACCGGAGCGCCTTCACGCGCTCGGCCGCGTCGTCGGACGCCGTGCCGATCACACGGACGCCCTGCGCGCCACGCTCGGCGGCGGGCGGGATCTCGGTGCCCATGCGCTTCGCGGCGTCCACCATCTCGTCGAAGTTCTGGACGATGTTGGCACGCGCCTTCGCGATCAGCTCGTCGGCACGTTCCACGTTCCAGGTCGGGATGTCCGCGATGTTGACACCGGGGATCTTGCGGGCGCCGGCGATCAGGAGGTTGAGCCCGCCGATGGCGACGTTCACGAACTCGATGATGGTGCGGTGTACGGAGGCGACGAGCGCGACGATCGTGTCGCCTACGAGCTGGATGGCGTTGAGCGCGATCCCGCCCAGCCCCTTCAGTACCTCGCCCAGCCGGAGGATCCCACCCCGGTTCTCCTCCAGGAACGCGTCGAACCGCTCCACCGCGTTCGTCGCCTTCCCGGTGTTGTCCGTCAGGTCGAGGAAATCGACGATCAGCGCGCCGATCCGGGCCTTGACGCTCTGGAACGCGTTCGACAGCTGCGTCATCCGGCCTTCGAGCGTGGTCGCGTTCGCCTTCGCTACCTCGAACGCGGCGCCCGTCTGCTCGATGATCTGCCGCAGCTTCTCCGACTGTGACGCGGACCGATCGACGGTGATCCCGTACTGGCCGAGCTCGTTCCGGGTCCCCGCCACGGCCTTCCCGACCGCCTCGGCCGCCGCGTTCAGGTTCCCGTCCAGGAACGTGTCGGCGATCCCTACGATGGCCTGCTGCGCGTCGGCCAGCTCGTCCGCGTCGAGCCCACGCGCGATCGTGCCGAGCGTGGCCGTGGCACCGATCAGCGCGTCGTCCGCCGCCGTCGTCTCGCGCTGGAGCTCCTTCGCGCGGTCCACGATCTTCTGGAACGCCGCGGGCCCTGTCTCCCCGATAGTGGCGAGCGTCGCCCGGAGCCGCGTCGCCGCCGCTTCCTGTTCCTCGAACGCGTGTACCGTCTCGCGTGCAAACCGGGGCACGGACCGGATGACACGGATGACGGCGTTCGTCAGGAAGTTTCCGATCGCGAGCCCGACGCCCTGGAACAGTCCGGACACGACGGACCTGAACCCGCCCGCATACTCGCGCCCGCTCCGCTCACCGGCCGCGCGCATCCCGGGCGCCGATGCGTCGGCGAACTCGCCGCCGATCTTCTGACCGGCCTCGCGTGCCTTGCGCGGGATGTCCTGCTCGAACGCCTTGTCGAGTGCGGCCGAGTCGGCTTCGACGGTTACGGCGGTCGTGCCGAGCGATGGTAGGTCAGGCGTTGGCATCTTGTTGCTTCCAGTTCTCGTAATCGTCCGTCAATCGCTCGCCGAGCTCGTCCGAGATCCCGACCGCAGCGAACGCGGCCACCACGACCCGCCGCGGTAGCCACCGCCACGGGATGCGGCGCCTGAACCTCCGGAGCTCCCCGAACG
>CAZZFT010000282.1:0-3374 GCA_964653555.1 uncultured Spirochaetales bacterium | reverse complement strand
GTCGCTCTCGCGCCGGGTGATCCGGGCCGCGGAGCGCCCGGGCCGCACGCCGGCGAGGAAGAGCGCCTCGTCGGCGTAGATGTTTCCGACGCCGGCGATCACCGATTGGTCGAGGAGCAGACTCTTGATCGCGACGCGACGCCGTCGCGTCGCGCGAAACAGACGCGCGCCGTCCACCTCGAGCGCGTCGGCGCCCAGACGCGTCAGCCGCTCGTGCTGCTCGCCAGGTGCGAGCCACAGCACCTTCCCGAACTTGCGGGTGTCGCGCAGGTAGACCTCGGGCCCCTCGTCCGCGAAGAGGAAGCGCAGATGGGTGTGCGCGTCGGGCCGGAAGGAGAGCTGCCGCTCGGGTGGCAGCGTGGCACGAGCCGTGGCCGAGAGCAGGCGCAGGCTGGTGGCGCCGGCCGCGAACAGCTGCCCGGTCATGCCCAGGTGGAGCACCAGACGAGCGCCGTCGTCGAGTCGCAGCACCAGGTACTTGCCCAGGCGGTCCAGACCGAGAACGGTCCGATCCGCCAGCGCCCGGCGCAGTCGCGCCGGGGGCGTGACGAAGAAGTAGCTGGGCCGGGTGGTGCGCACCGCGCGCAGCCGGCGCCCCACGAGATGGGGCGCGATGCGTCTACGGGTGACCTCGACTTCGGGCAGCTCGGGCACGGGGCCTCCAGAGTGGCGCTGTTCGGGTAGCGCCGTCGGAGCGAGGGCGCATCGGGAGCAGAGGAGCCGACGCCGAGCGCCCGTCGGATGCTAGTTCCCCGCGGGGCCAGGGGCGCACTCTACAGCCGCGCTGCCGGCAGGCCGATCCGCCTGGCCACCGGCGGGCTCCGGCCGGACCGGCAAGGGATGGGCACGATGCACTCCAGTGGCTCGCAGAGCCGACTGTTCGCGGGGACTCTCGATCGCGCGGCGTTCCTGGTCTTCTTCCTGGGCGCCGTCGTGCCGCTGGTCGGCATGGCGGTGGTGATGGACCGCTTCGCGTTTCCGAGCGTCGAGAGCGGCGCGATCGAGGCGGCGCTGATCGCCGGCCTCGTGTCGATCGGAGTGCTCACCCTCGGCTCCTTCCTGGTTCTGCGCGAGATGATGCACCGGACGCTGGCGCGCATGGACCGCGACAACGAGCGGCTCTCCGGGTTGCTCGAGTGGTCGAACGGACTCGAGGCCGCACAGCACGTGACCGAGGTGCTGGCGATGGCGAGCACCCGCGCGAGGGAGATGGAGGATGCCGCCGCGTCCTACGTCTTCCTCAAGGGCGATGAGGACGCCGGCCCCTCCCTCGCTGCGAGCGCCGGTCCGGAAGCGGACCTCCTCTACACCCGCCACGCGGGCGCGATCGAGGAGCTGGTGCGCATCGCCTCCGAGACACGGCGCCCCGCAATGCGCGAGGCGCGCAGCGGCGAGCTCGCCGCGGCGGCCGTCCCGCTCCCCTCGGACGCCGGGGCGGTCGGCGTGTTGGCGGTGCTCAAGACCGGAGAGGGCCACATCGAGCCGCACGAGGTCGACGCGCTGGCCACGCTGGCGGGGATGTGCTCGGTGGCCCTCCACAACGCCGATCTCCGCGACGCCCAGCGCAACTTCTTCTCCCACGTCACCGACATCCTGGTGACCGCGCTCGACAGCCACCTCGGCTTCCACCGCGGCCACGGGCAGCGCGTCGCCCAGCTCTCCAACCGGCTGGGACGGGCGATCGGTCTGGAGGGCGACCAGCTCCAGCGCCTGCACTTCGCGGCGTTGCTCCACGACATCGGCATGCTCAAGCTCGACCGCAATCAGCAGATGTCGCGCGCCACCTGCGAGAAGCATTGCATGCAGGGGTCGCGGATGCTGTCGAGGATCCGGCTGTGGCGGGAGCTCGCTCCGATCGTCTACCACCATCACGAGTGGTTCGACGGAACCGGCTATCCGGACCGCATCGCGGGCGCCGCCATTCCGATCGAGTCGCGCATCATCGGCCTGTGCGACGCCGTCGACAGCATGACCTCCGAGAGCAGCTACCGGACGCCGCGCAGCCTCGACCTCGCGCTGGTCGAGCTCCAGCGCTGCGCCGGCACGCAGTTCGACCCGAAGCTGGTGGAGGCGTTCGCGGCGCTCGCCCGGGACGGCATGATCGACATCGGTCCGCCACCGGAGGCGTGATTCCGCGCGCCCCCGGCTCGCGACGCCGAGCCCCGCGGCTATGATCGCCTCCGTGTTCGATGCGGCCGAGCAGGCGTTCCTCGACCTGGGGCCCGACGGGAGCAGGGACGGGAGCGACGCGCATTGGTCGCTCCGGCTGGTGGACGACGCCCAGGAAGTGCTGTGCGTGCGACGCGGGGTGGTGCTCCCGCCGGCCTCGTCGCGCGACGCCGGGGCGATGATCACCGTCGGCGAGAGCGGCGGCGGCGGCTACGCGGCGACCTGCGACCTGTCTCCCGCGGGTCTGCGCTCCGCGCTCGACGCGGCGCGTGCCTGGGCACGCCTCGCCGCCGGGCGCTGGACCGGCGACGCGACGCCACCCTCGGCGGCGCGGGGCGCCTATCGCTCGCCCTGCCTCACGCCCTGGGAGTCGGTTCCGCTGGCGGATCGGCTCGACCGTCTGCGCCGGGCGGCGGAGGCACTCGGCGCTCCCGAGCGGGTGGTGGACTGGGAGGCCCAGCTGTGGCACACGCGCCGGCTCTCGCGGCTCGTCACCTCCACCGGCGGACGGATCGAGCAGGAGCACCGCTGGCTGGTCCCGATGCTGCGGGCGACGGCGAACGACGGTGGGGAGACCCAGACGCGCACCTTCGGCGGTCACGCGCGCGTGCGTCAGGGCGGTCTCGAGCAGCTCGAGGCGACGGGCTTCGACGCCGCGCCGGCTCGCATCGCCGAAGAAGCCTGCGCGCTTCTCGACGCACCCGACTGCCCGAGTGGACGGATGGACGTGGTGCTGGCGCCCGATCAGATGGTGCTCCAGATCCACGAGTCGATCGGGCATCCGCTCGAGCTCGACCGGATCCTGGGCGATGAGCGGAACTACGCGGGCACGTCCTTCGTCCGGCCCGAGATGTTCGGGAGCTACCGCTACGGATCCGAGCTTCTCGACGTGACCTTCACCCCCGATCGCGCCGGGGAGTTCGCGAGCTACGCCTTCGACGACGAGGGAACGCCGGCCGAGCGCGCACACCTGATCCGCAACGGGATCCTGCTCCGCGGCCTGGGGGGCGCGACCTCCCAGGCCCGCTCGGGCCTGCCCGGGGTGGCGTCGACACGCGCCTCGGGCTGGAGCCGACCTCCCATCGATCGCATGGCGAACCTCGATCTCGAGCCGGGCGCGAGCTCCTTCGCCGACCTGGTCGCCGGCGTGGAGCGCGGCGTCTACCTGGAGACGAACTGCTCCTGGTCGATCGACGACGCGCGCA
>CAZZFT010000281.1:0-3400 GCA_964653555.1 uncultured Spirochaetales bacterium | reverse complement strand
GCAGGTAGGTCCAGTCCATGTCAGTCACGATCAAGGTCGCGCTCGAGTTCAAGGTGTCCGACACCGCGCTCGAGGATGCGATGGCCGAGTACGACGAGCTGAGCGTGGAAGGCCTCGTGCGCGAGATCATGGACAAGGCGATCGCCTGCGACGAGGTGCGGGCGAAGGTCGACGAGGGTCCGAACACCCTCGAGGAGTACGATCAGCTCACCAGCTGAGCGGCTCCGCCACCCGAGAGCCGGCCGCTACCCGAACAGGGTGAGCTGACGCGGTCCCGTCGTCCGCGCCGCCGCCGGGGCGGGCGGAGCGCGGCGCGCCGCAGCGAGCGGCGCCGGGGCCACCGGCGTGCGCTGCGTCCGCCCGGGGCGGTAGATCCCGACGGCGCGCGCGAAGTCGAGGATCTCGAAGTAGAAGGCCTTGAAGCGCGGACCGTGATTGAAGTGCCGCAGGTGCGCGAGCTCGTGGCAGAGCGTGTTGACGAGGCTCGAGTACTTGAGGGGCCGCCCGGTGGTGGCGTGCCGCAGCCGGATCTTGATCGCGCCGTCGGCGTAGCAGACGCCGTAGCGGCTCTTCACCCCGGCGCGCTCGGCGGTGATCGAGCGATAGCGGAGCCCGAACTGGCCCGCGATGCGCTCGGCATCTACGTTGAGGCGCGAGATCAGCTGACGGGCTGTGGTGCGGTCCACGCGGGCGCGAGTCTTCCAGCGCCCCGGCCGCCCGTCAACGCGACCCACGCGACCGCGTGGACGGGTGGAGCCGAAGCATGGACATGAGCGAGACGGAGCTGCTGCCGATCTTTCCGCTCTCCAACGTGGTGCTCTTCCCGCGCGTGAAGACCCCGCTCCATCTGTTCGAGCCGCGCTACCGCCAGCTCGCCCGCGAGGTGCTGAAGGGCGAGCGGCGTATCGGCATGGTGGTGGTGCGGCCCGAGCACGCCGAGGACATGCCGGGCAATCCGCCGATCTATCCGATCGGGTGTGCCGGCCTGATCACGGAGAGCCAACGCCTGCCCGACGGCCGCTACAACCTCGTGCTGCTCGGCGAGCACCGCGTGCGCGTCGTCGGCGAGCTGCCTCCCGATGCATCGCGCCTGTACCGGCTGGCCCGGGTCGCGCGCCTGGAGGAGCCCTACCCCGACGCCGAGCGCGAGCGGGTGGGTCGTCTGCGCAGCGCGATCATCGAGGACGTCGGGCTCCTGGTGCGTCACACCCAGACCGAGCGCTCCCATCCCTTCGACCCCGCGCTCTTCGCCGGGGTGGACGACGAGACCTTCGTCAACGCGGTGTCCAACGCCTTCGCCTTCCCGCCCCCGGAGAAGCAGGGGCTGCTCGAGGCGGACAGCATCCCCGAGCGCTTCGCGCGCCTCGCCAGCTCGCTCTCCTTCCAGCGTCTCGAGCTGGAGGGCCGGCGGGGTGGAGGCCCCAGGTTCCACTGATCCGCCTGCGAAAAGGCGAGATAATCGTCGAATAAACCCGAAAAGAGGCGCATCGACGAGATCCGTTCGGCTCGGGGCGCGTGCCCCGAGGCCGGTGAGGAACCCGCGACACTTTCTCCGAAGCCGCGGGAAGTGTGCGGAATGCATTCGCCTTCGTCTTCACAAACCGGGGTTTTTCCGTCGGAGTGAGCCTGTGTTTGAGCGTTGCAATCCGGTGTCGGGAGGGTGCGGGCCGCGGCGTGCCGCGAGTTTGCGCGGCCTTCGGCGAAGTGGTCTACTCCCGCCCCGCGCCGGAACTGAACGATGGGGATCCGGCGTAAAACCTCTCATACCTCCGAAGATCGAAGTCATTGCAGACCTCCCCCCCGAGGCTCTGGGACGGTGTCTTGCGCCGGCTCGGAGCGGACATGCCCCCGTTCACCCTCGAGGCCTGGCTGGGCCCCCTCGTCGCCCGGGTCGAGCCCGGCCAGGGCGACCCGCCGACCGACCGACTGACGCTCGGCTGCCCGACGGCCTTCCACCGCGATCGCGTTCGCGAGCGCTTTCTCCCCGAGATCGAGCGCAGCGCGGGCCAGGAGGCGGGCCGACCCGTGAGGATCGACCTGGTGGTGGTCCCCGCCCTGCCGACGGGACCGCCGGGAGAGCTCTGCGAGCCGGCCCCCACGCGACCGATCGCACGCCGCCCGGCGCCGGTCCCGTGCGCCGCGCGCTCGGCCGCCGTGGACGACGGCGAGCGGCAGCGCGAGCTGCCTTATCGCTTCGACAACTTCGTGGTGGGCGCGTGCAACGCGCTGGCGCGCGAGGCGTCGCTGGCGATGGCCCGCCAGACCCAGCGCGCGCTGAACCCGCTCGTGCTCTCGGCGGCCTCGGGCCTGGGCAAGACGCACCTGGCGCGCGCGATCGTCGGCGAGGCGCGCTGCCACGGCGAGGCGCGCGCGATCTACGCCTCGGCCGAGGGCTTCACCAACGAGTTCACCAGCTCGCTGCGGGCGCGGCGCGTCGAGGAGTTCAAGCGCCGCTTCCGTCACGGCTGCCGCCTGCTGGTGCTCGAAGACGTGCAGTTCCTGGACGCCCGCAAGAAGGCGACTCAGCTCGAGCTCTTCCACACCCTGTGCCACCTGCTCGACGTGGGAGCGCGCGTGGTGCTCACCGCGGACCGCCTGCCGCGCGACATCGAGGGCCTCGACCCGCGGCTGCGCTCGAAGCTCAGCTCGGGGCTGGTGGCCGAGCTCGACGCCCCCGACGCGATCGTGCGGCGGGAGATCCTGCGCCAGAAGGCGGCCGACGGCGGCGTGCGCCTGCCCGAGGACTGCCGCGAGATGATCGTGGACGCGGTGCCCGGCAGCGTGCGCGACCTCGAGGGCGTGCTGATCCAGCTCGTGACGACCGCGTCACTGCTCAAGCGACCCATCGACCGCGAGCTCACCCTGGTGGCGCTGCGCAAGCTGTCGCCGATCGCGGCGACGCGGCGGCGGATCGAGGCACGCGACGTCGTGGAGACGGTGGCCGCCTACTTCAAGAAGCGGCCGGACGAGCTCGCCACGCGCTCGCGCCGCCACGACGTTCTCGTGCCGCGCCAGCTCGCGATGTATCTGGCGCGCCGCTACACGGACGCCTCGCTCTCGGCGATCGGCGACGCCCTCGGCCGCGACCACTCGGCCGTTGCCAACGCGACCCGGATCGTCGAGCGGCGCATGCTCGAACGCGCACCGCTCCGCTACCAGGTGGAGGCGCTGTGCGCACGTCTCGACGCGATGGTGGGGGAGGGGGACCAGGCGTAGCCGGCGCGGCGGCGTTTGCCGTCGCCGCGCCGGCTCGTCTACCGTGGGGCTCTCGCCCGGTCCCGCGCGAGGGCTCCGTGTCCGGACCTCGACCGCCGCGCCCGCAACCGCCGCGACTGCTCGATCGCGTCCGCTCCGCCACGCGACTGCGGCACATGAGCCGCCGCACCGAGCAGGCCTACGT
>CAZZFT010000280.1:285-3409 GCA_964653555.1 uncultured Spirochaetales bacterium | reverse complement strand
GTCGAGGTGACGGGCAGCGCGCCGAGCGACGCGGCGCCCTGGACGATCGGCCACCACAACGCGTGGCCGATCCCCTACCGGGCCGATGCCCACCGCCACGGTGCGCCCCCGAGTCAGAACCGCGCCGTGGGCGCGCTCTACGAGGAGCTGCGCGGCGCCTTCGGCGCCCGCGTCGTGCAGCTCAACCACCCGCGCCCGACACCGGACCAGCTCGCGGCGGGCGACACCAACGACGCCTTCTTCGCCCATCTCGGCGAGGGGCGGGCCTTCGATCCCACCCTTCCGATCGACGCGCCGGAGAACGGGGCGCTCGTGCGCGCGACCGGCTCCGAGGGCACCCGCGCCCTCGACTTCGACGCCCTCGAGGTGATGAACGGCGACTCCTACGCGCGCTACCGGGCGGTGCGCGCCGACTGGTACGCGCTGCTGCGTCAGGGCGTGCGGCGGACGGCCACCGCCAACTCGGATACCCACGCTCCCGACAAGCTCGCCGCCTACCCCCGCAACTACGTCTACGTCGGGGAGCGGGGAGACGATCCGGAGCGCTTCGACGCCGCACTGCGCGCGGGGCGCAGCTTCGGCACCACGGGGCCGCGCGTGCGGCGGTTCACCGCCAACGGTGCAGCATCGGGCGATCTGGCGGCGGCGCCCGGCGGTCGCACCCGAGTCTCCTGGCAGGTGGACGCCGCGAGCTGGGTACCGGTGGACGAGGTTCGCGTGCTGCGCAACGGGGAAGTCGTCCACGCCTCGCCCGAGCGCGAGGGCTCGCTCGATCTCGCGCTCGAGCGCGACGCGTTCCTCACCCTGGAGGCCGGTGCTCCCCTCGACGTCGATCCCGAGGCCTGGATCGCCGACCACCCCGGTCCCTACACCGAGGTGATCGCTCCGGGCTTCGTCGCCACCGCCTTCAGCAACCCGGTCTTCGTCGACGTCGACGGCAACGGGCGCTTCGACGCGCCGGGGCTTCGCTGACGTCCGGCGCGCCGAGGCGGGCCCGATCGATGGCTTCAGGACTCCTCGCGCTGGGGGAGTCCGTCGGTGATCTCGAACCAGGGCGCCTTGGACCCGACGAACATGTGGACGGAGGGCTTCACGCCGAGGTCGTCGTCGAGGGTGCCCATCGCCACCCAGGCCTGGGGCGATGGGTCCGAGGGCCAGGCGGCGAGGTTCGATCCACAGCGGCTGCAGAACACTCGCGCGATGCCCTCGGACGAGGCGAAGCGGGCGAGCAGCGCCTCGCCCCGGGTCCAGCGGAATCCCTGCTTCGCGAAGCCGGCGTAGGTCATGAGCGGGGCTCCGCTCCACTTCCGACACATCGAGCAGTGACAATGGGCGGCCTGGCCGTCAGGCGCAGCGATCTCGTACCCGACTTCCCGGCACAGGCAGGATCCTCGGAAGGTCATGACGCAATCTCCTCTGGTCGGGTGCCGCGCTCAGACGGCCCCGGAGCGGCGGGCGAAGACCTCGACCTGGAGGCGCCACGTGGCGCCCCCGTCGGTCGAGATCTCGCCGAGCCAGTGGAAGGAATCGGGCTCGATCCCGGTGAAGCTCCAGCGCAGCACGGCGCCCGAGGGCATCGCGCCGACCTGCACGATGTCCCGGCCCTGGGCGCGGCCGATCTGGTGCGTGTACACCTGCGTGGCGGGATCGCTCCACAGGACGTGCCAGGCGTCGAGCTTCGGGTCGAAGACCCGCAGCGTCGTGCCGTACCAGGAGCCCGTGACCGGCAGCGCGGGCGCGCCTACCGCGCGCTCGGCGCGCGGCGGCGTCATCCAGACGTCCTGGATCGCGCGGCCCTCGAGCACCCAGCCGGCGTGGATCTCGCCTCGGCTCTCGTGGCGCGTGCCGTCCTCCGCGTAGGCGACGAGCTCGGTGTCCCAGTGCCCGATCAGGAAGGTGTACAGGCCTAGCTCGGCGGCGCGGTCCGGGGCGGGGCCGTCGCTGTGCAGGACGTCACCGAGCGGCGAGCTGCCCGGAGAGTCGGCGGTCGCCGCGTGGGTGCCCGGTGTGCTGCACGCGCACAGGAGCAGGGCGGGGGAGAACAGGCTCAGCGGGAAGGTGACTCTCATCGGACTCCTCGTCGTGGTTTCGGTCCGGGTCGCGGACCCCGTGCCTCTGCTGGTCTACTGCGTCCTCTTCCAGGTGACCTGGGAGAAATTGCTACCGTGCGCGCGGTGACCACGACCTCGCGTCTGCTGGCTTCGGGCGCCGGATGGCAGGTGCGCGACGTCGTGTGCGAGGCCGGCCCCGGCGACCGGGCCTACGAGGAGCGGCACGAGACCGTCTGCATCGCCGTCGTCACGGCCGGCACCTTCCAGTACCGGTCGTCCCAGGGTGCGGCGGTGATGGCACCGGGCTCGATCCTGCTCGGCAATGCCGACGCCTGCTTCGAGTGCGGTCACGAGCACGCGCGCGGCGACCGCTGTCTCGCCCTCCACGTCCAGCCCGAGTGGATGGAGTCACTGCTCGCCGAGATCCCGGACGCGCGGCGCCTGGACTTCGCGCGGCCGAACCTCCCACCCTCGCCGCAGCTGGCCGCGCTGTGGGCCGAAGCCGAGTCGGCGCGCGACGACGGAGACGCGGAAGCGCTCGAGGAGCTGGCCCTGCGCCTGGCGGGCGCCGTCGCCGCGCTGCTCTCCGGCACCAGCCCCGGCTCCCATCCCCTGCGTCGTCGGGACGAGCGCCGCGTGACCGCCGCGCTGCGACGGATCGAGGCGGAGGCCCACACGCGGCTCTCGCTCGAGGGGCTCGCCCGCGACGCGGCGATGAGCCGCTATCACTTCCTGCGCACGTTCCGACAGGTGGTCGGCACGACGCCCCACCAGCACGTGCTCGGCCTGCGGCTCCACCGCGCGGCGATCCGCCTGCGCCGGACGCGCGACCCCGTCTCCACCGTCGCCCTCGACGCCGGCTTCGAGGATCTCTCGACCTTCAACCGCCGCTTCCGGCGCGTGATGGGCGCGACGCCGAGTACGTTCCGCACCCGTCACCGCGTGCGCAAGGAGGCCGACTCGGAGAGTCGGCCGACGCGCAGCGCGCCGTAGGCGAGCGAAGGCGGGCTCCTGCCGGGCAAGGAGGCCGACTCGGAGAGTCGGCCGACGCGCAGCGCGCCGTAGGCGAGCGA
>CAZZFT010000280.1:0-185 GCA_964653555.1 uncultured Spirochaetales bacterium | reverse complement strand
AAGCTCCTGCCGGGCCAGGGTATGGACCGGCGCCTACTTCCCCTCGAACTCCGGCGTCTGCTTGGCGGCCATCGCCTTGTAGCCCTTCGCCATGTCGTCGGACGTGAACAGTGGCGCGGCGCTGGCGGCTTCGAAGCGCAGCGCCTCGGCGAGACCCTGCTGGACGCGGTAGTTGATCGTGCGCT
>CAZZFT010000279.1:0-3419 GCA_964653555.1 uncultured Spirochaetales bacterium | reverse complement strand
AGCAGAAGACCACCGGCACCAACCCGCGCTCGACGGTCGGCACGATCACCGAGATCTCGGACTACCTGCGCGTGCTCTACGCGCGGGTCGGTGTCCAGCACTGCCACTCCTGCGGACGGGCCGTGCGTGGCCAGACCGCCGAGCAGATCGCGCGCGAGCTGGCGCTGCTGCCGTCCGGGACGCGCCTCGTGCTGATGGCGCCGCTCTTGGTGAACCGCAAGGGCGAGCACCGCGAGCTGCTCGCCGAGGTGCGCCGCGCGGGCTACGTGCGGCTGCGCGTCGACGGACAGACGGTGCTCTCCGAGGAGGTGGAGGCGCTCGACAAGCGGCGCAAGCACACCGTCGAGGCGGTGATCGACCGGATCGCGATCCGGGCCGACGCCATCTCGCGCCTCACCGACTCGGTGGAGACTGCGCTGCGCGTGGGCGAGGGGCAGCTGATCGCCTGGACCGAGGACGGGGGCGACCGGGTGTTCTCGGAGAAGATGGCCTGCGCCTCCTGCGGCCTCTCCTTCCCCGAGCTCACGCCCCAGAGCTTCTCCTTCAACAGCCCCCAGGGCATGTGCGTGGCCTGCAACGGACTCGGAACGCGAGTCGAGATCGATCCGCGCCTGGTGATCCCCGACGAGTCGCTCTCGATCGACGAGGGCGCGATCCGGTCCTGGGGACCGAACGTGTCCGAGAAGACGGGCTGGGCCCACGGCTTCCGCGGACAGATCGTGGCCCAGCTGGGCATCGATCCCGACAAGCCCTTCGCGAAGCTGCCCAAGCGCCAGCGCGACCTGCTGCTGCACGGCGCCGGCGAGCGCACCTTCGCGGTGAAGTGGCAGGGCAAGAGCGGCAAGGGTGAGTTCGAGCAGACCTGGGAGGGCGTGCTTCCCCGTCTGCATCGGCGGTTCGTGCAGGCGGGCTCGGAGCGCGCCAAGCGCTGGTTCGGCCAGTTCATCGGCGACACTCCGTGCTCGGCCTGCGCCGGGTCGCGCCTGCGCCCGGAGAGCGCGGCGGTGCGCGTGGGGGGCCGCACGATCGTGGAGCTCTCCGCACTCACCGTGGACGAGGCGCGCGCCGCCTTGGCCGCGCTCTCGCTCGAGGGTGCGGCGCGCGAGATCGCGGCCGAGGTGACCAAGGAGATCAAGGGGCGGCTCGACTTCCTGGCGGCCGTCGGACTCGGCTATCTCTCCCTCGACCGCGCCGGCCCCACGCTCTCGGGCGGCGAGGCTCAGCGCATCCGGCTGGCGAGCCAGGTGGGCTCCGAGCTTACGGGCGTGATCTACATCCTCGACGAGCCCTCGATCGGCCTGCACCAGCGCGACAACCGGCGCCTGCTCGCCACGCTCGAGCGCATGCGCGACATCGGCAACACGGTGGTCGTGGTCGAGCACGACGAGGAGACGATCCGCGCCGCCGACCACGTGATCGACTTCGGCCCCGGCGCCGGCGTCCTCGGCGGGCGCATCGTCTGCGCGGGCACGCCCAGGAGCCTCGAGCGCAGCACGAAGTCGCTCACCGGCGCCTACCTGTCCGGGCGCCGCAGGATCCCCGTTCCGGCCCGGCGGCGCACGGCGACGGGCAGCCTCAAGATCGCGGGGGCCCGGGAGAACAACCTGCGCGATGTCGACGCCGAGTTCCCGTTGGGCGTGCTGACCGCCGTCACGGGAGTGTCGGGGGCGGGAAAGTCGACGCTGGTGAACGACATCCTGCATCCGGCGCTGGCGCGGGCGCTGCACCAGTCGACCCGGCGGGTGGGTCAGCACCGCGCCCTCCACGGTCTCGAGCAGATCGACAAGGTGATCCGCATCGACCAGCGGCCGATCGGCCGCACGCCGCGCAGCAACCCGGTCACCTACATCAAGGTGTTCGACGAGATCCGTCGCCTGTTCGCGACGCTGCCCGACTCGCGCATGCACGGCTACAAGCCGGGCCGCTTCTCCTTCAACGTGAAGGGCGGCCGCTGTGAGGCGTGTCAGGGCGACGGCGTGCGCCAGATCGAGATGCACTTCCTGCCCGACGTGTACGTGCGCTGCGAGGAGTGCGACGGCAAGCGCTTCAACGAGGCGACGCTGCGCGTCCGCTACAAGGGCCGCTCGATCGCAGACGTGCTCGAGCTGACCGTGCGCGAGGCGGGGGAGCTGTTCTCCGCCCACAGGTCCGTCGCCGAGCCGCTCGCCCTGCTCTCCGACGTGGGCCTCGATTACCTCCACCTCGGACAGGCCTCCCCCACGCTCTCGGGGGGCGAGGCCCAGCGGATCAAGCTCGCCCGGGAGCTGGCGAAGCGGGCCACCGGCCGCACGCTCTACCTGCTCGACGAGCCGACCACGGGCCTCCACTTCGACGACGTGCGCAAGCTGCTCGAGGTGCTCCAGCGCCTGGTGGACGCGGGCAACAGCGTGGTCGTGATCGAGCACAACCTCGACGTCATCAAGACTGCGGACTGGATCATCGATCTGGGTCCCGAGGGGGGGCCCGCCGGCGGGTCGATCGTCGCGGCCGGCACGCCGGAGGCGGTGGCGCGCGCGAAGGGCTCCCATACCGGACGCCACCTCGCCGGTCTGCTGCGCGCCTCGTCGCCGCTGCGGCGACCCGGCCGGAGCGGCCGATGAGCCGTGCGGAAGGCGTCGAGGCGGCCTGGCGAGCGCTCGAGGCTCACCGCGATGCCCAGGGCGCCGTCTCGCTGCGGCGCCTGTTCGCCGAGGACCCGCGCCGCGGCGAGCGGATGGTCGCCGAGGCCGCGGGCTGGACCCTCGACTACGCGAAGAACCGGGTGAGCGAGGAGACCCTCGCCCACCTGTTCGCTCTCGTCCGCGCGTGCCGGCTCGACGAGCGGATCGAGGCGATGTTCACCGGCGAACGCATCAACACCACCGAGGATCGCGCCGTCCTGCACACGGCGCTGCGCGCGCCGCGCGGGTCGGGAATCGTCGTCGACGGGCGCGACGTGACCGAAGACGTCCACGACGTCCTCGACCGCGTGACCGCCTTCGCCGACGCCGTCCGCGGGGGGAAGTGGCTCGGCTACACGGGCCGCCCGATCCGCGCGGTGGTGAACCTGGGCATCGGGGGCTCGGATCTCGGCCCGCGCATGGCGTCGGAGGCCCTGCGCGGCGTGTGCCCGCGCGCCCTCGACGTGCGCTTCGTCGCCAACATCGATCCCTCGGACTTCGCCGAGGCCACCCGCGACCTCGACCCGGCGGAGACGCTGTTCGTGGTGTGCTCGAAGACCTTCACCACCCTCGAGACGCTCGCCAACGCGCGCTCGGCGCGGCGCTGGTGCGTGGAGGCCCTGGGCGACGAAGCGGCCGTCGCGCGTCACTTCGTCGCGGTGTCGACCAACGCGTCGGCGGTCGCCGAGTTCGGGATCGACGCGCAGAACATGTTCGGCTTCTGGGACTGGGTGGGCGGGCGCTACTCGCTGTGGTCGG
>CAZZFT010000278.1:0-3459 GCA_964653555.1 uncultured Spirochaetales bacterium | reverse complement strand
GCCGACGAGGCCTACGCCGTCGAGCTGCGCCCCGAGGATCTCTTCGAGCGCCTCGACGAGCTGTTCGGCGGACCGGCGCGGCGCACGCCGCCGCTGCTGCGACCGCTCACCGGCAGTGATCCACAGGTCGGCCGCGGCGAGCTGCTCCAGGAGCTCCACGTGCTGGGACGCGAGCTCGCGCCGCGCGCGGGCGAGTTCGGAGAGGTGGAGCTCCCGCCGCACGCGCGGAGGGTCCTGCCGGGGGCGGCGGACGCCGCCGGGCGCGCGGCGGCGCGCCTCGAGGACCTGGCGAAGCTCGCCGCCGACCTCGCCGCCGAGCGCGGCGAGGAGGACGCGCTCTCCGAGGCGATCGGTCGCGCCGTCGTCGAGCTGCGCGAAGGGGCGCTCGCCCTGCGCTCCGCCTTCGCGGAGGACGACTCGGTGGTGGCCGCCTTCGAGGGCCTGTCCGAGCCCTTCGACCGCTGGCGCATGGCGCTGCGCGAAGTCTCGCCGGCCGGGCGCTTCCACGGCCGACTGCTCGACAAGCTGGAGGCCTTCGCGTGTGTGTCGGCCAGCCTGTTCGTGGGCGGCGATCCCTTCGCCGCGCTCGGCGAGCTGGAGGTCGAGGCCGGCGAGGCGCACTCCTGGCGCGCGGCGCAGGAGAGCCCCTTCCCCTACGCCGCTCACATGCGCGCGGTCGCGCTCACCGACGGCGGCGATCCGGTCGAGACGACCGCGGCGGTGCTCGCCGACCTCGCCCGGGCTCTCGGCGGCCGCACGCTCGGGCTGTTTACCAGCCTGCGCCGCATGCGCGACGTCCACGAGCGCCTGGCCGAGCAGCTGCGCCCGGAGGGCATCGAGGTGTGGCTGCCGCGCCGCGCCACCGACGATCCGGGCGCGCTCGTCGACCGCTTCCGACGCGCCGGCAGCGGAGGCGTGCTGTTGGGCTCGCGCACCTTCTGGCAGGGCATCGACGTCCCCGGACCGGCCCTCTCGGCGGTGGTGATCGAGAAGCTCCCCTTCGAGGTCCCCACCGAGCTGCGCCGGCGCCGCGAGGCGCGCGTGCGCGACACGGGGGGCGATCCCTTCGAGCTCTACACGCTGGGCAAGATGCTGCTGAACCTGAAGCAGATGGTCGGGCGGCTGATCCGCTCCGAGGACGATCGGGGACTGGTCGTGATCGTCGACCCACGCCGCGAGCGACCCTACTTCGAGCGCCTCTCCGCTGCTCTCCCCCCCGGCTGCCGCCTCGAGCTCGCCTCCCGCGCCGACCTGCCGGAGATCCTCGACGAGCTGGACCTGCTAGGCGACGGTGAGCCTTCTTCCCCCTGACCGCCGGTGACGGGTCCTCCCGCCCGATCGAGGGGATCGACGGCGTCCCCGCGGCAGCGCACCGCCGTCCCGTCCACCCCGCGCGCTCACCGCTGGCCGAGACGCGGCGCCCCGCGCCCCGTACTCCACCGCACGCGCCGGGAATGCGGATCCTCGGAGGCCGCTGCTAGTGTTCTCGGCTACGGAGGGAACGTATGACCTTCTCCGCGAATCAGTGGGCGGTGATCCTGGGCGGGTCGAGCGGCTTCGGGCTCGCCACTGCGAAACGCCTCGGGACGCTCGGCATGAGCGTGTGCATCGTCCACCGCGATCGGCGCGCGATGATGGCCCGGATCGAGCCCGAGTTCGAGACGATCCGCGCCGGGGGCACCCGCCTGATGACGATGAACGTCGACGCCCTCGACGCCGGCAAGCGGGAAGAAGTCCTCGATGCGCTCGTCGGCGAGATCGGCGACGGACGCGTGCGGGTTCTGCTTCATTCGGTCGCCTTCGGCAACCTCAAGCTGCTCGTCGCCGAGGCGAAGGGACGCCGCACGGCGGTCGCCGAGCTCGCAGGTCGGCTGGGCGTCGACGAAGCGAAGCTCCAGGGCGCCCTCGACGAGCAGTTCGCCGCGGGCAGCGCCGCGGCGCTGGGCCTCGCCAGCCCTCCCGAGTACTCGGAGAAGCACTTCCTCGACGAGGACGACTTCAGCCGCACCATCCACGCGATGGGCACCAGCCTGCTCGGCTGGGTGCAGCGGCTCCACGCGCGCGGCCTGTTCGCCGCCGACGCGCGCGTCTTCGGTCTCACCAGCGAGGGCAACGAGGTGGCCTGGAAGGGCTACGCCGCGGTGGCCGCCGCGAAGGTGTCCCTCGAGTCCCTGGCACGCTCGATCGCCGTCGAGTTCGCACCCTACGGGATCCGCTGCAACGTCATCCAGGCGGGCATCACCCACACCCCCGCCCAGGACGCGATCCCGGGCTCGGCCCACATGCGCGCCCAGGCGCTCTCGCGCAACCCGATGGGGCGTCTCACTACGCCCGAGGACGTCGCCAACGTGATCGGCCTGCTCGCCAGCGACGAAGCGGCCTGGATCAACGGCGACGTGATCCGCGTGGACGGCGGCGAGCACATCTCCGGGGGGTCGTCGTGAGCGAGGGCGGGGAGGCGGAGCGACCCGTCGCCCTGGTGACCGGCGGCGGAACCGGCATCGGCGCCGCCTGCTGCCGGGCGCTCGCCGCCGAGGGCTTCCGCGTCGGCATCCACTACCGCTCGAGCGAGGACAAGGCGCGCGCGCTCGCCGATCGGCTGGACCACGCCTTCACGATCCGGGCCGACCTCGCCGTTCCCGAGGAGGTCGACGCGCTGGTCGCCGAGCTGAAGGACGCCGCGGGTCGCGTCGACGTGCTCGTGAACAACGCCGGCACGAACGTCAACGGCCCGATGCTCTCGATGAAGCTCGACGACTACGACGCCGTCGCCAGCATGAACCGCGGGGCCTGGTACCTGACCAAGAACATTCTGCGCCGCTTCATGCTGCGGAAGAAGAGCGGGCGCATCGTCAACATCTCGAGCGTCGTCGGCCACACCGGCAATCCCGGCCAGATCCCCTACACGATGGCGAAGGCCGGCCTCGACGCGTTCACGAAGAGCCTGTGCCAGGAGCTCGCCGGCCGCGACATTCTGGTGAACTCGGTCGCGCCGGGCTTCATCGACACCGACATGACGGCCGAGCTCACCGACGACGTGAAGGCCGCGATCCTGGCCCGGATTCCGCAGCAGCGTATGGGGACGCCGGAAGAGGTGGCCGACGTGGTCGCCTTCCTCGCCACGCGCGGCAGCTACGTCAACGGATGCGTCATCCACGTCAACGGTGGGATGTTCGGGGGCTAGCGTGACGCGCCTGCGCTTTCCCGACGGATTCCGCTGGGGAGCGGCCACCGCCTCCTACCAGGTCGAGGGCGCCTGGCGCGAGGACGGCAAGGGCGAGTCGATCTGGGATCGCTTCAGCCACACGCCGGGCAAGGTCAAGGACGACGACACCGGCGACGTCGCCTGCGACTCCTACCACCGTTATCCGGAGGACGTCGCGCTGCTGCGCGCGATGAACCTCACCAGCTACCGCTTCTCGATCGCCTGGCCGCGCATCCAGCCCCGGGGACGCGGCG
>CAZZFT010000277.1:0-3473 GCA_964653555.1 uncultured Spirochaetales bacterium | reverse complement strand
CAGGATCCCGCGCCGGGCGAGACGCTCTCGCCCACCCAGCCCTTCCCCGTACGTCCGCCGCCGCTCCATCCGACCGAGCTCACGTCCGAGAACGTCTTCGGCTTCACTCCGATCGACCGGGACTCCTGCCGCGAGGAGCTCGCGCGTTATCGCTACGACGGCCCATTCACGCCGCCCACGCTCGAGGGGTCGATCCAGTTCCCGCACACCGCCGGCGGCATCAACTGGGGCGGCGTCGCGCTCGACCCGAAGAGCGGCCTGATGATCGTCAACCAGACCCACATCGCCCTGGTGGTGAAGCTGGTGCCGCGCGCCGAGTTCGACGCCATGCCGCCGGGATCCGTCACCTATCCGATGGAGGCGTATCCGATGCGCGGGACACCGTATGGTGTGATCCGCCATCCGCTGTTCTCGAGCTTCGGCGCGCCCTGTAATCCGCCTCCCTGGGGCACGCTGACGGGGGTGGACCTGGTGAGCGGGAAGATCCGCTGGCGCGTCACCCTCGGCACCACGCGCGACCAGGCCCCGTTCCCGCTGTGGGCGATCCCCTTCTGGGGGAACCTGGGCGCCCCGAACTTCGGCGGTGGCCTGCTCACCGCGAGCGGCGTCTACTTCATCAGCGCCACGACCGACCGCTACTTCCGCGCCTTCGACGCCGACACCGGGGAGGAGATCTGGCGCGAGCGGATCCCCTATACGGGCAACGCGACGCCGATGAGCTACCGCCTGCGCCCCGACGGACGCCAGTTCGTCGTGATCGCCGCCGGCGGCAACCCGCTCACGGGGCCCGGCGACGCCCTGCTCGCCTTCGCGCTGCCCGAGTAGCCGCCGGCGCGAGCCGGGCCTTTCCCCGCGGCGCCCGACGTGGTGGAATGGGCCGCGCGCCCCACCCGAGCGAGGTCCCCCCATGCCCTCCGATCGCAGCGCCTTCGGCGCCCACACCACCGCCTCCGAGGTGGTCGCCGGCCTCGATCTCTCGAACGTCTGCGCGATCGTCAGCGGCGCCTCGGGCGGCCTCGGCGCCGAGAGCGCGCGCGCCCTCGCCGACGGCGGCGCGCGGGTGACGATCACCGCCCGCGACGAGGCGAAGGGCGAGGTGGCCGCCGAGGCGATCCGCAAGTCGACGGGCAACGACCGCGTCGACGTGATGGCGCTGGAGCTGACCTCGCCCGAGAGCATCCGCGCCTTCGCGAAGGCGTTCGCGTCCCGCCACGGCCGGCTGAACGTGCTCCTGTGCAACGCCGGCGTGATGGCCTGTCCGCTGGAGCGCACGCCCCAGGGCTGGGAGATGCAGTTCGCCACGAACCACCTCGGCCACTTCCTGCTGACGGGTCTCTTGCTCCCGCTGCTGATGGAGGGCGCGCCCTCGCGCGTGGTGTCGGTGAGCTCGCGGGGACACCGCTTCTCGCCGGTGGTGTTCGAGGACATCCACTTCGAGCGACGCCCCTACGACAAATGGGCTGCCTACGGCCAGGCGAAGACGGCGAACGTGCTGTTCGCCGTCGAGCTCGACCGCCGCCTCGCCGCGCGCGGCGTGCACGCCAACGCGCTGCATCCCGGCGGGATCATCACCGAGCTGGGACGCCACCTCACCCAGGCCGATCGCGAGGAGCTCCTGTCGCGCGCTCCGGGCGGCAAGTTCGAGTGGAAGACGCCCGAGCAGGGCGCGGCGACCTCGGTGTGGGCCGCGACCGCGCCCGAGCTGGAGGGGAAGGGCGGCCTCTACCTGGACGACTGCCGGATCGCCTCCGAGCGCACCTCCGAGGACGACCCGAGCGGGTACGAGGGCTGGGCGCGCGACCCCGAGGCTGCGCGCCGGCTCTGGACGGTGTCCGAGGAGCACGTCGGCGAGCGCTTCGCCGCCGACGTCTGAGGTCCCGCACGGATGCCCGGACGCGTCGAAGACAAGGTGGCGATCGTGACGGGAGCCGCCTCGGGGATCGGGCGCGGCACGGCGGAGGTGCTGGCGCGCGAGGGGGCGCGCGTCGTGCTCGCCGACGTGAACGAGGAGCTCGGCCGCGAGGTGGAGAAGGCGCTCGGCGGCGACGCCGTGTTCCGGCGCCACGACGTGGCCGACGAGGCGAGCTGGATCGCGCTGATCGCGGCGACCCTCGACCGTCACGGCCGGCTCGACGTGCTGGTGAACAACGCGGGCATCATAGTCGTGGCCGACGTCGAGAGCACCACGATCGAGCAGTGGCGCCGCGTGATGGCGGTGAACGCCGAGGGCACGTTCCTCGGCTGCAAGCACGCGATCCCGGCGATGCGCCGCGGCGGCGGCGGCTCGATCGTGAACATCTCCTCGACCGCCGGGCTGGTGGGCACGCCTGCCTTCGCCGCCTACAGCGCCAGCAAGGGCACCGTGCGCATCCTCACCAAGACCGTCGCCGCCCACTGCCGCGAGAAGGGCGACGCGATCCGCTGCAACTCGATCCACCCCGGCGGAGTGGACACGCCGCTCGTCCGCGCCATCAGCCAGCGGCCCAAGGAGTCGGGGATCTCCGACGTGGAGGACCTCTCCGCGCCCGGCCGCGCGATCGGCTACGGCCAGCCCGAGGACATCGGGCAGCTCGTCCTCTACCTGGCGTCGGACGAGTCGCGCTTCATGACCGGATCCGAGCTCGCCATCGACGGCGGGCTCACCTGCGTCTGATCGACACCCGAGAGGAGAGCCATGACCACGCTGCCCGCCGTTGCCCTCGCCGCCGTCCCCGGCCGCCGCCGCGCCACCCTCGAGCTCGCCCGCCGTCTCGAGGAGCGCGGCTTCGCCGGCCTGTATTGCGCTAGCTACGGCGACGCCCTCGGCCTGTGCGAGGCGCTCGCCCTCACCACCGATCGCATCCCCTTCGGTACCGCGATCGCCAACCTCTACACCCGCCACGTGAGCGACTACGCCCAGACCGCCGCCCTGGTGCAGGAGATCTCGGGCGGCCGCTTCCGCTTCGGCGTCGGCGTGAGCCACGCGCCGATGAACGACCGGCTCGGCATCCGCGCCGGCAAGCCGCTCTCCGACATGCGCGGCTTCGTCGAGGCGTACAAGGCGACCTCCCGCGTGGGCGAGCTTCCGCCGGTGGTGGTCGCCGCCCTGCGCCGCAAGATGGTGGGGCTGGCGGGCGAGATCGCCGACGGCGTGGTGTTCGCGAACGCCGCGCGTTCGCACATGAGGGAGTCGCTGTCCGCCCTGCCGCCCGCGCGTCGGGGCGATCGCGACTTCTTCGTCGGCGACATGATCCCCATCTGCATCAGCGACGACCGCGCCGCCGCGATGGAGCGCAATCGCAGGACGCTGGTCATGTACGTCTCGCTGCCCAACTACCGCAACTACTGGAAGGAAGCGGGCTACGTCGGGGAGATGACGGCGATCGAGAAGGCGATCGAGCAGGGGGAGCGCGAGACGCTGACCCAGCACATGAGCGATCGCTGGCTCGCCGACGTCACGCTCTACGGCAGCGCCGCCGAGGTGCGCGAGGGCG
>CAZZFT010000276.1:0-3544 GCA_964653555.1 uncultured Spirochaetales bacterium | reverse complement strand
GCTCGCCTGGAACACCAGGTCGAGTACACCGAGGCTCACGAGACGTCCCCCATCGTCGTCCCGACGACAAACCCCATGAATGGCTCGCAGCAGTGAATCGGGGCGCGAGTCTAGGAGAGGCCCCTTGCGGCATCAAGCAAGCGGCCGAAGGCCGCGCGCAGCGAGGCGCAGCCGAGCGGAGATCAGACGGGCAAGCGGATACAGGGCCACGCGCAGGTCGGTCGGGCAAGCGGCCAGAGCCCGCGCGCAGCGCAGTGATCGCGACAGGAGGGTGATTCGGTGATCAAGGTCACGGTCGATTCGCGCAATCCCGGTGAGGCGCAGGTCGATCTGCTGGCGGTGCCGATCGCCACCGAGGAGGTTCGCCGGAATCGCCTCGCCGCGCGGATCGCCGCCATCGACCGCGCCGTCGGGGGCGCGATCGCCGCCGTGGTCGCCTCAGGGGACTTCACCGGGAAGGCCGGCCAGGCCTCCCTCGTCTACCCCGACCGCCGCCGCAAGACGAAGCGCCTGCTGCTGCTGGGCCTGGGCGACTCGCGCGGCGTAGATGGCGAGGCGTTGCGCTCCGCCGCCGCCAACGCAGTCGCGCGCGCCGGCGGCTCGCGCGCCGCGCGCATCGCCATCTCGGTTCCCCCGCTCGGAGCCGGCGCCGAGCCGGAAGCAGCCCAGGCGATGGCGGAAGGATCCGTGCTCGCGGGCTACCGCTTCGACGAGTTCCGCGAGCCGAGCGACGACGCCCCGCGCGTCTCGTCCGTGTCGCTGGTGCTCGCCCGCGGCCAGAACCAGCGCGCCTACCGCGAGTGCGCCCGGGTCGGTGTGGTGATCGCGGAATCCCAGAACGCGGCGCGCGAGCTCTCCAATCAGCCGCCCAACCTGCTCTCGCCCGAGGAGCTCGCCGGGGAGGCCGCCCGGGTGGCGCGCGAGGTCGGCCTGCGCGTCCGGGTGCTCGGCGTTCCCGAGCTCCGCAAGCGCAAGATGAACGCGATCCTCGCCGTCGGAGGCGGCAGCGCGCGACCGCCGCGCCTGGTCGCGATGGAGTACGCGCCGAAGGGCGTCGCGAAGGGCACGCCCCCGGTCTGCATCGTCGGCAAGGGCATCACCTTCGATTCCGGCGGCATCTCGATCAAGCCCTCCCAGAGCATGGACGAGATGAAGCACGACATGTCGGGAGCCGCGACCGTCGTGGGTGTGCTGCGCGCCTGCGCGCTGCTGGAGCTTCCGCTTCCCGTGGTGGGGGTGATCGGAGCGGCCGAGAACCTTCCGAGCGGAACCGCCTACCGCCCCGGGGACATCGTCACGGCCGCCTCCGGGAAGACGATCGAGGTGCTGAATACCGACGCCGAGGGGCGCGTCGTTCTGGCCGATGCGCTCCACTTCGCGAGGACCGAGTTCGAGCCGTGCGCGATCATCGATCTCGCGACGCTCACGGGCGCCTGCGTCGTTGCTCTCGGCCGCTGGGCGAGCGGTCTCTTCGGCAGCCACGCGGGCCTCGTCGAGACGATCCGCGCAGCGGGCGAGGTCACCGGGGAGTGCGCCTGGCCGATGCCGCTCCTCGACGGCCACAAGCGGGAAATCCGCAGCGAGGTCGCGGACATCAAGAACACCGGCGGGCGCCAGGCGGGGGCCTCGACGGCGGCGGCGTTCCTCTCCCACTTCGTCGGCGAGACGCCCTGGGCGCACCTGGACATCGCCGGGACGGCCTGGTCGACGAGCGGCTCGAACGGCGGCTACGGGCCCCGCGGAGCGACTGGCGTCGGGGTCCGGCTGCTCGTGGAGGTGCTCCGCCGCTGGGATCCGGCCCGCCTGGGAGAGTCGGCCTGATGTCGAATCTTGCCCCTTCGGAGCCCGGCTCCTAAGCTCCGCGCGCCCGATCGGGGCTCGCGCTGCCCTCCCGGCCCGACGACTGCCCCGGGTCCTTCCTTGCGCCACCCGGCCCACGACTCGAGACAGCGACATCCCGTCCCCTGTTCAACCCCGCGCGGCGTCGCCCCGCGACCGCTGTCGCAATGCGAAATGGAGAGCACGATCATGATCCGGAGCTTGTCGACCCTGTTCCTCGCCACCCTCGCCTTGGGCATGTGGCTCGCGCCGAGCGCCGTCCGGGCCGCGGACATCGAGAACGGCAAGCAGAAGTTCCAGATGTTCTGCGTCACCTGTCACGGCGAGTCCGGCAAGGGCGACGGCCCCGGCGGCGCCGGTCTCGAGCCGCCCCCGCGGGACTTCACGAAGGCCCAGTTCAAGTTCGACGCGAACAAGGACGGCAAGCCCGGCGAGGACGAAGACCTCTTCCTCGTGATCAAGAACGGCGCCGCGGCCTACGGCGGCTCGCCCCTGATGACGCCCTGGGGCGGTGCGCTGACCGACGACGACATCCACAGCTTGATCCTGGTGATCCGCTCCTTCAAGCAGTAGACGCGTACCGCAAGACCCGCCCGATCCGGGCGTGACGATCCCTGACCGATCCGGGAGTGAAACTCCCGGATCGGTTATTCTCGCGCGTCCGATGGCCGACGACTCGAGAGACGATCGGGCCGTCTCGACCCCCGCAACGCGCCTCCCGGTGCCCGCCGCGCCGGATCGTTCGCTCGGCCCCGTCGACGCGCTCACCGCCTACATGACGGAGCTGCGCAAGCACCCGCCGATCTCCCGCGAAGAGGAGCACGAGCTCGCGGTGCGCTGGGTCGAGCACGGGGACGTCGAGGCGGCGCGGCGGCTGGTCCTGGCCAACCTGCGGCTGGTCGTGAAGATCGCGATGGAGTACCGGCGGGCCTGGACCAACGTCCTCGACCTGATCCAGGACGGCAACGTGGGCCTGCTGGAGGCGGTCCAGCGCTTCGACCCCTACCAGGGCGTCAAGCTGTCGACCTACGCCGTGTACTGGATCCGCGCCTACATCCTCCAGTACATCCTCGACAACTTCCGGATCGTGCGGCTCGGCACCACCCGGGCCCAGCGCAAGCTCTTCTGGCGCCTCAACAAGGAGAAGCGGGCGCTCGAGCGCCAGGGCTTCGACGTGGAGCCGCGGCTGATCGCCGAGCGCCTCGACGTCTCCGAGGCCGACGTCGAGGACATGGACCAGCGGCTGCGCGAGAGCGACCTCTCGATGAACGCACCGCTCCGGCGCGACGAGCCCGGTGCCGAGTTCGGCGACTTCGTGCGCAGCACCGTGGCCAGCGCCGAGGACAACGTCGCCGACCGCGAGCTGCGCCGCGTCTTCCTCGAGAAGGTGCACGAGTTCGCGGCGGGCCTCGACGAGCGCGACCGCAAGCTGGTGGAGGAGCGCGTGCTGGCGGAGGAGCCCAAGACCCTGGCCGAGCTGGGCCGCGAGCTCGACGTCTCGCGCGAGCGGGTGCGGCAGCTCGAGGCGCGCATCGTCGACCGGCTGCGCGAGTACCTGAAGGAGAACCTGGTCGACTTCGAGTACTACGCGGCGCCGAGCGATGACTAGCCTCCCGCCAGCCGTGGAGACGGGAGGCGTCCGGCGCGTCCGCGCGATCGTGCGCGGCCGGGTCCAGGGTGTGGCGTTCCGCGCGCACACCGCCGA
>CAZZFT010000275.1:0-3592 GCA_964653555.1 uncultured Spirochaetales bacterium | reverse complement strand
CAAACTCAAACAAGCGAACTATCAGTGTCGAGCCCTAGTAGTAGGCGCCCGGTGAGCTCGAGAGTGGAGTCGCTTACCATCATATGCTGGGTTGCGACGTGGATGTCTCGGAAGATACGCTGCAGAGGCGAGGTGCGATACACGGAGGTTCCTCCCGCGAGGTGGTACATGAGGTCGACCGCTGCGGCGCAGGCTCGAGTGGCGTGCGTCGTGGCGAGGCGCACGTCGCGGCGGAGGTCGAGGTCGATCGTCCCGTCCGCGGTGGCTCGGACCCAGGCGCGATTGATGGCCTCGTAGTAGAAGGCGCGGGCGGAGCGGACCAGCGCCTCGGCTCGCGCGACGTCGCTCTGCGCAGTGGAACGGGCGGCGAGCGGCCGGGCGCTTCCCTGTGGCATTTTGCCTCCAGCTAGCTTCACGAGCTCCTCGATGGCCGCCCGGGCCAAGCCCAGTGCTACGGCCGCGATCCCCATCGCCAAGAGGCCGAACTGGGGAAACGCGTAGAGTGGCCGCTCGAGCGGGCCGTCTACGCCGATTCCTACGGCGCGCGATTGGGGTACGAACAGATCGTTCATTGCGAAGTCGGTACTCCCCGTCCCGCAGAGTCCTGACACATGCCAGGTATCGAGAAACTCCACCTCCGCGGCGGGTGCGATCATCATACGCGAGCGCGGGGTGCCGTTGTGCATCAGGTCCGGGCGCCCGTCGCGGATCACCTGACAGCCGCCCATCACCCAGTCTGCGTTCTGTGTGCCGGATCCCCACTGCCACCGGCCGTTGACGCGAAACCCTCCGGATTCCGCTACCGCCCTTCCGCGCGGGGCGAAGACGCCGCCGAGCAGCACCTCCGGATGGTGAAAGATCTCCCGCGCCGAAGCGGGTGGCAGCAGTGCCAGCACGGTTCCCGAGGTCGCCCCGATGAATACGCACCACGCCGAGGACCCGTCCGCCCGGGCCAGGGTCTCGACCGTGGACATGGTGACGGCGGGCGGCAGCTCGAGACCGCCATATGCTTCGGGAACGCACATCCGGTAGAAGCCGGCACGGGCGAACTTCTTCGACAAGTCGGCGGGCATCCTACGCTCCCGCTCGATCTCCTCGGAACGCTCGCGCAGCTCGGGCGAGATCTCCTGCGCCGCCCGAAGGGTGTCCGGAACCCCGTCCCGGCTCTCGCTCATCTTCCGATCTCGTCTCGCAAGCCGAGTCGATTGGCGATGTTGTTCTTCTGCATGTTCGAGGAGCCCCCGACGATCGGCATTCCCAGCAGGTCGCGAACGTGCCGCTCCATGTCGTGACCCTCTGCCAGGCCGTACGCGCCCATGACGCGCTGGCACGTGATCGCGATCTCGACCGCCGTCTCGGCGACGAACAGCTTCGCCATCGAGGTCTCCACTGAGCAAGGCCGGTTCTCCTGGGCGAGCCATGCCGCGCGATACAGCATGCCGCGACAAGCCTCCAGCTTGGTGCGCGACTCCACGAGCGCATGCCGCACGGCCTGGTGCCCGCTGATCGGGCGCCCGAACTGCACACGCCGTTGCGCGTAGTCCCACGCCTCCTCGAGAGCTGCCTGGGCAATTCCGAAGGCGCAGGCGGTGATCTCGATCTTCTCGACGTCGAGCGCCTTCCCCGCGAGCATGCTCCACCCGCGGTTCCAGCCGCTCTCGCCTCCGACCACGTTCTCGATCGGGATCCGCGCACCCTCGAAGATGACGTCGCTCGACAGGGTGTAGCGGAGATTCGCGTGCTCGATCGGATGGACGCGTATTCCCGGAGTCGATGGAGGCACCAGCACGAAGGAGAGATTGCGATGGCGAGGAGCAGCTTCATCGGTCCGCACCAGGCAGTAGATGTAGTCGGCCCAGTCGGCACCGGTACACCAGCGCTTGAAGCCATCGAGGATCAGGTTCCTGCCGTCCTCGCTGCGCCGCGCAGTGGTCGTGACGCTCGCGAGGTCTCCGCCGACCTCGGGTTCCGATAGCCCGTAGGCGAACAGAAGGTCTCCGCGAGCTAGCCGTGGCAGGAGCTCGCGCTTCTGCGCGATCGATCCATTTTCCGAGATGTTGATGCCGCCGTAGAATGCGCAGTGGATGAACGGCCCCGCCGCGAACGCGCCGCCCCTGCACAACTCTTCGATCGCCGCGACGGCTGCCACCAGGTCGCGCCCCTGGCCGCCGTACTCCTCCTCGATCGTGAGGCCACAGATGCCGAGGTCCGCGAGCTTGCGAAAGAGCTCGCGCGGGAATCTGTGCTCCCGATCCCAGGTCCGCACTCGGTCCGGAGGCATCTCCGTCGCGACGAAGCGGCGCAGCGTGTCCCGCAGCATTCCGATGTGCTCCGGATCGTCGGCGAAGTACATCAGGACGACCAGGCCCTGCCCCAGCGGTCGGCGAAGGCCAGCTTCTCCACCGGACGCCGCGAAATCGGGCCGTGCCCCCCGAGGACCGGATACCCGATTGGAACGGCCGCCGCAGTGGCCCAGGGCTGCGGAATCGACAGCAGCTCCCGCACCTCCGGTTCGCACTCGCAAAGCAGGGTGGTCAACACACAGCCCAGACCCTCAGCGCGACAAGCAAGCAACGCATTCTCGACCGCTGGATAGATCGAGGCGCCGCCCACGACCGAGATCCGATCGAGCTTCGCGTCGGTGATCGCCATGATCTTCGGGTTGAAGCAGAAGACCAGCACAACCGGGGTCTCGCCAAACGCCCCCGCCAGATGATCCCCCGCGGCGAGCATGCGCTCGGTTCGAGCCCGCAAGCCTTCCGGGGCCCCTTCGAGCTGGGCGCGGTGCTGCTCGGCGTAGGCCGCCCAGCGCGCCGCGTAGAGCGATCCGAGGACCCGTTTCGTCTCGGCCTCTCGCACGACGATCACCCGCCAGGGCTGGACGTTCCCACCCGTCGGCGCCCAGCTGGCGGCCAGGAGAACCCGCTCCAGGACACGGCTCGGGACGGGATCCGGCCGAAGGCGACGAACCGCGCGGAGCGTGCCCATCGCCTCGTACACGCCGAGGCCCGGCGCGCTGTCGTCTCCGCCCTGCACCTCAGCGCCCCTTGAACACGGGAGGCCGCTTCTCTCGGAGCGCCGCCAGCGCCTCTCGATGATCGTCGCTCTGGAAGGTGACGATCTCCAGTGCCGTCGCCGCGTCGAAGGCCGTGTTGAGCGCGTCCTTGATCAACTTGTTCACCGCGAGCTTGGTGTAGCGAACGGCGAGCGGTGCGCCGGCGGCCAAGCGCTGTGCGAAGGCCAGCGCTTCCGCTTCGAGGACCTCGGCCTCGACCACCCGGTTCACGAGTCCCATCCGCCAGGCATCCTGTGCCGAAACCGGATCACCCGTGAGCAGATACTGCTTCGCGAGCGCCGGACCCACCGCGAGGGGCCAGATCGCAGTGCCCCCGTCACCGGCCACGATCCCGACGCGGACGTGCGGGTCGATCAGCGTCGCAGTATCCGCCATGAACACCACGTCCGAGAGCAGGGCCAGGGAGGCGCCGAGTCCGACCGCAGGCCCGTTGAGAGCCGTGACGATCGGCACCTCGACGTCGAGCAGGTCCCAGATCATCTGCTTCGCGTCCCGGCGCAGCGCCTCGAGCTTGGC
>CAZZFT010000274.1:0-3637 GCA_964653555.1 uncultured Spirochaetales bacterium | reverse complement strand
GTGGTGAGCAGGACGAGCAGCAGACTGATGCCGTCGATGCCGACGTGGTAGTGGACGCCGTAGTCCGGGATCCACTTCGTGTACTCCACGAACTGGTAGCCGGTGTCGGTGGGGTCGAAGCGGCGGAAGAAGCCCAGGGAGAGCAGGAAGGTGACGCCGGTGCTGCCGAAGCCCACCGTGCGCCAGAGCGAGGGCGGCAGACCGCTCCCGCCGAGGGCGTTCGCGATGACGCCCGTGGCCAGCAGCAGCAGGCCCGTGGCCAGCGGCAGGAACGTCACCGTCGTGATCAGGTGCTCGAGTTCCACCGCCTACCTCAGCCAGTACCAGAGCAGTGCCGCAGTGCCGACCAGCATCGACACCACGTAGCCCTGGGCGAGCCCCGACTGGAGCCGCCGGAGACCGCCCGAGGCGAGAGCGCGGACACCCCGCGCAGTTCCGTTCACCGCGACGCCGTCGATCAGACCGGCGTCGATGGTGCGGAACAGGACTACGTCCGAGAACTTCACCAGGGGCCGCACGATCACCGCGTCGTAGAGCTCGTCGACGTAGTACTTGTCGCGCAGCAGGGCGTAGGCACCCGACAGACGCTGGGCCAGGCGGCCGGGCCAGGCCGGGTGGCGCACGTAGAGCTGATAGGCGAGCCCGGCGCCCAGCAACGCGACCGCCACCGCGACGAGGGTGAGCATGATCTCGGTGGCGTGGGCGACCCCGTGGGGCTCCGCGGCGGGCCAGACCGGCGACAGGAAGTTGTTCAGGCTGTGCATGTGCTCGATGCCGAAGGGGTCGCCGTAGATCTGGGGGATCCCGAGCATGCCGCCCGTGGCCGACAGGAAGGCCAGCACGAGCAGCGGGTTCACGACCACCGGATCGGGATCCTTCACGTGGTCGAGCAGATCGGCCGGCGCATGGCTCTCGCCGTAGAACACCTTGAAGTAGAGGCGCCACATGTAGAAGGCCGTGATGCCGGCGGTGAACAATCCGATCGCGTAGAGCACCGCGTGCCCAGGGAGGTGGGAGGCCAGGGTGGTCGCCAGGATCTCGTCCTTGGAGAAGAAGCCCGAGAAGGGCGGGAAGCCGGAGATCGCGACCACGCCGACCAAGAACACGAGGTGCGTCATCGGAATGCGTCGGCGCAGGCCACCCATCTTCTCGATGTTCTGCTCGTGGTGCATGGCCAGGATCACCGCGCCCGCGGCCAGGAAGAGCAGCGCCTTGAAGAAGGCGTGGGTCACCAGGTGGAAGATCGCGCCGGTGAACCCCCCGCAGCCCGCCGCCAGGAACATGTATCCGAGCTGGCTCACGGTGGAGTAGGCCAGGACCTTCTTGATGTCGCTCTGGGTGATCGCGATGGTCGCCGCGAACAGGGCGGTGACGGCCCCGGTCCAGGCGATCACGGCGCTGGCCACGGGTGCGGCGGCATAGAGGAACGAGAGCCGGCAGACCATGTAGACGCCGGCGGTGACCATCGTCGCGGCGTGGATCAGCGCCGAGACGGGCGTCGGGCCCGCCATCGCGTCGGGCAGCCAGACGTAGAGCGGGATCTGGGCCGATTTCCCGACCGCCCCCAGGAACAGACATAGACCGATCAGGTCGACGAGCAGCCACTCGCTGCCCCAGGGCGTGGCGACGGTCATGTCGGCGATCGCGCCGAAGTGGCTGGCGATCTCGGCGAAGCCCACCCCGGCCGGCACGCCCGCGTCCACCAGGGCGGTGTAGATCAGGAAGATCCCGATCAGGAAGCCGAAGTCGCCGATCCGGTTGACGATGAACGCCTTGGCGCCGCAGTAGGCGTTCCAGCGGTCCGCGTACCAGAAGCCGATCAGGAGATAGGAGCACAGGCCCACCCCCTCCCAGCCCAGGAACATCAGCACCAGGTTGTCGCCCAGCACCAACATCAGCATGGAGAAGGTGAACAGGTTCAGGTAGCAGAAGAAGCGCTGGAAGCCGCGGTCGTCGCGGTGGTCGTCGTCCATGTACCCGATCGAGTACACGTGGATCAGGAAGCCCACGCCGGTGACCACCAGGATCATCGTCGCCGAGAGTGGATCGACCCGGAAGGCGAGGTCCGCCGTGAAGCGACTGGCGCCGATCCCCGCGCCGATCCAGGTATAGACGCGGTCGACCAGGACCGTGGCGTCCCCCGGGATCCCGACCAGCGCGACGAAGGCGACGCTGGAGAGCACGAAGGAGAGCCCGACCGTGCCGCAGGAGATCGCGATCACCCCCCAGCGCGGCGTGGAGCGTCGGATGATGCCGATCATCACCCCGTGGAAGACGGCCCCCAGCAACGGGAGCAGTGGGATCCAGCGCAGCAGGTCGTTGGCTCTCTCGCTCAACGCTCGCCCCCGTTCACCACTTGAGAAGGCTCACGTCGTCGATGTCCACCGAGTCGCGGTTCCGGAACATCGAGATCACGATCCCCAGACCGACGGACACCTCCGCAGCGGCGACCGTGATCACCATCAGCACGAAGACCTGGCCGTCGTAGTGCGCGCCCGCTCCGCCGCCGGGCCAGAGCCGGTTGAAGCCGACGAAGGCGAGATTCACCGCGTTCAACATCAGCTCGATCGACATCAGGATCACGATCATGTTGCGGCGCGTGACGACGCCCGCGATCCCGATCGCGAACAGGATCGCCGACAGCGTGATGACGTGGTCGATCGGGATCATGGCCGGCTCCTCAGTCGATCTTCCGCTTCGCGAGGATCAGCGCGCCCACGATCGCGGCCGTGAGCAGGAGCGAAGCCATCTCGACCAGCAGGATGTAGTCGGTGTAGAGGGCGATCCCGAGCGCGCGGTAGCCGCCGAAGCCCTCCGGCAGCGGCGGCGGCGCGGGGAACACCCCCGCGCCTCGCATCAGCTCGGCGACGGCGAACGCGCCCAGAGCCGCTCCGGCGACCTTGAGCAGCCGCTGACGTCCGGGCGGGAAGTCGTCGCTGCGCAGGTTCAGCAGCATCACCACGAACAGGAACAGCACCACGATCGCGCCGGCGTAGACGATGATCTGGATCGCGGCCACCAGGTACGCCTCGAGCAGCACGTAGATCGCGGCGAGCGACACCATCGTGATCACCAGGCTCATCGCCGCCGCCACCGTGTTGCGCACGTTCGCGACCATCGCGAGGGCGGAGAGAACCGCCAGCCCGGCGAACAGGTAGAAGAGGATCACCGGAACCGTCATGAGCCCCCCTGCACCAGCAGGATCACCAGACCCGTGACGAAGATGTTGGCGATCGACAGCGGCAGGATGATCTTCCAGCACAGGTCCATGACCTGGTCGTAGCGGAAGCGCGGCAGCGTCCAGCGCAGCGCCATCTGGAGCCAGATCATCGCCACCACCTTGATCATGAACGTGGCGAAGTGGACGAGGATGCACAGACCGGTGGCGAAGCCCTGGCCGAACACCGAGCCAACCCCCCCGATGATCGTCTCGGTGGAGAGCCAGGGCACCGACCAGCCGCCCAGGAACAGGGTCGTGATCAGGCCCGCGATCACCACCACCTCGATGAACTCGGACATGAAGAACAGGCCGAAACGCAGGCCCGAGTACTCGAGGAATTAGCCGGCGATCAGCTCCGACTCGCCCTCGGGCAGGTCGAAGTGTGGCCGCTTGTTCTCGGCCATGATCGTGGCGAGG
>CAZZFT010000273.1:0-3683 GCA_964653555.1 uncultured Spirochaetales bacterium | reverse complement strand
ACCGCCGTGCGCGACGTCCCCGGCTGGCCGGTGATCACCAACCTGCGCGCCGATCCCTACGAGCGGGCCGAGAGCCAGTCCGGCATGTACATCCGCTGGTATGGCGACAACATCTGGCTCTTCGTTCCGGTCCAGCAGAAGCTCAAGGCGTTTCTCATGACGCTGCCGGAGTATCCGTTCCAGCAGGGCAGCAGCCTCAACGCGGCGGGCATCAACTACAACACCCTGCGCGCGACGCAGGCACTGAAGCGCCTGAACGAGCTGGAGACGCTCCCGGCCCCTCAAAACTGAGGTGCTTGGGAGGGGATCGTCCCGCCGCAGTTCGAGATCGCCTTCCTCTCCGAAGTAGATGACGGCCATGAAGGCCGCACCGTAGACCGCCTGCTCGACTCCGACCATGGATCGGCGGAGCGCGTCCACATAGACGCAACATTCCGGGAGTCGAAGGGCTCTCCGAAGCGGCCGGCGATGACGAGCCCGTGCTCCACGTACTTCGCAGTCTGCCGGTGTGTCCCTTCGCGAACGCCGGAGTGTGATTCGACGGTGTGACCGGGCACCGTCGCCGCTCACTCTGCGGCAATCAGCGCCTCCGCCTCGGTCTCGGCGGCAGCGGCGATCGTCTCGACATCGTCGATGAGAGTGCGGTCCGCGCAAAAGCCGAGCTGGAGGCTTCCCATGGCGGAGACGGCGGACACGCGCAGCGCGTGGCGGCGGCCGACCTCCGCCAGGGTGTGGAGCGACTCGACCGGGGCCGCGCCGATGCGCAGGCGTCCCTGGGGCCCGCGGACGTTCGAGATGCACAGGGCGAAGCTGCGCGGACCGCCGATCAGCCGCTCGGCCAGCTCTCCCAGCCTCTGCGACCTCGCTTCGAGAGTGTGGCGGAGTGTGTCGATCCGCTCCGCATCCTGGGCGGACTTGCGCGCGGTCGTCTCCGTGTGAACGGTGCGCAGACGGACGACGGGGTCCTTCTCTTCGAGATCGACGGGCAGCGTGATGAACGAGTCCCGGTTGCCGGCGGCGTCCCCCTCTTCGTGGAGGCTGACCGGAACCCGGAGCCGGAGACGCCCGAGCCGGCCATCGTGGGTCTCGATCCAGCGCCTCACCGCGCCGGCGATCACCGCCAGCAACGCGTCGTTGAGGGTCGCCCGCTCCACTCGCTTCGCCGCGTCGTGGAAGGGGCGGAGCGGGATCGCGGCGAAGGCCACCGCGCGCGCGCTGCCGATCCGGCCGTCGAAGGGGGAGCGGTCGCCGGGCGTCTCGATGAGCTCGCGGCGGAGGAAGCCCGCCAGATGATGACGTCGTCGCCGATCGTCCTCGGCGTCGATCGCAGGCGAAGGCGTCGAATGCGCGGCGCCGGCCCGTGTCGGGGTCTGCGGTCCGTCGTCCGGTTCGTCCCACAGAACCTCGCGCCCGTAGCGCATCGCGGCGCTGCCGTCAGCGAGCGCGTGGTGGATCCGCCAGACGAGCGCCGCGCGGCCGTCCTCGAGACGGAGGACGTCGATTCGCCAGAGGGGACGTGCGCGGGAGAGCCGCTGCTCGAAGATGCGAGCGACGACGGTGGCGAGTCCGGAGGGTTCGAGAGGTGCCCCCGAACGCTCGACCACGTGATCGGCGACGGCGAAGTCCGGGGCCTCGGTCCAGCACGGCGACTCGGCGGTCCCGCCCAGCCGTGCGCGCAGCAGCGGCGCCCGGTCGACCCGAGCCGCGATGCGCTCCTGGAGCTCGGCCAGGCTCGGGGCGGGGTGGCCGACGATCACGACCTTGCAGGTATGCCCGGCGACCTCGGGTCCCTCCAGATCGAGGATCGCCCGGTCCTCAGCGCTGAGTGCCGGCATCTCCACTCGCGCAACCATGACAGGGTTCCCCGAGCCTGGCGAGGCGAAACGGCGAAGACGTCTCGTGCGTCGCAGGTTCGAGTCCTGCCGGTGGGCCGCGCCGGCAGTGGCGGGGCTCCCGGGAGATTGACGAACGGGCCGGGCCCGGATCGACAACCCGCCGCTGGTACCCGCCGCGCGTTTCGAGCAGACTCGGTCCCGGAGGCGGCACATGGAGCTGGGCATGATCGGGCTCGGGCGGATGGGCGCCAACATGGTGGAGCGCCTGCTCGCGGGGGGTCATACCTGCGCGGTCTACGACGTCGATCCCGCCGCCGTGGCGCGCCTGGCCGAGGCGGGGGCGGCGCCGGCCTCCTCGCCCCAGGAGCTGGTGGAGCGGCTCGCGCCGCCGCGCACCCTGTGGATGATGGTGCCGGTCGCGTTCGTCGACGAGACCGTCGAGCACTTCGCGCCGCTGCTCGCGTCGGGCGACGTCCTGATCGACGGCGGCAACTCCCGCTACCACGACGACATCCGCCGCGCCGAGGCGCTGCGCGACCGCGGCCTGCACTACCTGGACGTCGGCACGAGCGGCGGCGTCTGGGGGCGCGAGCGCGGCTACTGCCTGATGATCGGCGGCGAGCAGGAGGTGGTCCGGCGGCTGGAGCCGATCTTCGCCACGCTCGCGCCCGCGCCCGACTCAGTGTCCCGCACCGCCGGCCGGGACGGCGATCCGTGCGGCGGCGAGCGCGGCTTCCTGCACTGCGGCCCCTCGGGAGCCGGGCACTTCGTGAAGATGGTCCACAACGGGATCGAGTACGGGCTGATGGCGGCCTACGCCGAGGGCCTGAACATTCTCCGCCACGCGAACGTCGGCGGGAGCGAGCGCGACTCGGACGCCGAGACGACGCCGCTCGAGCACCCCGAGTACTACCGCTACGAGCTCGACCTGCCCGAGATCGCGGAGCTGTGGCGGCGCGGCAGCGTGATCGGCTCCTGGCTGCTCGACCTCGCGGCCGATGCCTTCCAGCGCGACCCGAAGCTGGCCGGCTTCGCGGGCCGGGTGTCCGACTCGGGCGAGGGGCGCTGGACCATCCAGGCGGCGGTCGAGGAGGGTGTTCCCGCCCCGGTGCTGACGGCGGCGCTCTACCAGCGCTTCGCCTCGCGCGGCGCCGACGAGTTCGCGGGCCGGCTGCTGTCGGCGCTGCGCTTCGCCTTCGGCGGCCACCGGGAGAAGGACTAGCCGTGGCGCTTCCCCCCTCCGACGCGCTGGTGATCTTCGGGGCGACCGGCGACCTCGCATTCAAGAAGATCTTTCCCGCCCTGCACGCGATGGTGAAGCGCGGACGGCTCGATGCCCCCGTGGTGTGCGTGGGCCGCAACCCCGACGATGCCCAGCGCATCCACGCCCGGGCGCGCGAGAGCGTCGAGGCCCATGGCGACCTCGACGCGGCGGCGTTCGAGAAGCTGGCTCAGCGGCTCAGCTACGTGGGCGGCGACTACGCCGACACCGCCACCTTCACCGGGATCCGCGCCGCCCTCGGCGCCGCTCACTTCCCGACCTTCTACCTGGCGATTCCGCCGAGCGCCTTCGGCACCGTGATCGGCGGCCTGAGTCGTTCGGGCTGCGCGGAAGGCGGCCGCGTCGTGCTGGAGAAGCCCTTCGGGCGCGACCTGGCTTCGGCCCAGCAGCTCAACGAGATCCTCCACGACACCTTCGACGAGAGCGCGATCTTCCGCATCGATCACTACCTGGGCAAGACCGCGGTCCACAACCTGATGCACTTCCGCTTCGCCAACTCGTTCCTCGAGCCGCTCTGGAACCGCCACTACGTGGAGAGCGTGCAGATCACCATGGCGGAGACCTTC
>CAZZFT010000272.1:0-3758 GCA_964653555.1 uncultured Spirochaetales bacterium | reverse complement strand
TCCGCTCCGCCACGCGACTGCGGCACATGAGCCGCCGCACCGAGCAGGCCTACGTCGCGTGGATCCGCCGCTTCATCTTCTTCCACGGCAAGCGGCATCCCGCCGAGATGGGCCCCGAGGAGGTGGTGGCCTTCCTGAACCATCTCGCCGTCGAGCAGCGCGTGGCGGCGGCCACCCAGAACCAGGCGCTGTCGGCGCTGCTCTTCCTGTACCGCACCGTCCTGGACCGCCGCCTGGAGGGCCTCGACGCTGCGGTGCGGGCGCGGACGTCGCGCGTCCTGCCGGTGGTGCTGAGCCGGGACGAGATCCGCGCGGTGCTGAGCGAGCTCTCGCCGCGCGACCGCCTAGTGGCGACGCTGCTCTATGGCAGCGGACTGCGCCTGCTCGAGGGCCTGCGGCTGCGCGTGAAGGACGTGGACGCCGAGCGGCGTCAGATCACCGTGCGCCACGGCAAGGGGCGGCGCGACCGCCGCTGTCCGTTTCCCACGCGCCTGCGACGCGCGCTGCTGGAGCACCTCGAGGAGAACCGCCGCAGCCACCGGCACGACCGCGAGCGCGCGATCGGCGTGAGGCTCCCCGGCGCGCTCGGCGCCAAGTACCCGAGCGCGGCGACCGAGTGGGGGTGGTACTGGGTCTTTCCCGCCCAGCGGCCTACCGTCGACGCCCGGACCGGCGAGCTGTTCCGCCATCACCTCCACGAGACCGCGATCCAGCGCGCGGTGAAGCAGGCCGGGCGCGCCGCAGGGATCGCGAAGCGCGTCACCTGCCACACCTTCCGCCACTCCTTCGCCACCCATCTGCTCGAGGACGGCGCCGACATCCGCACGGTCCAGGAGCTCCTCGGTCACCGAGACCTGAAGACCACGATGATCTACACCCACGTCCTCGACCGCGGTCCGCTGGGGGTCACCAGCCCCGCGGACCGCCTGTGATGCGCGCCACGACCCTCGGGACCTCCGCGGGCGCCCGGAGCGCCGGCCCGACGGATTCGGGTTGGATAGTCCTCTCGAGAACGAGGCCGGGGGTGCGGGCGGGCGGCGGCGGACCTCCACCGGAGTCCCATCCCCGTGCTCGATCCTCGGATCGCGGATCGCCGATCGCAGGGATCCGGCTCGCAGCGTTGCCCGGAGGGGACCGGGATCGCCACCGGCGCGAAAGTGCCCCGGTCCCGGCAACTTGTCCGACTTTGGGCCCGTCGCCCCCAAGACGCCGTCGTCGATTAGCCTGCGAGGGTGCTACCTGGCCTCGCCCCACCCGGCCGCCACCACGTTATGCTGCAAGCCCCCGCAGCCTATTTGCCTGCAGCCACCTCACAACGCCAGTTCCCACGGCCACTTTCCGCCTCAACCCCGTAGAATCTCCTGCGCCAACTCGCAGCGATCCCGCTCGGGGAGGCGCAACCCATTAGGAGTTAGGCGGGCATGGATACAACGCCGACCTGGGACAGCGCGAAGCACCTGCTAGTCGAGTACGATGGTGCTGCCACGGAGATCTTCGTGGTGGGCCTCTCGCTTTCTCAATTGCCCATGGTTGTTGCGGCGCTCAGCGAATTGCCCCTCTTGGAGATCACGTCCTTCGACGACGAGACGCTTGAGGGACCTGAGCCGTTCGACGCCGTCTGGCGTTCCCGCTTGGAGTCGACACCGGGCCGCAGCTGCCAGCACTCGCTGCGGTCGGCTAACGGCACAGCGCAGCACCTTCAGGTCTACCTTTGGGCAGACGTAGAGGCAGCGACACTCGAAGTGGAGCTTGTCTTCTGGAACGACCTGACCTTCCCTCACGATCTCAAGGGTGCGGAGCGTGAACAACGACTGAGGGCGCTAGTAACGCTAGCAGAAGCTTGTCGGACTGGTTTTCCCAGTGCCCGATGCATTCTGGCGGCCGAGCACAATGGGCCGACGGAAGAACTGCTGGAGAGGCATGATGAGCATGTGGTCGTATGGTGAGCCGCCTAACAACCGGTTGCAGCGGACGGTCCGCTGCGCGGCCCGCCGCTGAACCGGCGCGTTAGATACTCCGTCTTCGGCCAAGTCCTTTCGGCGAAGAACTTCGCTCCGTCGAAGTCGGCATCGTGATGGAACATTCCGTGAATGGCGTGGAGAAGTTTCCGCATCACGGCCACCAGGGCCTGCATGGGCTTCTTGCCGCGCGCGAGCAGCTGCGCATAGAAGGCGCGGACGCGTGGCTCGTGCTGGGATGCGACCAGCGCAGGGAGGAAGAGTGCGGATCGCAGGTGACGATTGCCGACCTTGCTGATTCGTACCGCGCTGGACACGGAGGTCCCGGACTCGTGATGACGGGGATCCAGCCCAGCATGAGCGACCCACTCGCGTGCCGACATGTCGTTGGGAAGCACCGACAGCTCGGCCAGGAGCGTGATCGCGCTGGCCTGCGCGATTCCCTTCACGGACACGAGATGCGCGAATCGCTGCACCAGGTCCTCCTCTTCCGCGACCACCTCGATCGCATGCCGCGTGAGCGCCTCGATCTCCCCGTTGATGGACTCGATGTGGCGCTCGATGCTCTCCCGGATGGCCGGCGGCGTCGCCGCCACCGAAGCGTCGGCGTGAAGGCGATTCTTCTCCTGGGCGCGAGTGACCAGAAGGGCTTGGATTCGGCGCGAGAAGGCCCGCAGAGCCAGGATCGAGGGCTTCGGCGGCGCCCAGCTCTCGAACTCCATTCGCCGGACGAACTCCAGCAACGACTGGGCATCGGTTCGATCCGTCTTCGAGCGGCGCAGCTGAGCCCGCGCGAAGTCCTTCGTGGTCCTGGGGTTCGCCACCATGACGGCGATGCCCTTCGCGTCGTGGAGCGCGAGACACAGATCGAGGTGATAGATCCCGGTCGCTTCGACGACCACGCGAGCGGCCGTCGGGCCACGACTCAAGCGCCGGACGAGCTTGCGGTGACCCGTCGGATCGTTGGGGAACGTCCCTTCCCAGATCCGTCCCGTCCCGTTGTCGATCGCCACCGCGAGATCCCTCGCGCTGACGTCGATCCCGCACAGAAGAGGCTTCTTCATCGGGTACCTCGGTGATAGGCTGGGACCCGGATCCCCCGACCCTGTACGGTTGCCTACCGACCTTGTAGATGCAGGCTCACCAGGGCCTCAGATACTCCGCGGCATGGGCAAAGAGGGCGGGGGATCCTTCTAACGGACAGGCTCGGGGCCTCAGGCAGCAGCGATCTCCCCGGGTCACCGATCCACTATCCCACCACCGCGGCTTCGTGCGGGGGATATACAAGGCAGCGTGATGCGAGCCGCGAAGTTGGTGTTTGCCTGGATCATCTCGGGCGTAGCCTTGTCGACCGCCTTGGCCTTCTTGGTCGGTGCGGCCGCGGGCGCCCTCGAACCTGCGACGCCGGAGATCTCGAAGTTACGGTTCGTTGCCGCGGGCGGAGTCTTTTGGACCGGCTATTTCCTGAGCTTCTATCTCATGCTTAGCCCCGCCGTGGTAGCTGTGTGTTCAGCTTGGCCGTTCCTCGCTCGTCGCTGGCCTCGAATTGAACGTCCCAGGATCATGCTGCCTGGGCTCATAGTCGCAGCAGCTCTCTTCGCTATAGGCTTCTTGCTCTTCGTTGCCGGGCCAGGTACGGATCTAAGAGTCCTGATTCTTCCGTTCCTGTGCAGCTGGGCGCCTCTTCTGATTCCTCGGCTCGTCGTTCGTTCTTTGAGGCCCGGCAGCTTTGTGCCGCACGCTGCCTAACAAGGGCTTGCAGCTGACACCCGTTTAGGGAGTGTCAACTCCTCTCGGTTT
>CAZZFT010000271.1:0-3764 GCA_964653555.1 uncultured Spirochaetales bacterium | reverse complement strand
GAGGTGAACGCGGAGATCGACGGCGAGGAGATCGTCTACAAGCACCACTACGACCTGGGCATGGCGGTGAGCGCGCCCCAGGGTCTGCTCGTTCCCGTGATCCGCGACTGCGACCGCAAGAGCTTCGCCGAGATCGAGGCGGAGCTGGCGGACCTGGCCGGTCGCGCCCGCGACGGCAAGCTCGGCTCCGAGGAGATGAGCGGGGGCACCTTCACGATCAGCAACGGCGGCGTGTTCGGCTCGCTGCTCTCCACGCCGATCCTGAACCGGCCCCAGTCGGGCATCCTCGGCCTGCACAAGATCGAGCAGCGACCGGTGGCGGTGGACGGTCAGGTCGTGATCCGACCGATGATGTACGTGGCGCTTTCCTACGACCACCGCCTCGTCGACGGTCGCGGGGCCGTCACCTTCCTCGTGAACGTGAAGCAGGCGGTGGAAGATCCCGAGCGCCTGCTCCTGGACCTGTGAGCGGCGGCGGACGCGGATGAGCGGCGAATCCTTCGACCTGGTGGTGATCGGCGGCGGGCCCGGCGGCTACGTCGCGGCTCTGCGAGCGGCCCAGCTCGGGCTGCGCACGGCCTGCATCGACAAGCGGGGCGAGTTCGGCGGCACCTGCCTGCACGTGGGCTGCATCCCCTCGAAGGCGCTGCTCCACAGCTCCGAGCGCTATGCCGAGGCGCAGCACGCCCTGGCCGACCTCGGCGTCCGTGTCGAGGGCGTGAGCCTCGATCTCGATCGGATGATGGCGCGCAAGCAGGAGAAGGTGGACGAGCTGGCACGCGGCACCGCCTTCCTGCTCGAGAAGGCGAAGGTCGAGAAGGTCGCCGGCGTCGCGCGCATCGCGGCCCCGGGACGCGTGGAGGTGGAGCTCGCCGACGGCGGCGCGCGCACCCTCGACACCGGCCGGATCCTGATCGCCACCGGCTCCGACGCGGCGCCGCTGGCGGGAGTTCCCGTCGACGAGAAGCGGATCGTCTCCTCCACCGGAGCCCTCGTCCTGGAGTGCGTTCCCGAGCGCCTGATCGTGGTGGGGGCCGGCGCGATCGGGCTCGAGCTCGGCTCGGTGTGGTCGCGGCTCGGCGCGCAGGTGACGGTGGTGGAGTATCTCGACCGCATCCTGCCCGGCATGGACGCCGAGATCGCGAAGCAGGCCCAGCGCGTGCTCCAGAAGCAGGGGCTCTCGCTCTCGCTCGGCCGTGAGGTGAAGGGCGCCGAGGTCTCCGACGCGGGCGTGCGCGTGACCGTGGCAACGCGCGCGGACGGAAAGCAGGAGACACTCGAGGCGGAGGTGGTGCTGGTGGCGATCGGACGCCGTCCCTACGTCGAGGGCCTCGGGCTGGAGGAGCTCGGCGTGGCGCGCGACGCCCGCGGCTTCCTGACGGTGGACGAGCGCTTCGAGACGAACGTGCCCGGCATCTTCGCGATCGGCGACTGCGTGCCCGGCCCGATGCTCGCCCACAAGGCCAGCGAGGAGGGCGTCGCCTGCGTGGAGGGCATGACGGGGCAGCACGTCGCCGTGGACCCCGCGCACGTGCCCTCGGTGGTCTACACCTGGCCCGAGGTGGCGGCCGTCGGCGCCACCGAGGAGGCGCTGCGCGAGCGCGGCGTCGACTACCGGGTGGGGAAGTTTCCCTTCTCCGCGAACGCGCGCGCGAAGATCACCGGCGACACCCAGGGGCTGGTCAAGATCCTCGCCGACGCGGAGACCGACCGCGTGCTCGGCGTCCACATCCTCGGGCCCCTCGCCGGCGACCTGATCGCCGAGGCCGTCGCCGCCCTCGAGTTCGGCGCCTCCTCCGAGGACATCGCGCGCACCTGCCACGCCCACCCCGCGGTGGGAGAGACGATCAAGGAAGCCGCCCTGGCGGTTGCGGGGCGCGCACTCCACGTGTAGGCGCCGCGACGTCCGGCAGCGCGTGATCGAGCCCCGTGACGGTCCGGACCATTCGGGTCCGCACGGACGGGAGGCGCACCGCGAACGGCAACAGGAAGCGGCGCAGCAGGCGGAGGGGTGGCGAGGTCGCCGCTGCGAGGCGCGACAGGAGCTCGACCCGGCGCACCACCCGGCGGTCGACGGGCCGGCGCAGCCGATCGTAGTCGCTCGTGCGACCTGCCCGGACGAGCTCCGCGAAGACGCGCGCGTCCTCGAGACCGAGATTCATGCCGCGCGCCCCCACCGGTGAGTGGACGTGCGCGGCGTCGCCCGAGAGATAGACGCCTCCCGAGGCGAAGCTCGCGGCGACGCGGTGGGAGATGGCGAAGCTCGACTCCCACACGGGTGGACCCGTCGGCTCCGCGCCGATCAGCCGGCCGAGCGGATCGGGTCGACTGGCGACGACGCGCCACACCGGGTCCGCCGACCCGTCCGCCAGCGACGGATCGACGACGCGGAGCAGGAAGAGGAAGCCGCCGTCCTCCTGGAAGAACACGTGGGCGCGATCCTCTTCCAGCGACGTCCGCAGCGGCACGTCGGCCAGCTGCCATTCGTTCGCGAAGGACGAGCCCGGGAATCCGATCTCGCGCTCGCGGCGGGCGGTGCTGTGGGCGCCGTCGGCGGCGAGCAGCCAGGGACAGCGGACGAGCTCACGGGAGCCGCCGCCGCCCCGCGCCAGCGTCGCCTCGACGCCGTCGCCCGACGGCCGGCAGGCGACCAGCTCGACTCCGCGCTCGACCGCGCCGCCGGCCGCCTCCAGCGCAGAGGCCAGCAGGCGTTCGGTCGTCGCCTGGGAGAGCGCGAGCATGAACGGGTAGCGCGGATGGACGCCCGCGAAGGAGAGCGACGCGAGGACCCTCGCCCCGCGATGGAAGCGGCCGCCGCGGATCGGCAGGCCGAGCTCCAGCATTCGCCGGGTGACGCCCGTGTCCTCCAGGATGGCGAGAGTGCGCGGATTGACGGCCAGGGCCTTCGAGTGCGGGGACGGTGCGTCGCGCATCTCGACGACCCGCGGCGCCCGCCCCTGCCGAGCCAGGAACAGCGCGGCGCCGAGGCCGACGGGTCCGGCCCCGACGACCAGCGGACGCTCCGCTCCCGTCACGGTCGACGGACGTGGGTCGGGCGCGGTCTCATCCGGCGGTCCTCCCTCTGCGGGCCTTCGAAAGGTGGAGTGATAGATTGGGGCGCTTCCAGGAGGATCGCCCATGAAGGATTTCGCGGATCGGATCGCCGTCATCACCGGCGGCGGGACGGGGATGGGGCGCGAGCTGGCACGGCAGCTCTCCGCCGAGGGCTGCCACGTCGCGATGTGCGACGTCTCGGAGGAGTCGATGGCCCAGAGCCGCGCGCTGTGCCTCGCCGGGGCGCCACCCGGGACGCGCGTCACGACGACGCTCGCCGACGTCTCGGACGAGGGCCAGCTCGAGGTCTTCCGCGATGCCGTCGTGCGCGAGCACGAGACCGACCACATCCATCTCCTCTTCAACAACGCGGGCATCGGCGCCGCCGGCAGCTTCGTCCGCGACACGCGCGAGGAATGGGAGAAGACCTTCCACGTGTGCTGGCTCGGCGTGTACTACGGCACGCGCGTCTTCCTGCCGCTCCTGTTGGCGAGCCCGGACGCGCATCTCGTCAACACGAGCAGCGTGAATGGCTTCTGGGCCTCCCTCGGACCGAACACCGCCCACACTTCCTACAGCGCGGCGAAGTTCGCGGTCAAGGGATTCACCGAGGCGCTGGTCAACGACTTCCGTCTGAACGCGCCCCACGTGAAGGTGTCGGTGGTGATGCCGGGGCACATCGGGACCTCGATCATCACCAACTCCGCGCG
>CAZZFT010000270.1:0-3793 GCA_964653555.1 uncultured Spirochaetales bacterium | reverse complement strand
GCCCACACCTTCGTCGACTTCGCGTAGCAGCAGGTCGTCTCGTCCTCGACGAGGTCGACGAGGCCCGCCCGCTTCAGGCGCTTTGTGGCCGCGGTGACGAGACCTTCCTCGAACACCTCCACGCCCAGGTGGTTGAGGCGCTCCGGTGCGTCGGGCACCTCGAACAGCACCAGCTTGAGCGGCGGCTCGTCGATCGCGAAGTTCGCGTAGCCCGGCTTGCGCTTGTTCACGGGCACGCCGAACAGGTTCGAGTAGAACGCCACCGCGGCTTCGAGATCCTTCACGTTGAGAGCGAGCTGGACACGCATCGGGGATCCTCCCTGGTAATCTATATCTCCATAATGTTGGAAATATCGGAAGGTGTCAAGGGCGACCGGCTCTCCCCCGGAGCCGCCACGGCGCTCAGCGGGCGGGCTCGGGGCTCCGCTCCGCCCAGCCGTCCTCGAGCAACGACGCGGCGATCCGCCGGCTGCGGTCGCCGTAGAGGGGATGGGGCGCGCCCATCGCCTCGTCGGCCAGGGTGTTGGCCGCCGACACGGGGGTGGTGCCGGTGCGCCGCGCGAGCTCCAGCACCTCCTGGACCGCGCGGTGGATCGAGTGCGGGGCGTCGCGCCGCAGCTGGGACTCGACCGCGGGATCGGGATGGACGCGGCCGGCGTGCTCGTCGCAGCAGGACACGATCCCGAGCCGGTTGGCGACGAAGTCGGGCACCAGGGTGATGCCGCGGGCCGCGATCGCGGGGGCGTCGCGCTCGTCGTCCTCGAGCAGGTTGTTGGCGGCGCCGCACACGAGCTTCGTGCGAAGCGCCGGGATCGTCTTCGGTCCGAGCACGCCGCCCAGGGCGTTGGGCACCAGAACGTCGCAGGGCTCGGCGAGGATGGAGACGTCGCCCGGTGGAGCGAGCCGGACGTCGAGACGCGCGTCGGCGGTGTGGTCGAGCAGCGCGGCCCTGCGCTCCGCCGAAGTCTCGCTTGCGACGATGCTCGCGACACCCCGCTCGAGCAGCTGCGGAATCAGCGCCGCCGAGACGTTGCCCGCGCCCTGCATCGCGATCCGTCGGCCCTCGAGATCGCCCAGGCCCAGCCACTCGAGCGCCGACTCGATCGCACACCGCACGCCGGCCGCGGTCATCGGCGCCGGGTTGCCCGAGCCGCCCAGATCCTCGGGGATGCAGGTGGCGAAGCGGGTGTGCGCGAACAGCGTGCGCATGTCCTCGGGCGAGGTGCCCGCGTCCTCGGCGGTGACGTAGCAGCCGCGCAGGCTGGTGACGAAGCGCCCGTACTCGGCGAACAGGGCGCGGCGCCAGCTCGGATCGTTCGCCCGCTCGTCGTCGGGGCGAGCGATCACACCCTTCCCTCCTCCCCACCACAGACCCGCGAGCGCGCTCTTGCGACCCATGCCGCGCGCCAGGCGCAGACCGTCGCGCAGGAACCCCTCGACCTCGGCATAACACCAGCAGCGCAGCCCGCCCTGCCCCTGTCCGCGCAGCGTGCGGTGGAGGAAGGCTCCGTAGAGCACGCCCGTCCGGGGACCCACCTCGAGGAAGATCGCCTCGTGGCGGTCGTAGTCGGAGACCTCCTCGTCCAGCGCACGCGCCAGCGGCTCCAGGGCGGGAAGCGAGGCCCGCGGGCGGCGCGATCCGGGATCGCTCGGCGCGCAGGCGACCCACGCGCGCCGTCGCCCCCAGCCGAGCAGCGTCTCGGCGAAGGCCTCCGGGCTTCTGGCGAGCAGCGACGCCATGGCGGACCCCTCGGGCAACGCTTCGGTCGCCTCGAGAGGGGACTGTAACCGCGAGCCGCCGCCGGCGTTTCGCCCTGACAGGAGGCGCCGACTCTGTCAGCATCGCAGTCGATCGCGAACCCACCTCGAGGAGCCTCCCCATGAAGTACCGATTGCTCGGAAACAGCGGGCTGCGCGTGTCGGAGCTCGCGCTCGGCGCGATGACCTTCGGGACCCGGGACTGGGGCGTCGAGAAGGACGAGAGCCGCCGCGTCTACGACGGCTTCCGCGAGGCCGGCGGCAACTTCATCGACACCGCCAACCTGTACAGCGGCGGCCGGAGCGAGAGCTTCCTCGGCGAGTTCATCGCCGACGAGCGCGAGCGCATCGTGCTCGCCACGAAGTACACGGGAGCGATGCGCACCCGCGACGTGAATGCGGCGGGCAACAGCCGCAAGAACATGATGGAGGCGGTGCACGCGAGCCTGAAGCGCCTCGGAACCGACTACATCGACCTGTACTGGGTGCACGCCCGCGACTTCACCACCCCGATCGAGGAGGTGATGCGCGGCCTCGACGACCTGGTGCGCCAGGGAAAGATCCTCTACGCGGGCATCTCGGACACGCCGGCCTGGGAGGTGTCGCGGGCGAACATGCTGGCGACGCTGCGCGGCTGGACGCCCTTCGTCGGGCTCCAGATCCGCTACAGCCTGCTCGACCGCGCCGCCGAGCGGGAGCTGCTGCCGATGGCGAAGACGCTCGATCTCGCCGTCACGCCCTGGGACACGCTCGGCTCGGGCGTCCTCACGGGCAAGTACAACCGCGACGCGGACGCCCGGGGTCGCGCCGCGCTGCGCGAGCGAGTGAGCGAGCGCTCCCTCGCGATCGCCGCCGAGGTGATCCAGGTGGCGGAGAAGATCGGGCGCACGCCGGCCCAGGTGGCGCTCAACTGGGTGCGGGGCGGGCGCGGCGTGATCGTGCCGCTGGTGGGAGCACGGACCCGCGAGCAGCTGGACGACAACCTGGGCTGCCTCGAGTTCGAGCTCGCCCCCGAGGACCGGGCCCGCCTCGACGAGGCGAGCCGCATCGAGCTGGGCTTCCCCCACGACTTCCTGGAGCAGGTCAGTTCGCAGGGTGCGAAGAGCATAATCGACCACCGCGCCTAGGGTGGCGGGGCCCCCTGGTGCTGGAGGATCTTCGCCGCGTTGCGCGCGGAGGCCTCGGCGCCCTTCGCGTCCTCGACGAGGTTCCTGACGCTCACCGGCACCTCGATTCCCCGCTGATCGGCGGAGCGCTCGCGCATCGCGTCGAGCCAGCGGCGCAGGCCGGGCAACCCGTCGATCGGCAAGCCCGACCTCTTGTAGGTGCGCACCCAGCACCAGTTCGCGATTCGCCCGCGCCCAGGTCGAGCGCGTGCACGGTGTAGGGCAGCGCCAGCTCCTCGAGCGTGACCGAGGCCTTCCATCCGTTGGGCGTCGCGGCGGTGTAGAGATCGATCACCTGGGCCTCCCAGGGCGCGCCCCCGCCTCGCTCGTCAGTCTTTGAGCTCGATCAGGATCTCGTAGTAGGGCTTCCGGCCGATGTTGCGCGCCACCTCCACCCCGCCGCGCGGGATGTAGAAGTGCTGCCCGGGCACGACGTCGGCCTCCAGGTACTCGTCGTAGGGCGACTTCGTCGTCGGGTGCGGAACGACGGCCATCCGGTCGCCTTCGATCTGCACCAGGATGTGGTCGTGCTCGTGGCGGTGCAGCGGCCCCTCTTCGCCGGGCGCCAGGCGCATCTCCCAGATCTTCACCCGCTCGTTCTCGAACAGGAGCGTCGTCGCGACGTCGCCCCGCGGCTCGGGTGCCTCGGCCATGGGACCCTCCGATCAGTAGCCGAGCTCGACGTCGACGAGGTCCTCGAGGGGATCGCCGGCGAGGAACCGGGCCAGGTTGGCGAGAAACGGATCGAGCAGGCGGTCGAGAGCGCCGGGGCCGCTCCACGAGCAGTGCGGCGAGAGGCGCACCCGGGGATGGGTGTAGAGCCAGTGTCCCTCGGGCAGCGGCTCGGGCTCGACGGTGTCGAGGGAGGC
>CAZZFT010000269.1:0-3797 GCA_964653555.1 uncultured Spirochaetales bacterium | reverse complement strand
GCGGCGATGGGGGGCCGCGCCTTGATGAGCCGTCTCGACAGCTGGCTCTCGGCGCTGCTCTCGCGCTGGGTGGACACCGTGCGCACGCGCGCACGCACCGTCGTCTGGACGGTCCTGGCCGTGACGCTCGCCCTGGGCGTCTACGCCGGCTTCAACCTGCGCATCAACTCGGACAACCTGGCACTGCTCTCCGAGGATATCCCGGCGCGCCGCAACCATGCGGAGTTCGCGAAGGTGTTCCCCAATCTGGAGAGCGCGCTGTTCGTGGTCGTCGACGCGGCGACGCCCGAGCTGGCGAGCGAGACGGCAACGGAGCTCGAGCGGCGCCTGGCCGACATGCCCGACCTGTTCAAGGAGGTGTACCGGCCGGGGGGCGGCGACTTCTTCCGGCGCAACGGGCTGCTCTACCGCAGCGTCCCGGAGCTGGAGGAGCTCTCCGACCGGCTGGTCGCGATGCAGCCGATCCTGGCCGCGCTGGAGCGCGACCCGTCGATCGCGAACCTGGCGCGCCTGGTGCAACGGGGGCTGGAGGCAGCGCGCCAGGACGGCGTCGGCGCCGAGCAGTGGCCGCTCGTGCTCGACCGCGTCTCGCGCGCCACCGTCGACGTGTACACCGAGTATCCGGTGGCGATCTCCTGGGAGGAGGTGCTGCTCGCGGGCTCGGCGATCGACGTCACCACGCGGCAGATCCTGGTCGTGCACGCGCTGCTCGACTTCTCGAGCCCAGTGGCGGCGGCGCGCGCGGTGAATCGCATCCACCAGGAAGCGACCGCGATGGGTGCGGTGCCCGAGCGCGGCGTCACCGTGCGCGTCACCGGGAACCCCGCCCTCAACTACGAGGAGATGATCGGCATCGCCTGGAACATCGGCGCCGGCGGAGTGTTCTGCTTCGTGCTGGTGGTGGGCGTCCTCTACCTGGCGCTGGGCTCCTGGAAGCTGGCCACGGCGGCGATCTCGACCCTGCTGATCGGCCTGGTGTGGGCGGCGGCGATCGCCGCGGTGGCGGTCGGGTATCTCACCGTGGTGTCGCTATCGGTGGCGATCCTGTTCCTCGGCCTGGGTGTCGACTTCTCGATCCACCTGGGCATGAACTACGCCCACCGACTGCGCTCGGGAGCGGACCACGCGGCGGCGCTGCGCGGATCCGCGGAGGAGACGGGCAGCTCGCTGGTGCTGTGCACGATCACCACCGCGATCGGCTTCTACGTGTTCGTGCCCACGGACTACGTGGGCGTAGCGGAGCTGGGGTTGATCGCCGGCTCGAGCATGATCGCCATCCTGTTCCTCACCTTCACGCTCTTTCCGGCGCTGATCACGACCTGGCTCGCGCTGCGCGAGGACCGGCCGATCGAGCGCGAGCTGCGCTTCGAGAGCGGGCTCGGTCGCGTCGTCGAGCGGCACGCCCGCGCGGTGCGCTGGGCCGCCCTGCTCCTGTTCGGAGCCGGCCTCGCGCTGGTGCCGCGCGCGCACTTCGACCCCAACGTGGTGGACATGCGCGATCCGGGCACCGAGAGCGTCCAGGCTTTCAACGACCTGCTGGCCGACACGGGCCGGGCGTCGCCCTGGTACGTGGACGCCGTGGCGCCCGACCTGGCGCAGGCCCAGGAGCTGGCGCTGCGCCTCGACGCCCTCGAGCCCGTCGAGCGGGCGATCACGCTCGCCGACTACGTTCCCCAGGACCAGGAGGAGAAGCTCGCCATCCTGGCGGACCTGGCCTTCCTTCTCGAGCCGCCGCCCGAACAGCCGGTCGAGGAGCCGCCGCTGTCGACCGCGGAGCAGATCGCGGCGCTGCGCGAGCTCCACAGCTTCCTGGGCAGCGCGCAGATCGTGAGCGACACCTCGCTGATGGGTCGCAGCATGGCGACGCTGCGCGAACACCTCGGTCACTTCCTCGAACGCGTCGACGCCGACACCGAGCCCGAGGAGGCGCTGGCCCGGCTCGAGACCCTGCTGATGACGAACCTGGACCGCCAGATCGCCCGGCTGCGCGAGGCTCTGGAGGCCCGGGAGATCTCCCTCGACACCCTCCCCCCGGAGCTGGTGGAGCGGATGCTGGCCCCGGACGGCCGCGCGCGCGTGCAGATCTTCCCGCGCCACAATCTGCGCAGCGAGGACGCCCTGCGCGCGTTCACCGGGGCCGTGGCCGAGGTGGCTCCCAAGGCCAGCGGCATCGCCTACAACCTGCTCGCCTTCGAGGAGGCGACGGAGCGCTCCTTCGTGCAGGCCCTGCTCTCGGCCTTCGTCCTGATCGCAGGGCTCCTGTACTGGCTGTGGCGCCGTATCGACGACACGCTGCTGGTGCTCGCCCCGCTGGTGCTCTCCGCGGTGCTCTCGGTGGCCGCGATGGCGCTGCTCGGCATCGCCTTCAACTTCGTCAACGTGATCGTGATCCCGCTCATGTTCGGGATCGGCGTCGATTCGGGCATCCACCTGGTCCACCGCTCGCGCGAGCTCGCGGCGGGCGAGGAGGTGCTGGCCACTACCACCGCCCGGGCGGTGTTCTACAGCGCGATCACCACGCTGGTGAGCTTTGGCAGCCTCGCCCTCTCCTCCCACGTCGGCATGAAGGGTCTGGGCATCCTGCTCTCGATCGGAATGGTGCTGACCGTGCTCTGCAACCTGCTGTTGCTGCCGGCGCTGATCGTGTGGTGGCGAGGCGAGCGGCATTAGGCGGAACGGACGGAGCGGATCGTCAAGCGAGGTTTTCCAATGGCCGTGGAGGCGCTCGCCTCGCGGGCTCGTCCTCGTGTTACGATTCCGGCGGCTGTTCGTCTGCGCCCGAAGGAGGGAGCCATGGTGCCCGATCGTCCCCTGCGCGTGATCCAGTGGTCCACCGGCAACGCGGGCCGGAACGCCGTTCGCGGCATCGTGCGCCATCCCGACCTCGAGCTGGTCGGCCTGCACGCTCACTCGCCCGAAAAGCAGGGGAAGGACGCCGCAGAGCTGTGCGGCCTCGAAGAGCCGACCGGTGTGCTCGCCACCGACGACGTCGGCGCGCTGCTGGCGATGGACGCGGACTGCGTCTGCTACATGGCCCAGGGCGAGACGCGCATCCGCGAGACGATCGACGACCTCACGCGCATCCTGCGCTCGGGCAAGAACGTGGTGAACACCTCGCTCGTCTCGCTCTGCTACCCGTCCTTCTCGCCGAAGCTGCGGGACGCGCTCCAGAAGGCGTGCGAAGACGGTGGCACCACCTTCTACACCTCGGGCTTCGATCCGGGCTGGTCGGGCGACGTGATCCCGCTCGCTCTCGCCGGCTGCTGCGAGCGCGTCGACTCGATCCGCGTGACCGAGTGCATGGACTACTCCACCTACGAGGACCCGGGCTTCACCGGCGTCTTCTTCGGCTACGGCCGTCCGCTCGACTACGACGCTCCGCTGCTGCGGCCCGGGATGCTGAAGGGCGGCTGGGGCTGCATGGTGCTCTTGCTCGCCGATGCTCTGGGCGTGCAGCTCGACGAGATCCGCGAGGAGCACGAGCGCCTTCCCGCGCCCGACACCTTCGAGACGAAGATGGGCAAGATCGAGAAGGGCACCTGCGCCGCCGTGCGCTTCGAGGTGCAGGGGATCGTGGACGGGAAGCCCGCCCTGGTGGCGGCCCACGTGAACCGGCTGCGTCAGGACGTCGGACCGCAGTGGGATCGCCTCTCGGGGACGAAGCACTCGGGCTACAAGATCGAGGTGGTGGGGTCGCCCTCCTTCACCTGCGAGATCGAACCCGTGGGCGAGGACGGCGACCACAACACCGCCGGCATCCTGGGCACCGCGATGCGCGTGGTGAACGCGATCCCGGT
>CAZZFT010000268.1:0-3803 GCA_964653555.1 uncultured Spirochaetales bacterium | reverse complement strand
ACGGTCTGTCGCTCGGCGGCTACAACGCGGCGCTGCTCTCCTGCTTCGACGACCACCTCGCCTGCGCGATCGCCGGCATTCCCGCCACCGACTTCGCGCGCACCTTCTTCCGCCACGGCGGCCCCTGGCAGGAGCGCGTCGCGCTGCACTCGGGCATGAGCCAGGAGCGGATGGCGGAGGTGCTCCAGGTGGTTTCGCCGCTGGTACTGGAGCCCCGCGTGCCGCTGGAGCACCGCGCGATCTTCGGCGGCGTCGCCGACCGCCTGGTGCCGCCCGACCAGGTGCGCGACCTGTGGCTGCACTGGGGCCGGCCGGCGATCGAGTGGTATCAGGGCGCCCACCTCACCTTCTCCGCCCACCCGCGCGTGCGCAGTCTGATCGGAGCGACGCTAGGCGGGGCCGGGCTCACCCGAGAGCGGGATGGCGCGTCCGCCTGACAGGTCGCGGCGCTCGAGACCGGCCAGGATCTCGGCGTGCCGCGCGCGCGAGAGGCGGTAGCCGCGCGCGAACCAGGCCGAGAGCACCAGGAACCCCGCCGGAACCAGCGAGGTGAGCAGGCGGATCGCGGTGAGCGTGGCCTCGCTCTGCACCCCTTCGTTCGTGTAGCCGAGGGCGCCCAGCAGCGTGAGCGCCAGCCACACGGCCAGCGTCCCGGCGAGTTTGCGCAGGAACATGAACAGTCCGTAGAAGGTGCCCTCGCGGCGCTCGCCGGTCTCGAGATCGTCCTCGTCGACCACCTCGCCGAGCATCGACCAGGGCATCAGGTCCATCACCGCGTAGCCGGCTGCGCCCAGGGCGGCGAAGGCGATCACCGCCTGGCGCGGCCAGTCGGGCTGCGCGAACACGATGCCCGCCAGCGAGACCGCCCACCACAGCGAGCCGACCACGAACACCGTCGACTTCTCCGCGTGCTCGGCGAAGCGCACCCACACGGGCAGTGCGGCCAGGACCACCAGGAAGAACAGGGCCATCGTGATCTCGAAGTCGCCACTGCGCCCGAGCCAGAGCGTGAAGTAGAGGATCAGCATCGCGCCGACGAGGTCCATGGCGACGCGCCCGCACAGGTACATGCCGACGAGCTGGCGGAAGTTGGCGTGGCGGGCGGCGATCCGGACGCCCTGGAGGAAGGACGTGGTCGAGGGCCGCGTCTGGAAGTCGGGGCGCTCCCAGGTGATCGCGTGGATCGCGAGCCAAGGCGCGGCGACCAGCAGTCCGTAGAGCGCGCCGGCGGCCGCGAATCCCTCGGAGCCGCCGCCGAAGAGGCCCGCCACCGGACGCACGGCGATCGCCGCGAACACGCCCAGGATCGAGCCCGCGTTGCGGTACGCGTTGAGCGAGGTGCGCGCGTCGTAGCCGAGCGCCATCTCGGGCTGGAGCGCCAGGTAGGGGACCGAGAGCACGGTCATCGACACCGACATCACCACGTACGCGACCGTGTAGTAGGCGAACATCGCGAGCTGCGAGTCGGTCGGCAGATGCGCCCACAGGAGTCCGAAGGCGACGCCGAAGGGAATCGCACCGATCAGGAAGAAGGGGCGGCGCCGTCCCCACTTCCAGCGGCAGCGGTCGGAGATCCGCCCCATCGCCGGGTCGGTGAAGGCGTCGATCGTGCGGCCCACCAGCTGCACCGCCCCGGCGAGCTCCGGCCGCAGCCCCGCGACCACCAGCAAGAAGTGGGTGACGTAGACGATCGACAGCGACGTGAGGACGGTGTTGACCGTGAAGTCGCCGAGACCGAAGACGGCCTTGCGGGCCGGGACGAGGCGCGGGTCCTCGACGGGCGCAGCGGAAGCCGGGAGATCGACGGCGGGCGCCTGCAATCGGGTCTCGCGGTCGCCGGCGGGCCCGGCCTGCCGGCCGGGCCCGCCGGGAATGGGACGGAGCTAGAAGCCCTTGCGGTACGCGGTCACGACGGCCGCGCCGCCCAGGCCCAGGTTGTGCTGGAGCGCCACCTTTGCGCCCTCCACCTGGCGCTTCTGCGCCTGGCCGCGGATCTGCCAGGTCAGTTCGGCGCACTGGGCGAGGCCGGTGGCTCCGAGCGGATGGCCCTTCGAGATCAGGCCGCCCGAGGGATTCACCACCACCTGACCGCCGTAGGTCTGGGCACCCGAGTCGACGAACTCGCCCGCCTTGCCTTCGGGACACAGGCCGAGCGCCTCGTAGGTGATCAGCTCGTTGGCGGCAAAGCAGTCGTGGAGCTCGACCACGTCCACATCTTCGGGGCCCACGCCCGCCTGCTCGTACACCTTCTGCGCCGCCAGCCGGGTCATGTCGTAGCCCACCAGCTTCATCGCGCTCTTCTCGTCGAAGGTGCTCGTGGTGTCGGTGGTCATCGCCATGCCCGCGATCTCCACGGCCCTCGCCTGGAGGCCGTTGGCCACCACGAAGCGCTCACTGGCCAGGATCGCCGCGCCGGCCCCGTCGGAGGTGGGGCAGCACTGGAGCTTGGTCAGCGGGGCGAACACCATCGGGGCGTTCTGGATGTCCTCGAGGCTGTACTCGTCCTGGAACTGGGAGTACGGGTTGTTCACGGAGTGCTTGTGGTTCTTCCACCCGATCTTCGCGAAGTGATCGGCGGTCGTGCCGGAGCGCTCCATGTGCTCGCGGCCCGCGTTGCCGAAGAACTGCGGGGCCGGCGGCGCCTTGGCGAAGCCGCGCTTCTCGATCATGGCCTGCGCGTGCTTGTCCATCGGGTTGATGCGGTCCGTGTACTTGATGCCCAGGGACCCCTTCTCCATCTTCTCGAAGCCGAGGGCCAGCACGCAGTCCGCGATGCCGCCCTCCACGAACTGCTTCGCCATGAAGAGGGCCGTCGAGCCCGTGGCGCAGTTGTTGTTCACGTTGTAGATCGGGATCCCGGTGAGACCCAGGGTGTAGACGGCGCGCTCGCCGCAGGTGGAGTCGCCGTAGCAGTAGCCCACGCAGGCCTGCTCCACGGCCTCGAAGGGGATGCCGGCGTCCTCCAGGGCGCGCGTCCCCGCCTCCTTCGCCATGTCCGGGTAGTCCCAGTCCCGGGAGCCCGGCTTCTCGAACTTGGTCATGCCCACGCCGACGACGAAGACCTTCCTGCCCATGGATCCACGCTCTCCTTTTCCGTGGCGCTTCGGGCCTTCTCGGCCGGCGAGGGGGTCCCGAGCGCGGTGGGTGATGGCGGTTTCGGGAGATTGACTCTGGAGTCAACGAATCTAGCACGGGCGCGGCCGGGCCGCCTGCCGGGGGGGGGCGCCAGGCGCCGGGGGCGGCGCTAGACGCCGAAGTGCGACCGGACCAGGCGCAGGAACCAGCGGTCCGGGAGCAGGCGCCGACCGAGGGGCACCAGCAGCGAGTCCGGGCCGACCGCGTAGCGGGCGCGCGGCCGGCGCGCGGTGAGCGCCCGGTGGATGACGCGGGCCACCACCTCGGGCCCCGGCGCCCGGGGCAGCTCCTCGCGGATCACGCGCTCGCAGCGGCGCAGGCGCTCTCCGTAGGGCGAGTCGTCGAACGAGCCCCAGTCCATCCGGTCGTTGAACTCGGTGCGGATGTCGCCGGGCTCGATCAGCGACACGGCCACGCCGTGGGGGTGGAGCTCGTTCCGCAGCGCCGCCGACAGGTTGTCGACCGCCGCCTTGGAGGCGGAGTAGTGCGCCTGGAACGGGATCGGCGCGCGGCCCGCGAGGGAGCCGACGATCGCGATGCGCCCCCGCCCCGCGGCGCGCAGCACCGGCACCACGGCCCGCAGCGTGCGCAGGACCCCGAAGAAGTTCGTCTCGAGCTGGCCCCGGGCGTCCTCCATCGAGACCTCCTCGATGCTGCCGAAGATGCCC
>CAZZFT010000267.1:0-3820 GCA_964653555.1 uncultured Spirochaetales bacterium | reverse complement strand
CGCTCCGTCAGCTCGCGGTGGAGGTCCGCGATGGCGGGCTCGTTCATGTCCCGGTTCGCCCCATGGGCGATCACGACGCTCACCCGCGACCCGGTCGGCCACCAGCGGGGCACGCCGAGGATTCCCGAAACCTCCTCCAGTCCGTGGACGGGCTCCGAGAGCGGAATCCGGATCTCTTCGTAACGCGCTGAAGGCTCGACCACTTTCCCTCAGGGGCCCCTCGGCGCCGGCACAGTAGCACGACCGGACGCGCTCTAGATCGCCGTCTTCGAAACCGATACCCTATGTCGCTAAGCCCGCGAGGTCACGATGGAAAAGGTTCTGATCACGGGGATCGCCGGGGGCCAGGGCCGACTGCTCGCGCGTAGGCTGCGAGAGAACTACGAGGTGTGCGGGGTCGATCGCGTGGGCTGGGACGGCGCCCCTCGGGGTATCGCCGTTCACGTCGTCGACATCCGCAAGAAGAAGTTCGAGGACGTGATCCGCACCGAGATGCCCACGGCGCTCGTGCACCTCGGCTTCATTCGCCACTTCCGCGCCAGCGAGCGCGAGCGCTGGGACACGAACGTCCGCGGCACCAAGCAGCTGCTGGATCACTGCGTCAACCACGGCGTCCAGAAGCTGGTGGTCCTGTCCAGCTCCTACGTGTATGGGGCGTCTCCCGAGAATCCCTACTTCCTGGACGAGGATTCGCCTCTGTCGGCGAGCCGCACGTATCCGGAGATCCGCGATCTGGTCGAGCTCGACACGCTCGCATCGGCCTACCTGTGGCGCTATCCGCACCTGCACACCTGCGTCCTGCGCCCGGTCAACGTGCTCGGGACCTACGTGCACTCGATGATCGGGCAGTACCTGAAGCAGAGCCGGATCCCCACGGTGATGGGCTTCGATCCGATGATGCAGTTCATCCACGAGGAGGATCTCTCCGAGGCGATCGCGCTCGCGCTGGAGCACAGCCTCCAGGGCGTGTTCAACGTGACCGGGCCCGGGGAGGTGCCCCTGCACACGGCGATCCGGGAGACCGGGGGCACCGCCGTGCCGGTGCCCGAGCCGATCCTGCGTCTCCTCTTCGACCGCGCGTTCCGCTGGGGCCTGCAGGCGATCCCGCCCGGAGCGCTCGACTACATCAAGTATCCCTTCACTGTCTCGGGGGCGCGCTTCATCGAGGCCACCCACTTCCGCTGCCTCTTCGAGCTCGCCGAGATCTTCCAGAGCGTGGCGAGGTAGCGTGTCGCCGAATCCCGGGGTGCCGAGCGCAGCACGAGAGCGCCGCTCCGCCAGCGGGCTACGCTGAGCCCGTGTCGGATCCGATCACGATCGAGCTGAACCCGCGCGAGCGGCGCCTCTACGATCGCCTTCGCACGCGCGTCGTCGAGGATCCGGTGCCCGGCGAGGGCTCGGGTGTGCGCGACCTGCTGCTCCTGATGCCCGACTTCACCGTGCTGCTGGCGCGCCTGCTGCGCGATCCGCGCGTGCCGCGACGCGCGAAGGTCGTCGCGCTGCTCGGGTTCGGCTACGTGCTGTCTCCGATCGATCTGCTGCCGGCTCTGCTGCTGGGTCCGCTGGGTCTGGTCGACGACCTGGTCGTGGTCACCGCGGCGCTCTCGCGGCTACTCAACCACGTCCACCCCGACGTGGTGCGCTCCGCCTGGCCCGGCCGCGGCGACGCCCTCGAGGCGATCCAGCGCGCGGCTGGCTGGTCCGAGCGTCTGCTCACCGGAAAGCTCCGCGGCCTGGTGCGGGGCGCGCTGCGCCTGGAGCCGCGGCGCCCGGGCTGAGGCCTTCCGGGCTCTGCGATCAGGCCTTCGCCACCAGCGCGAGCAGCGCCGCGCGCCGGTCCTTCGGCAGCCGCCTCACCTTGCCCTCGGCGTCGACCGCGGCGTGCTCGGTCACGCCCGAGGCGATCGTCTGGCCCGCCACCGACAGCCGATAGGCCATGCGTAGCGAGGCGTGGCGGACCGCTTCGGCCCAGACGGTGATCTCCACCTCGTCGGCGAAGCGCGCCGGGCGGTGGTAGTCGACCTCGACCCGGGTCGTCGCGAAGTGGAGCCCGCTCGCGACGTAGCGCTCGTAGGGCTGGTCGTGCTCGCGAAGCCAGGCGATCCGTCCCAGCTCGAAGTAGCGCACGTGGTTCGAGTGGTGGACGATGCCCATCGCGTCCGTCTCGAAGAAGGGCACCGCGTGGAGGATCGAGGTCGTGGCCGCGCCCGGAGGCGGACCCGGCCCGTCGCTCAGAACGAATCCTTGAGCGCGCGGCGACGGCCGAGCTCGGCGGCGCTCCCGGCGCGCATGAACGGGTTGGTGGCCCGCTCGTCCGCGATCGTGCTGGGGATCGTCATCTCCGCGGGCGTGGCGTCGTGCCAGTCGGCGGCCTTCTTCGCGCGCTTCGCCGCCACCCGCTCGGCCATCGCCTTCACGGCGGCGTTGTCCGGCTCGACGAAGGCCGCGAAGCGGAGGTTGCTCTCGGTGTACTCGTGGCCGCAGTAGACGCGCGTCGCGTCGGGCAGGGCGGCCAGCTTCTCGCACAGCGCCGTGTACATCATCTCGGGCGTTCCCTCGAACAGACGCCCGCAGCCGGCCGCGAACAGCGTGTCGCCGCAGAAGACGGCGTCGGAGTCGTCGAAGACGTACGCGATGTGCCCGCGTGTGTGGGCGGGAATGAACAGGATCCGCGCCTGCTGCCGGCCGACCGTGATCGTGTCGCCCTCCTCGAGGCCGTGGGTCAGCCCGGGCAAGCGGCCCTCGTCGGAGCGATGCCCGTAGACCGGCGCGCCGTAGTGCTTCGCCAGCTGCGGATTCGCCTGGGAGTGATCCGGATGGTGATGGGTCGAGAGGATCTTCGTCACCGGCGCGCCGAGCGCCTCCGCGCGCGCCAGTACCGGCTCTGCCTCGGGCGCGTCGACGACGGCGGCGTCGCCCGACTCCTCGCACACGAGCAGGTAGGTGTAGTTGTCACCCAGCGTGGGGATGCGTTCGATCCGGAGTCCCATCGGACGCCACGCTAGCCCCCGACGAAGGAGAACGCGAGCTGAGCACCGACGGGGGAGGCGGTGGGGCGGGGCCGTCGTCGCCGCGGCGGGCGTGTCGGCGGCGCGGCGCGCGGCGCGTAGACCGGCCGATCCGACGGGCGCACCGGGCTGGCCGGACAGCCCTCACGGTACTCGCACCAGTGGCACAGCGCGCTGGTCTTCGGGGCGAAGCTGCGCTCGGCACGGATGCGGTCGATCAGCTCCCGCGTCTGCTCGCCGAGAGCGCGCAGCTGCTCGGGCGAGCGCGCCGACACCAGCGTGCGGCCCTGGCGCAGGTAGTGCCAAACGAGCCGAACCGGGCGGTCGGCGCCGAAGCGCGCGGCGACACCGATCTGGTACAAGGCGAGCTGGCGATCCGCATCGACGTCGGCCTGGGCCGGCAGCCTTGCCGAGGTCTTGTAGTCCTGGATCTCGATCGCGCCGTCGCGTGCGCGCGCGATCCGGTCGACGAAGCCCTGCAGGCGGTAGCGGCCGTCGTCGTCGAGATCGATTCGGACGTGCTCTTCGAGGCCGATCGTCTCCTCCCGGTCGAAGGGGTAGTGATCGCGGTAGTAGTTGGCGAGGCAGCGCTCGCCGATCTCCCGGTAGAACGCCAGCGGCGTCCCCTCCCGGACGATGCGCACCGAGCCGGCGTCGTAGGCCTCGTCGAAGAGCTGCTGAAAGCGCCACAGCACCTTCGGCAGCGTGGGAACCCGACCTCGGCCCGCGGTGCGGTGCAGGCGCTCCAGCACCTCGTGAACGCGCTTGCCGACGAAGCCCTCGATCGACTCGCTCTCGGCCGGGAGCTTCCA
>CAZZFT010000266.1:0-3850 GCA_964653555.1 uncultured Spirochaetales bacterium | reverse complement strand
TGGCGGTGCTGTTGTCGTGGGCGTTCGAGCTGACACCGCGTGGACTGAAGCGGACGCAGCCCGTGGGGGTGACGCCGTCGACGGGAGTGATGCGGCTGAGGCCCTGGCACCGGGCCGCCATGACCGTAGGTGTGCTCGCCGTCGGGGTCGTGGGGCTTGTACTGTCGGATTTCGCTGCCTCGAGAGCCGGAGTGTCGGGCAACGAGCACAGGGCGGGTTCCGATCCGGATGCGGCCTCGAGCGCGGCTCTCGACCCCCATCGCCTTGCGATCCTTCCGCTCGAGGATCTCACCGGTGATTCCGCCCTGTCGGCGCTCGGAGCGGCGGCGGCATACAGGATCACTCGGGACGTGGACCGGGTCGCCGGGCTGTCGGCCATACCCTTCGAAATCGCGCTTAACATCTCCGAGCACTCCGAAGGCAGTAGAGCCGCGGTCGCCGCGGCCGCTGAGCAGAGCCGCACCGGGACCGCACTGGTCGGCCACTATCGAACGGTGGGGGACCAGCTCGAGATCCGGGCGGAGCTTATCGATGCCGCCGGAGAAACCCAGCTGGACGCGGTGGGCCCGATCGTCGGCCCCGTCCGGGAACAGGGCCGGCTGGTCGAGGAGTTCGCTCAGCGGGTGCTCGGGGCGCTCGCGAACCAGTTCGACTACGATTTCCCCGGAGCGCTCGGCAGCGCGCCGCGGTACGAGGCGTATCTCGCTTACGCCGAAGGTGCACGACGATTCATGAACTACGGGGCCGGCTCTGGGGCGATCGAGAAGCTCGAGGAGGCGCTCGAGCTCGACCCGGACGTCGTCGACGCCGCCATGTTGCTCGTGGTCCTCTACGGTGCCAGAGGCGACATCGTCGAGCGGGACCGAAACCTGGCCTACGTTGCGGAACGTCTCGATCGGTTCAGCCCGGAGGGCCGGCTCTGGCGAGACTACTATGTGAACGTGTACCTGGGTGAACGCGACCTGCTACGAGTGTATCAGGCCACCGCGGACTACCATGAGCGGACGCTCGGCGGGGCTCCCGAGATGGCGTCGCAGTTCGCCCTCCACGCGAATCTGCCGGCCGCGGCGGTCGAGTACATCGACGACGCCGGAGGGCTGGGCCGGCCGACCGCCCTCTTCTTCGAGCCCATCGTCTACCTGAGTTCACTGCACCTGCTCGGGCGGCATGAGAGGGAGCTCCAGGTCGCCGATAGTGTGAGCACCGCCAACTCCGGAAGCTCGGTCGAGTCCTGGTACACGGGCTACGAGCTGATGGCCCTCGCGGCCCTGGGCGAAGTAGACGTGATTCGGCAACGCCTGCCCGAGATCGAGCGGCGGTCAGAGAGTGTCCTGTTTCCGGCGGGGTGCTCGTACGGCTACGTAGGTCGCGAGCTCTGGGCCCACGGCGAGCCCGACCTGTCGGCGGACCTGCTCGAGCGGGCCGCAGACTGGTTCCAGGACAACCTTGAGTCCGCGAACGTCGAGACCTACTGCGACTATGCCGTTCCGGGCCCGGCCGAGGGAGCGAGGGCGCTTTACGAGGCAGGTCGCTACAGCGAGGCGCGGGCGGCCTTTCAGGAGCTCATAGATGCGGAGCCGCAGCTCGACTGGCTGGTCAACCTGTACCGGACGTATATCGCCCGGATAGAGGCCCAAACGGGGAACGACGACGCGGCGCGGGAGATCGCCCGGGAACTGCTCAGCTCGTCGAGCTTCCTGTACCAACCCACCTACCTGGGCCTGGCGGCGGCCGCGGCGATCCTGGGAGACCGCGAATGGGCGATGGAGCTCGTGCGGGAGGGCGCGCGCGTCGTCGGGCCGGACGGCAAGGCGGACTGGTCGCCGCGGTATTCGGTTCACTGGGACCGTGATTTCGAGAGCCTTCACGGCATGTCCGCGTACGAGGACTTCATGCGGCCGGCTGACGGGATCTCGGTCCCACACGGCGGCCGCTCGCTCTCGCGGCCCGTTTTCGCAGGTCTCGGCGTCCTCCTCCTGCTGGTCTTTCTCGGAACGATCGGTTGGCGCCGCAGAGGCAACTAGCCATGTCTACCTCTGCTTTGGGGAATTCCCGTGTCGAGATCGACAACTACCAGGGTCTCCTGGGAACGGAATCGGGAAGGCTCGAGAACGGCTCGTTCGGTCCGAACAACAACCAGAGGCTCTGGATACCGGCGCAGGCCGCGAACCATCGAGGACTACTCCCCGAATGATCGCCCGCACGTCCTGAAGATCTCGGGTGCGCACCGCTTCGACTTCGGAGCGACGGCCGGCGCGTTCTCTTCGCTGTCGAGCGGCCCTCCGCTGAACGAGTTCCAGATCGTGGAAACGCCGTTCGGCCTTCCGGTGTTTCGGGTGGAACGGGGAACCGCGGGGCGGACGCCCGCGATCTGGGATCTGAATCTCCGGTTCAGCTGCGCCCTCCCGGCGATGGTCGGGGGCAGGGTGATTCTCGACCTCCTCCATCTCGGCAATCCCCAGGGTATCGTCGACAGGGATCAGATACGGTTCCGCCACAGCGTCTGCGGTGATGGCGAAGGAGGCACCTCACCCTGCGGCCCCTTTGCCAGCCATCTTGAGATCATTGCCGGAGCGGTTTCCCCGAACCCGGGATTCGGGGAGGCGACGGCCTTCCAGCCCCCGTTTACGGTGCGCCTCGGCTTCGAAGTGAGCCTCGGCGGACGATAGACGGGCAGCGTTGGGACAGTTGTTCTAGCGGTCTGCGATTAGATCCAGCGCTGTTCTCCGAGCGCCGGGCACGCCGGGGCATACGGGGGAAACAAGCCGGTTCCGCTTGGCGGGACGACAACGGAATCCCTGCTGTCGAGGATCGCGACGTACCCGGCGGTGTTCGGGCTCGCACCTGTGGTAGGTAACCCGCGCAGCGCGATTCCGTGGCCGCGGAGCTCCGGCTTCTCGACGGCGCGGGGAGATAACCCGCGCCCTCCGGCACCATGTGACCCCCGGGCCAGGCACTTGTGCTGCGCGTGCGAAGATCTCTCGAGCCATCCGTCTGACAGGGTGCCGAATCCCCTTCCGTTATGGGAAGTGAGGCAAGCGAAGCGCCTCGCAACAGCCTGCAGAACCCCTCGGAAGGAGGCCGCCGTGTTCCCATCGCCTGCTCACATACGCCTGACGCTGATCGTGATCGCAGTGACGTTTGCCGCCTGCGAGGCACCCGAAAGCGTCACCGCGCCGCCGGGGATCTCCGCCTCCGCCGCGGTGAGCCGCTCGACCGTCACCGAGTACCTGCAGAACGGCCCATTGTTCATCGCGTGCGCGAACGGCGGCCTCGGCGAGGACATGATCTTCGAGGGCACGGTGATCACGACCACGAGCGTTACCGAATCCGCCGGCGGCACCGTCAGGGTCAAGGTGCGAAGCGATGCCCTCGCGGATTTCCACGCCACCGGGTTGACCACCGGCGACGTCTACTACACGGCGACCCGCGGCCCCCACGGGATCTCGAGGGGGGTATTCAACTTCTCCCAGGTCCTCAACAAGGGCGGCGGGCAGGCGACCGTCGTCCAGGTCGAGGACTACGTGAATCCCGTGAACGGCGACCACATCCGCACGCGGAGGAAGTTCCACATCACGTTGAACGCCCATGGCGATGTGACGATTCTGTTCGACCAGCCCTGGTGCTGACGACCATTCGATCGCGGGGGCCGGGTCGCGGCCCCCGCTCCAACCAGCCTTCACGATCCATCCTGGCACCGTCGAAGACGCAGGAGCTCACGCTCGCGTGGGGAAACGTCCCGGTGCCGGGCCGCCCTCGACGCGGAGGCCCGCAGGCCGCATCTAACATGGTGACCTGTCCCGCCTGGCCGACGACGAGAGGGAATCGCATGACGGAGCGCGACGGAGCG
>CAZZFT010000265.1:0-3869 GCA_964653555.1 uncultured Spirochaetales bacterium | reverse complement strand
ACGGTGTCGCCCACGCGCACGTCCTTGCGCTCGATCTCGTCGCGGTTGTGGAGCGACGCGTTGGAGACGGTGACGCCCCCGACGTGCACCGGCTCGAGCTTCGCGACCGGCGTCAGCGCCCCCGTGCGGCCCACCTGGACCTCGATCGCGATCACGGTCGTGGTCTCCTGGGCGGGCGGGAACTTGTAGGCGATCGCCCAGCGGGGCGAGCGGGAGACCGTCCCGAGCTCCTCCTGGAGGCGCAGGCGGTTTACCTTCACGACCGTGCCGTCGATCTCGATCGGCAGCGAGTCGCGCCCGGTGAGCAGGGCCTCGTGGGCCTCGATCACCGCGTCCACCCCGCGGCAGACCCGTCCGGAGCTGGTCTCGAAGCCCCACTGCCCCAGCGCCTCGAGCACCTGGGCCTGGGTCCCGATCCGCGCGGGCAGGCCCTCGCCCACCGCGTAGGCGCGAAAGGAGAGCGCGCGCAGTCGGTCGCGGTCGATCTCGTGGAGCTGGCGCAGCGAGCCGGCTGCGGCGTTGCGCGGATTGGCAAAGGGCTCCAGGCCGCGCTCGAGGCGCATCGCATTGAGCCGCTCGAAGCGGGCGATCGGCAGCACCACCTCGCCGAGCACCGAGATCCGCCCCGGTGCCGTGCCTTCCAGTCGCAGTGGAATGCTCTGGGAGAGACGCACGTTCGCCGTGACGTCCTCGCCGACCCGTCCGTCGCCGCGGGTCGCACCGACTCCGAGCAGCCCGTCCTCGTACACCAGCTCGAGGCTGGCGCCGTCCAGCTTCGGCTCGACCACGTATTCGAGCTCGTCCGCGGTCTCGAGGAACCGCCGAACGCGTTCGTCGAAGGCGCGGATCTCGTCCTCCGACATCGCGTTGTCCAGGGACAGCATCGGCACGCGGTGGGCGAACTCGGCGAAGCCCTCGGCAGGCGGTGCGCCCACCCGTCGGGTGGGCGAATCGGGACGCGCCAGCCCGGGATGCGCGGCCTCGAGCTCCTGCAGCTCGCGGAACAGCCGGTCGTACTCCGCGTCGGAGATCTCCGGCTGATCGAGCACGTAGTACAGCCGGAGATGGCGGTTCAGCTCGTCGGTCAGCCAGTCGACGCGCCGTTTCGTATCAGAGGTCGGCAAGGCGGTCGGATTCTAGGTCCCGCCGGGGCCCGGGGCCTCAAGGGAAGGTCGTTTCGGGGCGATGTAGCCGGGGATGTCCCGGGCAGCCCCGCGCGGTGCGCCGCGCCAGATATACCACGGCGGAGGGGGCACCCGATGACGCCGCCTTCGTCCGCAGCCGAGCGAGCGCACCGCCCGCCGGAGTGGCTCCAGCGCCTCGCGGTGGCGGTGAGCGACGGCGTGGTCTGGGTGGCCGACGGCGCCATCGCCTGGGCGAACGATCGCCTGGTGGGGCTGGCCGGATGCGGCACGGACGTCGTGGGCACGACCCTCGAGGATCTGCTCGTCGACCTCGAGGGCACCCTTCCCGAGGCGGGGGCCGCCGCCGTCCGGTGCCGGATCCGCCGGCCGGGCGGAGCGCCGCGCGTCGTGCTGTGCCGCTGCGCCTGGAGCGGCGGCGAGGGCGGCTCGAGCGCCTTCGTGATCCAGGACGTCACCCACCGTCACCGTCTGGAGCAGGAGCTGCTCGAGGCCGGACGCGAGCTCGCCGACCTCCACCGCGAGCTCGAGTCCCAGCGCGATCTGCTGCGGGTGGAGCGGGCCGAGCGCGAGGAGCTGCTCTCGGTCGTCAGTCACGAGCTGCGCACGCCGGTCACCGTGATCGGGGGCTACCACCGTCTGCTGCTGTCCGAGGAGGTGGGCGCGCTCACTTCCGAGCAGCGCAAGTTCCTCGAAGAGAGTGGCAAGAGCTGTCAGCGCCTGGGCGCCTTCATCGAGAACCTGATCGAGGCCTCGCGCGCGACGCGCGGACACGAAGTGCTCGAAGTGGGACGCGCGCCGATTGCGCCGGTGATCCACGAAGTGGCCGCGATGTTCCGCCCCCTGCTCGAGGAGCGCGATCTGCGCCTGTCCTTCGAGCTGGCGCCCGCTGCCTCCGAGGGCCGCTTCGATCGCGTCCGGATCGAGCAGGTGCTGTCGAACCTGATCGGGAACGCCGTCAAGTTCACACCTCGCGGCGGAACGATCGAGATCGCCACCCGCGCGGTGGCGACGCCCAAGGACCCCTGGGTCCGGCGCTGGGTCGAGGTCAGCGTCAGCGACGACGGACCCGGGATCGCCGCTGCCGATCGCGAGCGGGTCTTCGAGCCCTACGTGCAGCTGGGCGAAGGCGGCGGTAGCGGCCTGGGCCTCGGACTCGCGATCTGCCGGCGGCTGGTGCAGGCCCACGGCGGTGCGATCCGCCTGGAGGAGCGGGTCGGGGGCGGCTGCCGCTTCTCCTTCACGCTCCCGGCCGAGGCGCCCCAGCGGGCCGCCTCGGACCGGACGCTCGCGGAGGACGAGGGGGCGTGACCGTGACCCGCAGCGGTGGCAACGAGCGCCCGCGGATCCTGGTCGTCGACGACGCGGACGGCATCCGCTCCTACGTCGCCAACCTGCTCGAGCTCAGGGGCTACGACGTGGACACGGCCGAGGACGGCCGCCGCGCCCTGGCCCTGCTCGAAGGAGGCGCCGCCCCGGACGTGATCCTGCTCGACGTGATGATGCCGAATCTCGACGGTGTGGAGACGCTGCGGCGGATCCGCGATTTCGACGCCGAGGTGCCGGTCGTGATGCTCTCGGTCGTGGGGAAGGCGAGCACGATCGTCGAGTCGATGCAGATCGGCGCCTCCGACTACCTGAACAAGCCCTTCGAAGAGGATCTGCTGGAAGCGACCCTCGAGAAGGTGCTCGAGCGCAAGGCCCTGGAGCGCGAGCGCGCTCGTCTGACCGGCGAGATCGCGCCGACGGGGGACGCGGTGGTCTGGGGGAGCGCGGCGATGCGCGGCGTGCGCGCGACCCTCGAGCAGGTGGCCGAGACCGACGTGACGATCCTGATCCAGGGAGAGAGCGGCGTCGGAAAGGAGATCGTCGCGCGCACCGCCCACGAGCTGTCCCCGCGCGCGGGGAAGCCCTTCATCAAGGTGAATTGCGCCGCGCTGCCCGCGGACCTGCTCGAGAGCGAGCTGTTCGGGTACGAGAAGGGCGCCTTCACGGGCGCCACGGCGCGCAAGCACGGCAAGTTCGAGGTGGCCCACCGCGGGACGATGTTCCTCGACGAGATCGGAGAGATGAGCCCCCTCCTCCAGGCGAAGCTGCTCCAGGTGCTCCAGGACGGGGAGTTCACACGCCTCGGCGGAAATCGCGACGTGCGCGTGGACGTGCGCGTGCTGTGCGCGACCAACCGGCGTCTGATCGAGATGGTGGCCAGCGGCGGCTTCCGCGAGGACCTCTACTTCCGGCTGAACGTCGTGGGCGTGGAGATCCCCCCGCTGCGCGAGCGACGGGAGGAGATCCCGGCTCTCGTCGAGATCTTCCTCCACCGCTTCGCGGCCCGCTACGAGAAGCCGGTACCGACGCTCTCGGAGGCGCTGGTGCGCGAGTTCGAGCGCTACGAGTTCCCCGGCAACGTCCGCGAGCTGGAGAACCTGATCAAGCGCTTCGTGGTGCTCGAGCGCGAGGAGTCGATCCTCGACGAGCTGCGCGAGTCGCCCGGCGCCGAGCGGGGCGGCGAGTCGCTCCGCGAGCTGATCGCCGGGCTCGAGGAGACCGCCGGCCTGGTGCCGCTCCGCGAGGTGGGGCGGCGGGTCGCCCTGGAGGCCGAGCGGGAGGCGATCGACCGCGTGCTCCAGTACACGCACTGGAACCGCAAGCAGGCGGCGCGCCTGCTCGGCGTCTCCTACAAGACGCTGCTGCACAAGATCCGCGATTGCGGGCTGGAGCCCTGAG
>CAZZFT010000264.1:0-3883 GCA_964653555.1 uncultured Spirochaetales bacterium | reverse complement strand
TGGCGGGGCGGACGGGACTCGAACCCGCAACTTCCGGCGTGACAGGCCGGTGCTCTAACCAGTTGAACTACCGCCCCAACCAGGGAAACACGCGAGGTCCCGCGCCCTCGGCGCGGGGGAGGATCGAGTAGCAAACCGCCACGGGAGAGGACAGGGGCGCGCGCCTGGCGCCCCCGTGTGCCTCAGGCCGGCCGCCCCTTGCCCCCCTGCATCTGGGCCGCCTGCATCTGGAGCATCAGCGTCATGTCGCCGGTCACCCGGATGCGGCCGGCCATGAAGGCCTCCATCGGCTTCAGCTCGCCCGCCTGCATGCGGTCGAGATCCTCGGCGGAGACGCTGACCTCGGTGGTCGGCTCCGCGGGGATCGGACCGGGGCCGAGCTGGAGCGCGACCCGCCAGTCGCCGCGGGGGTGCGTCACCACCACGCCGACGAGGCCGCGCAGCTCGCCCAGCGCCGCGAGGATCCCGGGCAGCGCGCCGTCGCCGACGAAGCGGCTGGCCGCCTCCACCTCGCTGGCTCCGGGGCGGAACAGTGCGGCGGCGCCCCGCCCCACCAGGCCTCCGCGGCCCTCCCACAGGGCGCCGCGCCAGTCTTCGACGCTCTGCACGTAGCTGAAGGCGGCCTGCTCGCGGGAACCGGGTCGGACGCTCACGCGACCCTCCTCCAGGTCGAGCAGCCACTCGCCGCCGCCCTCGCCCGACAGCCGCACGCCGAGCTGGATCTTCAGCTCGCGCGCTGCCTCCGGCGCACGCGCCTCGTCGAAGGCCGCGGGCAGGTAGCGCTGGAGGTACTCGGAGGGCGGCATCGGAGCGGAGGGAAAGGCGGGCATTCGGACGCGGCTCCCGTCAGCGCAAAATCGACCCGCGGTGCGCCGCGGGAGCGCGGGAGTCTACCCCAGGGCGCGTTATCTTCCGCCGCCCACCGACGGAGCGACGACACATGGCGGGCCCGCACAGCGAGCCGAACGACCTGGAAGAGGGCACACGCCTGACCCTCGACTTCGAAAAGCTGGCCAAGATCGGCGGGCGCGGTCAGCGCGTGGTGCCGGTGGTGCTCCAGCACGCGCGCACGGGCGAGGTGCTGTTCGTGGGTTACGCCAATCGCGAGGCGCTCTCGGAGACGCTACGCCGCCGGGAGGCGGTCCTGTGGTCCACCTCGCGCGACGAGATCTGGCACAAGGGCGCCACCTCGGGCGACATCCTCGACCTCGAGGAGGTGCGGGTCAACTGCGAGCAGAACTCACTGCTCTACCGGGTCGTGCCGCGCACCGGCGGAGCCTGCCACACGCTCGACGCGAGCGGCCGAGCGCGCGAGAGCTGCTACTACCGGCGCGTGACGAGCGAGGACGCCCTCGAGCACCGTTAGCGGTGCGGCTCACCCCGACGCGAGCCGGTAGCGGATCGGCATCCGTTTGATCCCGCCGACGAAGCTCGAGCGCAGGCGCTCGACCGGGCCCGCGAGCTCGCACTGCTCGAGCCTCGCCGCCAGGTGACGGAACACCACCCGCAGCTCGAGCCGCGCCAGGTTGGCTCCCAGACAGAAGTGCTCGCCGATGCCGAAGGCGAGGTGGCGGTTGGGGTGGCGGTCGATCCGGAACCGGAAGGGGTCCTCGAACACCTCCTCGTCCCGGTTCGCCGACGGGTAGAAGAGGCACAGGTTCTCGCCCGCGCGGATCTTCACCCCGCGGATCTCGACGTCCTCCACCGGTGTGCGACAGAACTGGATCACCGGCGTCACCCAGCGCACCACCTCCTCCACCGCCGAGTCCACGAGCGAGGGATCCCGGCGCAGACGCTCCCACTGGTCGGGGTTCTCGAGGAACGCCAGCAGCCCGCCGGTGATCGCGTTGCGGGTCGTCTCGTTGCCGGCGACGACGAGCAGGAAGTAGTACGAGAGCAGCTCCCGATCGGGAAGGCTCTCGCCCGCGATCTGGGCGTTCGCGATCAGGCTCACGATGTCGTCGCGGGGGTGCGCGCGGCGCTCCCGGGTCATTTCGGCGAAGTAGGCGAACAGCGCCAGGCGCGCCTTCTGAGCGGTGTGGAAGGCGTCCTGGCCCTCCTCCTGGTACTCGGGATCGGCGGAGCCGATCACCCGGTTGGTCCAGTCGAACATCGTCGGCCACATCTCGCGCGGCACACCGAGCAGCTCGGCGAGCACCTGGAGCGGCAGCGGCGCCGACAGCAGCTGGACGAAGTCGCCCTCGCGCGTCCCGCCGTCGCCCCGCATCGCGTCGAGCAGGTCGCGCGTGATCGTCTCGATGTCGCGCCGCATGCGCTGGAGACCGCGCGGCGTGAAGCGGTGGCTCGCCAGCTTGCGGAAGAGCGCGTGGTCCGGGGGATCCATGTTGAGCAGGTGCCGGATCACGGCCTCCTGCGGGTCGGGCGGCACGAACTCGGGAAACGCCGCCAGCCGGGGGCCGTTCCGGAAGCGCTCCGGCTGCTTCGAGATCCACACGATGTCCGCGTGCTTCGTGACCGCCCAGAACGGGTTGATGATGTTGCGGTCGTTCCAGTGGATCGGGTCTTCGCGGCGCAGACGCGTCCAGGCCTCGTGGGGGTAGCCGTTGGCCGCGTAGGTGTCGTTGCTGATGATGTCGAGCGCGTCCAGAGCCTCCCGGTCGCCCGACGCCGGGCGGACGCTCGATCGTTCGGAGCCTCGCAGATCGGACATGGGCCACCCCAGGCGCAGGCGCGAGCCGCCATCTTCCTCCAGCGGGCCCCAGTCCTCAAGGGCGCGACCCGTGATAGCTTCCGCGCCAGCACGGGGGATCCATGAGCGAAGCGTCCCACGCCTCCGGCGAAACGAGCTGGCGGCGCTGCAGCGCCTGCAAGGGCCCGATCGCGCTCGGCGCCACCTACTGGACCTGCAGCGTCTCGACCTGCAACCAGAAGCGCACCGGGCTCGCCTTCTGCTCTGTGTCCTGCTGGGACGCCCACCTGCCGGTGGCCCGCCACCGGGAGGCCTGGGCCGAGGAGCGCACCGCCCCCACCCGGCGCGACACCGAGGACACGGGCTCGGCGAGGCGCCGGCTGGTCAGACCCGGCGCGGCGGCGGCCCCCGCCGCCGAGACCGAGGAGATCCTGATCATCTCCAGCCGTCTCAAGGAGTACGTGCGCGCCCGCTCGGGCTACAACACCTCCGACCGGGTGCTGAAGCCGCTGTCGGACATCGTCCGGCGCGTCTGCGACGAGGCGATCCGCAACGCCCAGCGCGAGGGTCGCCGCACCGTGCTCGACCGCGACGTCCCCGACACCTGAGCGCGACGGCCGGCGTCGGTTCGACGGTTCGGGCTCGCCGCGGCGGGGCGCTGGTGGGCGCGGACGGGGTCGAACCGCCGACCTCCTCGGTGTAAGCGAGGCGCTCTACCAACTGAGCTACACGCCCGTGCAGTGCGCTCGGCCTCCCGCTAGTTCACGCCCGCGGGCGCCGGCAGCTCGACCGGGGTGGCACCGGGCGGCGGAACTTCGTGGATGTCGTCGAAGGCATGGTCGCCCTCGCGCAGGAAGCTCGCCGCGTTCGCCAGAGCCAGCGCGGCTCCGAGCACCTCGTCCATGTGCTCGACGGTCACGATCTGGAGCCCGCGCTTCACCTGGGTCGGGATGTCGGCGAGGTCCTTCTCGTTCTCCTTCGGGATCAGCACCGTGTCGATGCCCCCGCGCAGAGCCGCGATCAACTTCTCCTTGAGGCCGCCGATCGGGAGCACCCGCCCGCGCAGCGTGATCTCGCCCGTCATCGCGACGTTGGAGCGGATCGGCACCCGGGTGAGCGCCGAGGCAATGGCCGTGGCAATCGTGATCCCCGCCGACGGGCCGTCCTTCGGAGTCGCTCCCTCGGGCACGTGGATGTGGATGTCCACCTTCGAGTAGAAGTCGCGCGTCAGCC
>CAZZFT010000263.1:0-3906 GCA_964653555.1 uncultured Spirochaetales bacterium | reverse complement strand
GCTCCACGAAGCGCGTCGCCAGGGGCAGCTTGTGCGCCGCCAGGCGCAGCGCCGCTCGCGCGACGTCCTCGGGCACGCCCTCCATCTCGTAGAGGATCCGGCCCGGCTTCACGACGGCCACCCACTCCTCGGGATTGCCCTTGCCCTTTCCCATCCGGGTCTCGGCCGGCTTCTTCGTGATCGGCTTGTCGGGGAAGATCCGGATCCAGACCTTGCCGCCGCGCTTCACGTGGCGGGTCATCGCCACGCGCGCCGCCTCGATCTGCCGGGCCGTCACGCGCGACTCCTCGAGCGCCTGGAGTCCGTACTCGCCAAAGGCGATCGTCGAGCCACGATACGCCTTTCCGCGCATCCGCCCCTTGAAAACCTTGCGATGCTTGACCTTCTTCGGCTGCAGCATGATCTACCTCGTCGGGACCTCGCCGATGCGCTGCGAGAGCGTCCCCTGGCGCAGCTCCCGATCGCTGACGTCGCCCTTGAACACCCAGCACTTGACGCCGATCACGCCGTAGGTGGTCTTCGCCTCGGCCTGGCCGTAGTCGATCTCGGCGCGCAGGGTGTGCAGCGGCACCCGACCCTCGCGGTACCACTCGCGGCGCCCCATCTCCGAGCCGCCGAGGCGCCCGGAGCACTGGATGCGGATCCCGCCGGCGCCGAACTTCATCGTCGAGGTGACGGCCTTCTTCATCGCGCGTCGGAACGCCACCCGCCGCTCGAGCTGAAGGGCGACGTTCTCGGCGACAAGCTGAGCGTCGAGCTCGGCCTTGCGGATCTCCTTGATGTTGATGAACACCTCGCGGTTCGCGGTGAAGGACGCCAGCTCCTCCCGCAAGGTCTCCACCTCGGCGCCGCGCTTTCCGATCAGGATCCCGGGGCGCGCCGTGTGGATGTTCAGCACCACCTTGTCGCCCGTGCGCTCGATCACGACCTTCGAGATGCCGGCGTGATACAGCTTCTTCTTGATGAACTTGCGGATCGCGATGTCCTCGTGGAGCTGCTCGGCGTAACGGCGCTCGGAGAACCAGTTCGACTGCCACCCGTAGAGGGAGCCGAGCCGGAATCCGTAGGGATGTACCTTTTGACCCACGATCACTCCTCGGACAGGACGACCCTGACGTGGGACGTCCGTTTCTGAATCCAGGTCGCGCGACCCTGGGCCCGCGGCTGGATGCGCCACATGCTCGGCCCCTGGTCGACCGTGATCTGACCGACGACGAGGTTGTCCACGTCGATGCCGGCCTGCTCCCGGCTGTTCTTCTCTTCCGCGTTGGCGAGAGCTGAGCGCACGACCTTCGCCAGTGCGCGCGCGAAGCGCTTCGGCGACAGGTCGAGGAGGACGAGGGCCTCCTCGACGCCCTTGCCGCGGATCTGATCGGCGAGCAACCGCGCCTTGCGCGGGCTCACCCGGTAGTTCTTCAAGAGGGCACTCGTGCTCATTCGTTCATCCCGTCTTCACGCGCTTCGCGCCGGCGTGGCCGGTGAACTTGCGGGTCGGCGAGAACTCGCCCAGGCGGTGTCCGACCATGTTCTCCGTCACGAACACCGGAACGAACAGCTTCCCGTTGTGGACGTGGAAGGTGAGTCCGACGAAATCGGGAGTGATCATCGAGCGACGCGACCAGGTGCGGATCACCTGCTTCGAGCCGCCGGCGAGCGAGGAGTCGACCTTGCGCTGAAGACTGGGATCGACGAACGGGCCCTTCTTGAGCGAGCGTGACATTACTTCTTCCCTCGTCGCTTCACGATGTACTTGTCGGTTCTCGGGTTGTTGCGGGTCTTGTGCCCCTTCGTCGGCACGCCCCACGGCGTGCAGGGATGGCGCCCACCCGAGGACTTGCCCTCGCCGCCGCCCATCGGATGGTCGACGGGATTCATCGCGACGCCGCGCACGTTCGAGCGCTTGCCCTTCCAGCGCGATCGCCCGGCCTTCCCGACGGTCTGGTTCTCGTGGTCGGGATTGCCGACCTGGCCGATCGTCGCCATGCACATCACGTGCACGCGGCGATGCTCTCCGCTCGGCATGCGCAGCGTCGCATAGTGGCCCTCGCGGGCCATCAACTGCGCTCCCAGGCCTGCGGAGCGCACGAGCTGGGCACCCTTCCCGGGTTTCAGCTCGATCGCGTGCAGCACCGTTCCCAGCGGGATCTTCGCCAGGGTCAGCGCGTTGCCGGTGCGGATGTCGGCGCCGTCTCCGGACTGCACCCGATCTCCGACGCCGAGGCCCGCGGGCGCGATGATGTAGCGCTTCTCGCCGTCGGCGTAGTGGAGCAGCGCGATGTGCGCCGAGCGGTTCGGGTCGTATTCGATCGCCGCCACCCGCGCGGGCACGCCGGTCTTGTCGCGGCGGAAGTCGATCTTCCGGTAGCGGCGCTTGTGGCCGCCGCCGCGGTGCCAGGACGTGACATGACCCTTGCCGTTGCGACCGCCCGACTTGGTGACCCGCCCATCGAGCAGCGAGCGTTCGGGCCGGCTACGCGTCACCTCCGCGAAGTCCGAGACGCTCATGTCCCGACGACCGGGGGAAGTCGGCTTGTAGTTGCGAACCGGCATGATGGGCTCCCTACACTCCCTCGAAGAACTCGATGCTCTGGCCCGGGGCCAGCTCGACGAGCGCCTTCTTCCACTCGGGCTTACGCCCCTCGAACCGCCCGACGCGGCGGATCTTCGGCGCCATGCGCATGGTGCGGACGGAACGGACGTCGACCTTGAAGAGCATCTCGACGGCGCGCTTCACGTCGTGCTTCGTGGCGCGCGGATCGACCGCAAGGGTGACGAGGTTGTTCTCCTCGCGCCCGATACTGCTCTTCTCGGTGACCAGCGGACGACGAATCACATCGTGGACGTTCATTGCGGACCCCGCTTCGCCTCGCGGCGACGCTCCTCGGAGAGACGCGCTTCGAGAGCCTCGACGGCCGCGCGTGTGATCAGGAGCTTCGCGTGGCGCAGAACGTCGTAGACGTTGAGCCCCTCGACCCGGATCGTCCCGACCCGGGGCAGGTTGCGCGCGGAGATCTCGAGCTTCTCGTCCGCCTCGGCGATCACGATCAGCACGCTGTCGCCGGCGAGGCCCAGTCCTTCGAGCACCCCAGCCACCCGGCTGGTCTTGAACTCGCTGATCGGGAACTCGTCCACCACGGTGATCGCGCCCTCCTGCTGGCGGAGGGAGAGCGCACCGCGCAGCGCCGCGCGTCTCACCTTCTTGGGCAGCGAGTGGTCGTAGGAACGCGGAACCGGGCCGAAGACCGCACCGCCTCCCGACCACTGGGGCGCGCGCGTGGTCCCCTGGCGAGCCCGGCCCGTGCCCTTCTGCCGCCAGGGCTTCGCCCCGCCACCCGACACGGCCGCGCGATTCTTGGTGCTGTGCGTTCCCGTGTGACGGGCCGCGAGCTGTCGGCGGACCTCGGCGTGGAAGAGGTCGGGCTTGACCCTGGCCTCGAACACCTCGGCCGCGAGCTCGAGCGAACCCGCGCTCCGGTTCTCGATCGTGACGACGTCGACGGTGGCCATGGCTAGAGCTTGATCTCCACGTCCACACCCGCGGCCAGCTCGAGCTTCATCAGGGCGTCGACCGTCTGCGGCGTCGGGTCGAGGATGTCGATCAGACGCTTGTGGGTACGGGTCTCGAACTGCTCGCGCGACTTCTTGTCGATGTGGGGGCCGCGGAGCACCGTGTACTTGTTGATGCTCGTCGGCAGCGGGATCGGCCCCGCGACGCGCGCACCCGTGCGCATGGCGGTGTCCACGATCTCCCCAGCGCTCTGGTCGAGCAGCTTGAAGTCGTAGGCCTTCATGCGGATGCGGATCTTCTGCGAGGCCAGATCACCCATGTTCCGATTCCTTCCTGCCGGCTCTCTACTCGATGATCTCGGCGACGACGCCGGCGCCGACCGTCCGGCCGCCTTCGCG
>CAZZFT010000262.1:0-3914 GCA_964653555.1 uncultured Spirochaetales bacterium | reverse complement strand
TCGCCGCGGGCCAGCCGAAGCCCATGGTCCCGGCGCCGCCGCTGCTGATCCAGTGACGGTTGTTGCTCGCCAGGCAGAACTGGGCGGCCCACATCTGGTGCTGGCCGACGTCGGTGGTGACGATCGCATCGCCCTGGGTCAGGGCGTTCAGGCGGTCGAGCACGTGCTGGGCGCGCAGGCCGCCCCGCTTCGGGTACTTGAGCGGGTGCTGCCGGCGCCAGCGGTCGCACTGGGCGAGCCACGCCTCGGTCTGGGCCATCTCGATCAGCGGGATCAGATCCTCGACGACCAGCCGCGCGTCGCCCAGCAGCGAGACGTGGGGGGTGATGATCTTGTCGAACTCGGCCGGGTCGATGTCGATGTGGATCTTCACCGCCCCGGCGCAGAACTCCTCGACCTTTCCCGTGATCCGGTCGTCCCAGCGCGCGCCGATCGCCATGATCAGATCGCAGTTGGCCACCGCCTTGTTGGCGTAGGCCGTTCCGTGCATGCCGAGCATGCCCAGGTGCAGCGGATGGCGTTCGTCCACCGCCCCCTTGCCCAGCAGCGTGTTGACCACGGGCGCGCGCAGCTTCTCGGCCAGAGTGGTGATCGCCTTGCCGGCGCCGGAGATCACGGCCCCGTGTCCCACGTAGAGCAACGGGCGCCGGCTCTCCGAGAGCAGGCGCGCGGCCTCGGCGATCAGCGCCGGATCGCCCCGACTCGGCACGGTGTAGCCGGGCAGGTCGAGATCGTCGGTGAAGGGCGCCGTGCACGGTCCCTGGCCGATGTCCTTGGGCACGTCGATCAGCACCGGGCCCGGGCGGCCGGTGGTGGCGACGTGGAAGGCCTCCCGCACGATGCGCGGAATGTCGTCCGCTCTCTTCACCAGGTAGGAGTGCTTCACCACCGGATACGTGATCCCGGTGACGTCGGCCTCCTGGAAGGCGTCCTTGCCGAGCATCGGCGCGATCGTCTGACCGCAGATCACGACGATCGGCGCCGAGTCCATCAGGGCGGTGAACAGGCCCGTGACCGTGTTGGTGGCGCCGGGCCCGGAGGTGACGAGCACGACGCCGGGCTTGCCGGTCGAGCGCGCGTAGCCGTCGGCCATGTGGGTCGCGCCCTGTTCGTGGCGCACCAGGATCAGCTTGATCTTCGAGTCGACGAGGGCGTCGAACATCGGCATCGCCGCCCCGCCCGAGAGCCCGAAGACGTATTCCACGCCCTCCCGCTCCAGGCATTGGATCAGCTTCTCGCCTCCGGTCGGCGCTTTGGAATCCATTGGGACCTCGCAGGCTGCATATCGGATCGAGACAGGCCCCGATAGCTGGAGGCTTCGGGTCGGAGAATCTTCTCTTCGCGTCCAGAAAGGCCTGCTTCGAGATGCTCGGCATCTCGAGCTCCGGATTGTAGAGCGAAAATGGCTCGATGTACGGAAACTGGCTGCAATTTCCCTGGGGATCCGGCAGGAATTTCGGTGAGTGGAAGCAAAGACGATCAGATCCCCTAGGGGTCAATCAGATCCGGCGCATTTTGTGGCTCAATCGCGGTCTCGATCGGTCAGCGACCGGCGCTCTCGCTCGCCCAGCACCCGCGGCGCCGCGACGGGCTCGCCGCTGCGCGGGTCGAAGAAGGGCGACGCCCGGTGCTCTCCCCGCAGCCGCGCGGCCAGGAGGGAGGCCGCCAGGCGCAGGATCATCCGCACCGGGGGACGGTCGTCGGTGTTCAGCCCGCGCCGGTCGCCGAGGGCGTAGCGGCCGAAGACGCGCGCGCGCACGGGTCCCAGGACCGCGTCGCGCGAGCGGCCGTCGGCGGCGTGGTCGGCGAAGCGGTGGATCAGGCCGACGAAGGGAAGCTGAGCGCTGGGCGGCGTGTTCGCGATCGGAGTCCGGCAGCAGCCCGCGTACCAGCGCAGGAGCCCCTTGGACGTGAGCCGGACGCAGGCGAGCTGGTCGGCTCCGCCGGTGATCGCGACCCGGGCGGGGGAGGTCTGGAAGATGTCGGTGCCGCCGTTCGCGTCGAGGATCTCCCCCGCGCGCCCCAGGTAGTGGGCGAAGGCCTGGCAGTCGTCGCAGTAGCAGACGATCCGGTTGCCGCGCTCGGGCCCGACGCCGCGCAGCAGCCCGTGCACGGCTCCGCACGCGCACCGCAGCGGGAGGTCGGTGGGCACGACCGCTCGGCGTGGCGCCCGCTCAGAGCAGCTCCTCGGCGAGCAGCTGCTGGACCTCGGGTGAGGCCGCTGCGACCAGCATCGCTCCCACCTGACCGCGTGCGCCGGCCTGCCTCCAGGCCTGGAGCCGCTCGCGGATCCGCTCGCGCGGGCCCACCAGCGCCACGTCGTCGACCAGCTGGTCGGGCACCGCGGCCATCGCCTCCATCTTCTTCCCGTCCAGGTAGAGGTCCTGGATCTTCGCCGCCGCCTCCTCGTAGCCCAGCCGGGCCGCGTAGTCGTTGTAGAAGTTCTTGCCGCGCGCTCCCATGCCGCCGACGTAGAGCGCGAGCATCCCCTTCACCGGCATCCGGCAGGCCTCGAGGTCGTCGCCCAGCGAGACCGACACGAAGGGCGCGATGTCGAAGCGGTCGAGGCCCTTGCCGCCGCCTGCCGCGGCGAAGCCCTCCTGGAGCGGCTTCTCGAACAGGTCGAAGCGCTCGGGATTCATCCATACCGGGATCACGCCGTCGGCCACCTCGGCGGCACAGCGCAGGCCCGCCGGCGAGATCGAGGCGGTGTAGATCGCGAGGTCCGGGTCCGGGTAGGTGATGCTCTTGAGCGGCTTGCCCAGGCCGGTGGCGTCCGGACCGCGATAGGGGAGCTGGTAGTGCATGCCCTCGTGCTCGAGCGGCGCCTCCCGGGCCAGGATCTTGCGGATGATCGCGACGTACTCGCGCGTGCGCGTGAGCGGCTTGCCGTAGGCGACGCCGTGCCAGCCCTCCACCACCTGCGGTCCCGAGGGCCCGAGACCGAGCAGGAAGCGCCCCCCCGAGAGCTGGGAGAGCGCGATCGCCGTGCCCGCGGTGCAGGCGGGCGTGCGCGCGGGCATCTGCATGATCGCGGTGCCGACCTTGATGCGCGTCGTCTGCGCCAGGACCCAGGCCGCGGTGCTGACGGCGTCCGAGCCGTAGGCCTCGGCGGTCCACACCGAGTCGAAGCCGAGGCGCTCGGCGGAGAGGATCGGAGCCATGTCGAGGGACACGCGCTTGCCGGCGTAGCCGAGCAGGATTCCGAGCTTCATGGGGGGTCCTTTCGTGCGCGGGCGGCGCGGGGGGTCAGGGATAGCGGCTCGCCAGCCAGCTCGCGACGCGCTCGAGCGCGTCGCGGCGATGGCCCTCGAGGTAGTGGGGCGCTCCGGGGATCACCTCGTAGCGGACGTCCTCGGCTCCGGCTGCGTCGCGGATCTCGAGCGCCTGGCGGATCCGGATCTCGGTGTCGGCGGTCGGGTGCAGGATCAGCGTCGGCACCTTCACGTGAGGCAGCGTGTCCGCGAGCCGCGCCCGGGAGGAGAGCCCCGACCAGGTCGAGAGCCAGCCGCGCGGCGTCATCGTCCGGGCGAGTCCGCCGCGACCGTAGTTCGCGTCGAGCGGGTCCGGGAACGCGAACAGCGAGCCGAGCGGGCGATCGTCGGAATCGATGCTGGGGTCGAGATAGGCCGGATCCGCGAGCGTCCGGTAGATCGTGAGGTAGCGCGTGGCGACGGCGCGCTGGCGCCAGTAGCGCCACTCGCCGGGCTCGGTGCGCCGGTCGATGTCGTCGACGCGCGCGCGGGCGCGCCTCGCCGCGTCGATCGCCGCCCGCGCGATCGCGTCGATCCGGGCCACCCGCTTGCGCTGGGCGGCGCGATAGGCGGCGAGCCAGCTGCCGTCGTAGGAGCAGGGCTCCGGCCAGGGGCGCCAGCCGTTGCGCGGGTCGTACATGTCGAGCTCGGCGACGACCG
>CAZZFT010000261.1:0-3945 GCA_964653555.1 uncultured Spirochaetales bacterium | reverse complement strand
GGGCAGCCCGAGCACCCGCTCGCCGATGATGTTGCGCTGGATCTCGGAGGTGCCGCCCTCGATCGAGTTGGCCCGCGAGCGCAGGAACAGGTACTTGGCGAGCGCCTCGACGCCCTCGATGCCGCCGAAGCCCTGGCGCAGCTCGTAGCCCGCCTCGAAGGAGAGACCGCGCGCGCCGAGCACGTCGATCCCCGTCTCCCAGGTGTGCTTGTTGATCTCGGCCTGGGCGAGCTTCGCTACCGAGCCCTCGGGTCCCGGGGTGCCGCCCTTCTGGGCCGCGCGCGCGCGCTGCGCGGTGAGCCGCAGCAGCTCGTTCTCCATGTAGCAGCGCGTGACGCGGTCGCGCAGGATCGCCTGCTGACCGGGCGTGAGCGCATCCCGCTCGCGGCCCTTCCATAGCTCGAGCAGCTGGGCGCTCGCGCCGCCGCCCTTGCGCTTCGATCCGCCGCCCCCGATCGCGACGCGCTCGTTCATCAGCGTCGTGATCGCCACGCGCCAGCCCTGCCCTTCCTTTCCGAGCAGGTGGTCGTGGGGGATCCGCACGTCGTTGAAGAAGACCTCGTTGAACTCGGCCTCGCCGGTGATCTGATAGAGCGGTCGCACGTCGACGCCGGGGGAGTGCATGTCGACCACGAAGTAGGAGAGCCCGTCGTGCTTGGGCACATCGGGGTTCGTGCGGGCGAGCAGCATGCCCCAGCGCGCCAGGTGCGCGACCGTGGTCCACACCTTCTGCCCGTTCACGACCCACTCGTCGCCGTCGCGCACCGCGCGGGTGGAGAGGCCGGCCACGTCCGAGCCGGCGCTGGGCTCGCTGAACATCTGGCACCAGATCTCCTCGCCCGAGAAGATCTTCGGCAGCATCCGCTTCTTCATCTCCTCGCTGCCGTAGGTGAGAACGACCGGCGCGCCCATGCCGATGCCGATGATGCTCGCCGGCGGATCGTGGTGCACCACCTTCGAGTGCTTCGCGATCTCGTCCAGCACGACCACGTTCATCTTCGGCGAGAGTCCGAGCCCGCCGTAGCCCTCGGGAAAGTGGACCCAGGCCAGCCCGTGCTCGTACTGCACCTGGCGGAAGCGGACGCTGTCGGTGGTCTCGGGATGGACGACGTCGAGCAGGGCGCGCGTGCGCTCGCGCAGCTCCTCCTCGGACATCGTGCGGTATTCGGACATGGACACGTCTCCGGTTCGCGCGGGGGATGCGGCGGGGCGCGCTGGGGTTGCGGGTTTTCCGTGGGTCGGATATCAGGGGTCGAAGCCGCGCGACCCGATCATACGCGGCCGCGCCGATTCCACCAAGCGACCTCGCACGGCCAGCCGTTACCCTGTCGAAGCCGCAATCTCGGGAGGGAAGGTGGAATCGTCCTGGATCGGCACCGCCTGGACCGAAGGACTCGCGACCTGGAAGCCGGTGCTGATCCTGACCGGCGTCGCGCTGCTCGCCTCGCTGTTGGTGCGGATCGCGCTTCGCGTCTTCGCCTGGCTGGGGCGCCGAGCGCGCGTGGAGGCGGTCGCCTGGCTGATCGACTCGGTCGGGCGCGCGACCACGCTGCTAGCACCGGTGGTGGCGCTGCACCTGACCCTGCCGGCCGTGTCCCTGCCCGATCCGATCGCCGGCCTGGTGGCCCACACCACGCGTCTGCTGGTGATCGTCGGGACCGGCTGGTTCCTCGCCTCGCTGACCTTCGTGATCGATCACTACCTCAAGGCCCGCTTCGCCCTCGACGTCGCCGACAACCTCGTCGCGCGCCGCGTGCACACCCGGTTCCGGCTGATCCGACGGGTTCTCGTGTCGGTGATCGCCCTGCTCACCTTCGCAGGCGTCCTGCTGACCTTCCCGGCGGCGCGCAACCTCGGAGCCGGGATCTTCGCCTCCGCGGGGATCGCCGGGATCGCCCTCGGCATCGCGGCGCGTCCGACGCTCGAGGCCTGGATCGCGAGCGTCCAGATCGCGATCACCGAGCCGATCCGGATCGACGACGTAGTGATCGTCGAAGGCGAGTGGGGCCGCATCGAGGAGGTCACCGCCACCTACGTGGTAGTGCAGATCTGGGATCTGCGGCGCCTGATCCTCCCGGTGCGCTACTTCATCGACCACCCCTTCCAGAACTGGACGCGCGTGTCCGCAGACCTGACCGGCGTGGTGACCGTCGAGGTCGACTACACGACACCCGTCGACGAAGCGCGGGCGGCAGCGGAGCAGATCGTGCGCGGCTCCTCGCTCTGGGACGGCAAGTTCTGGAACCTCCAGGTGGTGGAGGCGGGCGAGCGGACGATGCGGCTGCGCGTCCTGGCCACGGCGCGCGACGCGTCGGTCGCCTGGGATCTGCGCTGCGAGATCCGGGAGAAGCTGATCGGCTGGCTCCAGCGCAACCATCCCGAGTGCCTGCCCCGGCTGCGCGCGTCCGTGGAAGGCGGGGCGCGCGCGGAGGCCGCCTCTCAGGCCTGAGCGCGCACGAGGGCGAGCCACTCCTCGCCGAAGCGGTCGGCCTTCGCGGGTCCCACCCCGTCCACCGCCAACAGCTCCTCGCGCGTGCCCGGGCGCTGCCGGGCCAGCTCGCGCAGGGTCCGGTCGTGGGCGATCACGTAGGGCGGAACGCCGAGCCGGCGCGCGAGTGCGAGCCGGTGGGCGCGCAGCGCCTCGAAGAGCGCCGCCTCGGCCGGTCCGGCCGCCGTCGCCCCGGAGCCGGCGGCGGCCCCGGCCGGCGCGCGCACCGTCGCGCGCGCGCGGCGCAGCGGGGGCAGGAGCAGCCGCGGCGCCCGCTCGCCGCGCATCACCCGCGCGCCGCTCTCCTCGAGTCGCAGCACCGGACGCTCCTCGCCAGCGAAGCCGACGTAGCCCGCGGTCACGCAGCGCCGGAGCACGCGCAAGAGCCACTCGCCGCGGTGCTCGGCGAGCACGCCGAAGGTGGACACCCGGTCGAGGCCCGAGCGCGAGAGGCGCTCGTCGGCCTCGCCGCGCAGCAGCTTCACCAGCGCCCCGGTGCCGAAGCGACCGTGCACGCGTGCCACGCCCGACAGCAGCTTGCGCACCAGGAGCGCCGTGTCGTGGGCGTCGAAATCGCCCTCCTCGTCGACGCCGAGCCCGCGACACACGTCGCAGATCCCGCAGCCGGCGAGCGTCTCGGCCTCGTCTCCGAAGTAGCGCAGGATCGCGTCGTGCCGGCAGCTGCCCCCCTCGGCCCAGCGCAGGAGCTCGAGGAACAGCTGCCACTTGTGCTCGACCGCCTCGGGGCGCGGCCGCTCGCCGCCGTCGCCGCGCTCCAGCAGGCTTCGCCGCAGGGCGAGGTCGCTGCCGGCGAAGAGCAGCACCCCCAGCGCGGGCGCTCCGTCGCGCCCCGCTCGTCCGACCTCCTGGTAGTAGGCCTCCAGGGAGCCGGGGGGCCCCGTGTGCACCACCGCGCGCACGTCGGGCTCGTCGATCCCCATGCCGAAGGCATTGGTGGCGACGACCACGTCGAGATCGCCGGCCGAGAACGCGCGCTGCACCTCGCGGCGCCGCTCTCCGGCCAGACCAGCGTGGTAGCAGCGCGCGCGCCAGCCGCCGCCGGCCAGGCGCGCGGACTCCTCCTCGGCGGCGCGACGCGTGGGCGTGTAGACGATCGCCTTGCCGCACGCGCTGCCCGGGCGACCCAGGCCCTCGGCCAGCGCCGCGTCGACGCGGCGCTGGCGCTCGGCCTTGTCCGACACCTCGTGCGCGCGCAGGGAGAGGTTCGGGCGCGCGAAGCCGTGCACGAGCTGGGGGGTGTCGGCGGGCAGTCCGAGCCGCGCGACGATCTCGTCCCGCACCACCGGCGTCGCCGTCGCGGTGCACGCGAGCACGCGCGTCGCGGGCAGCGAGGCGAGCACGTCGCCGATCTGGTGGTACTCGGGGCGGAAGTCGTGACCCCACTCGCTGATGCAGTGCGCCTCGTCGATGGCGACGAGCGGGCAGTCGAGATACGA
>CAZZFT010000260.1:0-3959 GCA_964653555.1 uncultured Spirochaetales bacterium | reverse complement strand
CGCATCATGGCGGGGATCATCGTCGGCTACCTGCCGATCTTCTTCATCGACGAGGTGTGGAGCCTCGCGGGCCGCAGCTGGATCACGCTCGTGATGATCGTGGTCATGCTGGGGTCGACGACGCTGCTCTACCTCTACATCGAGGTGCAGCGCCGTCTCGGCGACACCGAGGTGGCCTTCGCCCGGGCGCGTCAGATCTTCCTGCTGGGGGTGCTCCAGGCGGCCGGCATCGGCGTGCTGCTTACCGGGATGGTCGGGCGCTTCATGGCGGCCCGGAACTGGCCCGGGGGCGGTGCGGACGTCGCGGTCGAGGATCTGCGCGCCGCGGCGGAGCCCTTCATCGGGCACCTGCCTGTGGTGCTCGGCATCGAGCCCTTCTACGCCTATCCCTCGGCGGTCTTCATGATGGCCTTCATGTCCTTCTTCATCGGCACCTTCCTCCAGCTGATGTGGGAGGACCTGCCGATCACCGAGCCGCTCTAGCGAGACGCGTGCGGCGAGGCGGAGACGAGCGAAGGCGAAGAGGTGGCCCCGGCTCCGGCGAGTCCACCCGGCCCGCGCCGGTCCGGACGTACCGTCTTGGTGACGCGGGCATCGAACCCCTACTCTTCCGCGTCCGAGAGACCCGTGGCCGAGATCGAGATCTACTCCAAGAGCTGGTGTCCCTACTGCCAGATGGCCAAGCGCCTGCTCCGGGCAAAGGGAGAGGTGTGGCGGGAGGTGGACCTCGAGGAGGAGCCGGGGCGCCGCCGGGAGATGGTGGAGCGCAGCGGCGGCCGCACCAGCGTGCCGCAGATCTTCATCGGCGAGCGCCACGTGGGCGGTTTCGACGAGCTCTCGGCCCTCGAGGCGGCGGGCGAGCTCGACGCGCTGCTGGCGCGGTAGACGGAATCCGGCGGGGAGGCCATGGCGAAGGCGGAACATCGGAGGCTGGTGATCGTCGGGAGCGGGCCGGCGGGCTACACCGCGGCGATCTACGCGGCGCGGGCGGAGCTGGAGCCGCTCGTGGTGGCGGGGCTCCAGTTCGGCGGCCAGCTGATGTTGACCACCGACGTGGAGAACTACCCCGGCTTTCCGCAGGGGATCAGCGGCCCCGAGATGATGGAGCTGTTCCAGAAGCAGGCCGAGCGCTTCGGGGCCGAGGTGCTGCTCGAGGACGCGACGGAGGTCCGGCTCGGCGAGCGGCCCTTCCAGGTCGCCACGGCCGACCGGGGCTTCACCGCGGACGCGGTGATCATCGCCACCGGCGCCTCGGCGAAGTGGCTCGGCCTCCCTTCCGAGCAGCGCCTGACCAATCGCGGAGTCTCGGCCTGCGCCACCTGCGACGGAGCGCTGTACCGGGGAAAGCCGATGGCGGTCGTCGGAGGCGGTGACACCGCGATCGAGGAGGCGCTCTTCCTCACCCGCTTCGCCACCAAGGTGACCGTGATCCACCGCCGCGACGCGCTGCGCGCCTCGAAGATCATGCAGGAGAGAGCGCGCGGGAATCCGAAGATCGCCTTCGCCTGGAACTCCGAGGTGGAGGGGGTGCTCGGCGAGGAATTCGTCACCGGGGTCCGGGTGCTGGACCGCGTGAGCGGCGAGAAGCGGGAGCTGCCGGTCGAGGCCCTGTTCGTCGCGATCGGCCACGAGCCGAACACGGGGCTCTTCCGCGATCAGATCGACCTGGACGAGACCGGCTACATCCGGGTGAGCCGGGGCACGCGTACCTCCGTGGAGGGGGTGTTCGCCTGCGGCGACGCCATGGACCCCACCTACCGCCAGGCCGTCACCGCCGCGGGCACCGGTTGTATGGCGGCGATCGACGCCGAGCGCTGGCTCGCGGAGCAGGGCGTCGCCTGACTCCGGGCGCGCGCCGGAGCAGCTAGACTGATCGCAGAATGAGCCTCTCGAAAGAGGATCTCGAGCGACTGATCGCGCGGTCCACGGACATCGTCGTGGCGACCGATCGCAGCGGCCATGTCTCCTACTACAACGACGGCGCCTTGCGCACGCTGGGCTATCGGCCCGAGGAGATCCTGGGCGCCTACGTGGTGACCCTGTACCCGGACCTCGACGAGGCGCGGCGCGTGATGACGGCCATGCGCGACCAGGGGCACGGCGGAGCCGGGATCGTGGAGACGATCCAGACCACGTTCGTCTCCAACACGGGTGAGAAGATCCCGGTGGCGATCTCGGGGACCCTGCTCTACGACGCGAACGGCGCCGAGGACGGCACGATCGGCTTCGCCAAGGACCTGCGCGAGATCCTGCTCAAGGACCAGCTGGCGACGCTCGGCGAGGTCGCGGTCGGTCTCTCCCACGAGATCAACAATCCGCTCGGCGTGATCGTGAATCAGCTCGAGCTGCTCGAGCGCGACGTGATCTCCCTCGCGGACGACAAGGACGTGTCGGTGGAATGCGAGCGGATCGACGCGATGCGCCGGGAGGTGGGCCGGATCTCCGGCGTACTCTCGCGCCTGGGCGAGAAGGCCGAGGGCGAGACCTACGAGACGATCGACTACGTCGGCCCCTCGCGGATGGTCGACCTGCGCGAGAAGCGGTCGGCGACCGAGCGCAGGCTCGAGGGCGTGCGTGTGCTCGTCGTCGACGACGACCTCGGCATCTGCCAAAGCGTCAAGGAGATCCTCGAGGCGGCGGGTTGCGACGTCTGCACGGCCCACGACGGCGCGGAGGGCCTGCGCTGCGTCGAGTCCAGGCCTCTCGACGTCGTCCTCTCCGACGTGGTCATGCCCGAGATGGACGGCTACGAGCTCTACACCACGGTGCGCAAGACGCATCCGCACCTGCCCGTCCTGATGATGACCGGCTTCCACTACGACCGGGATCACGTGATCAAGCGCAGCCGCCTCGAAGGACTGGAGGGCGTGATCTTCAAGAAGCCGGTCGACCCCGGTCGCCTGATCGAGGTGATCTTCGAGACGGTGAGGTCGCACCAACCGGCGTCCTAGCTCGGGCGGGAGTCGCGCTCGCCCGCCGCGGGTCGGAGCCTCTCTCTCGCCGGCGCCCTCGCCGCGACCGCCTCGATCGCGCTATAGCGGGGTGCGCGCGGCGCACACGGCCACCACGCGGCGCGCGCCGGCCGCTCGCAGAGCCCGCGCGGCCTCGCGCACGGTGGCACCGGTGGTGATCACGTCGTCCACCACCCACATGCAGGCCGGCACCGCCCGCCGGGCGCGCATGGCGCCACGCAGGTTGCGCTGCCGCGCCGCCGCGTCGAGGCCGGTCTGGCTCGGCGTATCGCGCACGCGCACCAGGGCGGCAGCAGACAGCGGCGCCCCCGCGGCTCGCGCGACAGAGCGCGCCAGGAGCCGCGCGGGATGGAAGCCCCGCGTGCGCAGGCGTCGCGGGTGGAGCGCGACGGGCACGACGAGATCGGGTGGCCCTCCCGGCGCCAGACGCGCCGCGCGTGCGGCGAGCTCGGCGATCGCCGCAGGGGCCGCGGGAGCAAGCCCGCGCAGGCCGCGTTCGGGGTACTTGAAGGCGTGGATCCAGCGCGAGACGAGCGGCTCCAGCCAGCACGCGGCCACCGCGGCTGAGAGGGGGTCGCCGCGCGGGCGGATCGCGCACGCTCCGGTCGCGGTGCGCGCGTGGAGCTGGCAGTGTGGACAGGCGTCGGCGGCGATGCGCGGAAGACACGCCTCACAGCGCAAGCACCACACGCGCCCCGCCGCCATTGCGCCGCAGCCGGCACAGGCGCCGGGCAGCAGCGCGTCGAGCAGCCCCGTCCACCAAGGCAGGTCGGTCGATTCCGCCAAGCGCAGCTCGCCGGGACCGAGGTGTCGGCAGGGTAGCGGAGCCCGCTACGCGGTCTCCGCGAGCGCGGCGAGGTCGAGGGTCTCGGCGTCGCTCCACAGGCGCTCGAGGTCGTAGGCGGCACGCACCTCGGCCTGGAAGACGTGCACCACGACGTCGCCGAGGTCGATCAGGACCCAGCGCCCCTCGTCGTAGCCCTCCAC
>CAZZFT010000259.1:0-4039 GCA_964653555.1 uncultured Spirochaetales bacterium | reverse complement strand
CGTCGGCGATGCGCTGGTCCGAGAGGGCGTCGAACAGGCGCGGCAGCATCTCGGGCGGCAGCTCGCGCAGCACCAGGGCGGCGCGCCGCTGCCGGAACAGCAGCTCGATGACCGTGCGAATCTCGTCCTGGGTGAGGTCGGAGAGGATCGGCGCGACGTCGGCCGGAGGCATCTTCGCCAGCAGCCGCTCGGCACGCGTCATCACACCGCTGGCCAGCAGCCTGCGGAGCGTGCGCGCTGTGAATCCAGGCGTCGCCATCGCGTCTTCTCCGGCTCACCGCCAGGAGTGCGCGAGCGACCTCAGGCGGTGGAGTGTCGGATTGGGTGGCCCGATTGGTGCGGCGGGTTCGGTTCCATGCGCCTCTCGGGATCCGGTGTCCGGGGCACCCGGTCCCGGATTCCCGGGGTTTTCGTCGATCGGGCGGAGGCTTGAAGCGCGTCCTCCCTCCGATCGCCGCGGCAGGGTAACGGACCTGTCGGCGCGTTCGCTATCGGCCTTGACCGCGCCGGACTCGCGCGGCCGCCGGGGGGTGGATCGGTATCGACATCCTCGTGCGAGAACCGGCTCGGCGGGTGGCGACGCCCGGGCGGCGCCCGGCCGGTCTCGGGTTCGGTTCGAGAAAATCGAATGATCGCGCGCAACTGGAATGCGTAGTCGCGTATGGTATCGGGGATCTCTGCGCTACAGTGCGCCCCCACGAACATCGCGCCGATCGGCTCCCGGGGGCGTCAGCGGGGGGCACGGGGTCCCACCGGGGGTCGACGAAGCAGATGTGGAGGCGGCGATGAAGTCGCTGATCATGGCGATCGTTCAAGCTCTGGTGGACAAGCCGGAGGAGGTCCAGATCAAGGAGGTGATCGGCGAGCACGCCCACGTGCTCGAGCTCCGGGTCGCCAAGGAGGATCTGGGCAAGGTGATCGGGAAGGGTGGCGCCCATGCATCCGCGATCCGTACGCTGATGGCGGCGGCGAGCGGCAAGGAGAAGAAGCGCTACATCCTGGAGATCATCGAGTACTGATTCGGGCGCGACACGCCGGGACGAGGTGGGATGGGAGGACCGGCTGGGGACCGGGGCCGGTCCGGGTGTGCCTGGCGGTCCGTGCGGTTGAGTGTGTCTGGTAGGATCGACCGGATTCCGCCATTCGCCGGGAGATCCTCCCGTTGACGTTCTCCGCCCACCGATCCGCTGCCTTCACCCTCGGCGCCCAGCTGGACGCGCGCGCCGCTGACGCGGGCTGCGCCCACCGCCCGGCCGTCCTCGATGGCCCCCGCTGCCTCACCTGGCGCGAGCTGCGCGACGACGCCGTGCGCTGGGCGCACTTCCTCCGGCGCCGTCTCGGGCCGAGCGCGGCTCGGGGGACGGGTCACGTCGCGATGCTGCTCGAGAATCACGCCGAGCTGCTCAGCCTCTACGCGGGCTGCGGCTACGCGGGATTCACGCTCTTCGGCGTCAACACCGGCCTCCGCGGTGAGACCCTCGCGGGGGTGCTGAACCACTCCGAGAGCCGGCTGCTCGTGGTCGAAGAGCGACTGCTCCCGGAGGTGGAGCGGGTGAAGGACCAGCTCCGACACCTCTCCGACGAGAACCTGCTCGTGCTGCGAGCCGACGACCGGCACCCGCACGGGGAGCGCGACGTCCTGGACCGCATCGCCGAGGAGGTCGCGAAGCCGGGCGAGAGCCTCGACAGCCCCGGCGTCGACGTCGGGCCCGATACCAACCTGGTGGTCATCTACACCTCGGGGACGACCGGCCTGCCCAAGGGCATCAATAACAATCACGCGAAGCTGCTGCTGATCGGCGCGCGCGTCGCCGACCAGCTCGACCTCGACGGAGAGTCGGTCGGCTACGCCTGAATGCCGCTCTTCCACTCCAACGCGCTCTTCCTCGGCTTCCAGCCGGCCTTCCACGTGGGAGGGGCGCTCTCGATGCGCTCGACCTTCAGCGCCAGCCAGTTCGTCCCCGACGTGCTGCGCTACGGCGTCAGCTTCTGGAACTACGTGGGCGAGCCCGTCCACTACATCCTGTCTGCGATCGAGCGCGAGTACGGCGGGGACGAGGAGCGGATCCTCGCGGAGATCGCGGGGCACCCCGACAACCGGCTGCGCTACGCGGTGGGGAACGGGGCGGCCCCGCCCGACATCGATCGCTTCGTCCGCTGGCTGGGACTCGAGGACATGTTCGAGCTGTACGGGTCCACCGAGGCGGCCATCAGCACCTTCCGCTCGAAGAACGACCCCCGCGGCAGCGTCGGGGAGATCACCGATCCCGCCGTGCGGATCCTGAACGAGAGAGGCGGGGAGTGCCCGCTGGCCCGGCTCGACGCGGAGGGCAAGATCGCGAACTACGCCGAGGCCGTCGGGGAGATCTGTCGCGTGGCTCCCGACACGGCGCTCTTCCAGGGCTACTACGGGAACGCCGAGGCCAACGCCTCCAAGTACCGCGACGGCGTCTACCACTCCGGAGATCTCGGCCACGTCCTCGAGCGGGAGGGCCGTCGCTATCTCTTCTTCGATGGCCGGACGGACGACTGGATCCGTAAGGACGGCGAGAACTTCTCCGCGGCCCAGGTAGCCCGGATTCTCCAGGAGCACCCGGACGTTCTCCTCGCCGCCGCCTACGGCGTTCCCTGCGCCGTGTCGGACGAGCTGGTGATGGCGGCGCTGAAGCTGCGCCCGGGCGCACGCTTCGACCCGGTCGCGTTCTTCCGCTTCTGCGAGGACCAGGTCCTGCACGGGGCCATGGACCGCAAGTGGGTCCCCGACTTCGTGCGCATCGTCGAGGAGTTCGAGTACACCCAGACGCAGAAGATCCTGGTGCGCAACCTCAAGCGGGTGCATTTCGACCGCCACCGATTGCCCCACGAGCCGCTCTACTGGCGTGAGCGGGGCGACGCGGGCTTCCGGGATTTTTCGGCCGACGACTACGAGGCGCTCCGGCAGGAGTTCGAACGCAGGGAGAGGCTCGCGCTGCTGGAGCGCTGACCCGGAGTCGGCGCAGGTGACGAGATCGAACTCGCGAAGCACGATCTCGAACTCCGGGGACCGCGACGTCCCGGCCGCCCGCGGGCTCGAACCTCCCGCCTCCCACCGGCTTGGCCCGCGCGATGCCGGCCCGCTGCACACGGCACGGCCCTTGCGTGAACGGGTCGGGCGACCGGCCCGAGGCCGGCCGCTCCCAACAGGAGCCCCCCCGAATGAGCATGCAGGCGAGCGCCCTGGAGCATTTCCGCCAGGGTAGCGAGGAGCTACGCGCCGGTTCCGTCGACCGGGCGCTGGCGCACTTCCGCGCCGCCCATCGGATCGATCCGGGATCCGCGCAGCACCGGTCCTTCTACGGTCTCACCCTCGGACTGGCGGAGCGGCGCTGGGAGCAGGCGCTGGAGCTGTGCCGGTCGGCGGCCCGGGACGAATTCTTCGACCCGGTCCATTACCACAACCTGGCCCGGCTTCATCTTGCCTTCGGGTTCAAGGCCGAGGCGATTCGCCTGCTCCGGCGCGGGCTGATGATCGATCCGGACAACGGCGAGATCGTGGATGCCCTGCGCAACCTGGGGGTGCGGCGGCGCCCCCCGCTGAAGTTCCTGCGCCGGCAGAACACGCTGAACCGCGTGCTGGGCAAGGTGCTGGAGCGGGCGCGCATGCCGCGCTCCGACCTCGAGCCGGAGCCCTCACCGACGCTCTGACCGTCGCCGACCGCGCGCCGAGCCTCGGGCCGCTAGCGCTTCCGCTTGTGCCGGGCGCGCCGGAGGAGCTTGCGCTTCTTGTGCTTTCGCATCTTCTTCCGGCGCTTCTTGATGACGCTGCCCAAGGTCTCTCCGGGTCGATCCGCGCCGCGGCGGGAGCCAGTGGTTAGTCGCTCGGACCCGCGAAGTCAACTCTGGAGACGGAGCGGGGCAGAGGTTCCGCAGGCCACGAGTCGGACCCCGAAGTGATTCCCGGCCCGCAGCTTCGAAGCGCAGGGTGTTGATTTTTTTGCCATTGTGTCTTGACGGGCTGGAAAGCGTGGTGTTAGCGTCACCCGCAAGAGTTGCTCTAGGC
>CAZZFT010000258.1:0-4137 GCA_964653555.1 uncultured Spirochaetales bacterium | reverse complement strand
GCATGATGTAGGAGGCCAGCAGTCCTCCGAAGATCACGATCTGCGCGGCGGGGATGCCCACGGGGCGGCTGGCCGTCTGGTGGGTGGTCGCCTCGGAGATCGTGATCTTCGGAGGTCTGCTGGCCTCCTACATCATGCAGCGGATCGCCCACCCCGAGTGGCACCTGCAGGCGGCCGTCACCAACGTGTGGATCGGCGGCTTCAACACCTTCGTGCTGCTGACGTCGAGCCTGTTCGCGGTGCTCGCGCATCAGGCCGCCGTGCAGGGCAACGGAAAGCTGGCGGCGAAGCGGCTCTATCTGACCGCGCTCGGCGCCGCCACCTTCATCTGCGTGAAGGCCGCCGAGTGGACCCACGAGATCTCCGAGGGCTACACGCTCCAGTCGAACACCTTCTGGTCGTTCTACTACACCGCGGCGGGCATCCACGCCCTGCACGTGATCGCCGGCGCGATCATCATGCTGTTCGTCGCCGCCGAGGCCAGGCGGAACCTGGAGCTCCACCGCGTGGAGCTGATCGGCATCTACTGGCACTTCGTCGACATCGTCTGGATCTTCCTCTTCCCGTTGCTCTACATCGCCAAGTAGGGGGCATCGAACCGCCATGTCCGACCACGCCGAAGCCGAACACGCCCATCCGAATTACGTCAGGGTCTGGGCCTGGCTCGTCGTCCTGCTGATCATCAGCATCGCCGGCCCGTTCCTCGGGATCCAGGTCGTCACCCTGATCACCGCCTTCGGAATCGCGATCGTGAAGGCGTACATGGTGGCGAAGAACTTCATGCACCTGAACATCGAGCGGCAGTACGTGATCTACATAATCTGCACGATGCTCGTCTTCATGCTGCTCTTCTTCGCCGGGACGTCCCCCGATGTGATGAAGTGGCAGGGCGACAACTGGGTGAAGCCCTTCGTCTCCCAGGAGAGCCACGCACCGAGCCACCACTAGGAGCCGTTCCCCCCTTGGCTCGCTCGACCGTCTCGCTCCGGGTCATCCGCGACCCGCGCCCGCCGCCGGTGCTGCCCAGCGCGGTGCTCGGGATGCTGATCTTCGTGATCGCCGAGGCGATGCTGTTCGCGGGCCTGATCAGCGCGTTCCTGATCGTCCGCGCCGCCAACGTCGGCGCGTGGCCGCCTCCCGGCCAGCCACGGCTTCCGGTGGAGGAGACCGCGCTCAACACCTTCGCGCTGCTGCTCTCGGGCGCCGTCCTGTGGCGCGCCCGGCGCGCCTTCGCCGAGGCGCCGCAGCAGGCGCTGCGCCCGCTGGCGATCGCGATCGGTCTCGGCGCCTTCTTCGTGGTGTTCCAGGGCTACGAGTGGGTGATGATGCTCGGCCAGGGGCTCACCCTCAGCTCCAGCAACCACGGCAGCTTCTTCTACCTGATCGTGGGGCTCCACGCGCTGCACGCCGTGGGGGGGCTGGCGCTGCTGGGGATGTCGTGGTGGCGCCTGCGCCGCGGCTTCCTGTCCGGGAACAGCTTCGCGGCCGCACAGGTGTTCTGGCTCTTCGTCGTCGGGATGTGGCCGGTGCTCTATCTTCTGATCTACCGATGACCCGCCCCGCACCGCGCTCGCTCTGGATCCTGCTGCTCGGAGGGCTCGTCTGGCTCGCGCCCGAGGCCGCCGCGGCCTGCGCGGCCTGCTACGGCGGAGGCACCGAAGAGAGCCGCACCGCCTTCATCGCGACGACGGTCTTCATGAGCGTGCTCCCGCTCGGCATGGTCGGAGGCCTCGTGTGGTGGATCTGGCGCCGAATGCGTGAGATCGAGCTGGCTCACGAGGCCAGTCGCGTGCAGACCGCACTCGCGAGCACGGCGGCGCACCGACGCACCGGCTGATCCGGCGCCGGACCCGATCCGCCTTCTCCCGCGCGCGGGGAAGGGCGCCTGCCCATCGGGGGGGCATCAGGCGACCCCGAGGGGCTTGTCTCGCCGAGTCCGCTTCATCTATCTGAATTCGCTGATGAATCTGGACCAATCCGATTTTCTTGATCGAGGTGGAAACCACTCGATTCGGGAATCTCGCCCCGCGCGGCGCTACCATCCGTGCCACGGCCGACAGCGCCGGTGGGTGTCATGAATCGGATCCGAGCTGCCAGACAAGCGATGGGCTGGACCCAGAACGATCTCGCCGAGAAAGCGGGAGTGTCGGCGCGCACGATCCACGCGATCGAGAAGGGCCGTCCCTGCCGCCAGGCGACGAAGCGTCGGATCCTGCGCACGCTCGGTGTTCCCTGGGAGATGCGCGACGAGTACTTCCCGGGCGCGCGCAAGGTGCGGCGCCCGGTCGCGATCGAGCAGGCGCGCACCGCCTAGGCGAACGATCCCCACAGCAACGCCAGACGCGTCGCAGGATCCAGCAGCTCTTCTCGCGAACCACCGCTCGCCGTCGCGGAGGCGCTCGCCGTCGAGTGGCCGCGCGCGTCGACGACGGAGCGCGTCCCGGCTGACGAGCTCGACGATCGCGTCGCCCCGCAGCACCGCTTCGCTCGTCTCGGGGCCTCTGGGCTTCGTGCTAGGATCGGCACGCCCTGCGCAGCCCCCGCGGGCTCGAGCGGGCTCCAGGTCGAGCCGATGCTGTACCCGATGAGCCGAACCGACCCCGCTCCCGCCCTCCGCCGACGCGTGCCCAGGGCCGCCGCCATCGGGATCGCCGCGCTGCTCGCCGCATCCGGTGCGACGGCCGTCGTGATCGACACCGGAGACGGAACCGGCAACACCGCGGCACCGGTCGACGACTTCGGCTTCGAGCGCGTCGGCGTCACGGACAATGGGCTGAGCGGCATCTACCTCGGGGCGAGCTGGGTGCTCACGGCGAACCACGTGCACGACCGGCAGATCACGTTCCTGGGCCAGACCTACGACCCGCTTCCGGGAACGGGCGTGCGCCTCAACAACGTCTCCGGCGTGCGACCCGATCTCTTCGTGTACCGCATCAACGGCTATCCGCCGCTGCCGCCGATCGTCCTCGCGAGCACGGGGCCCGCACTCGGCGAGGAGGTCCGCTGCACTGGAAACGGTTGGAACCGCGAGGCGTCGTCCACCACCTGGAACGTCAACTGGGAGGAGTCGACGCCGCCGCCCAACTACACGGGCTTCAAGCGCGCCGCGGGCCACGCGCGGCGCTGGGGGCGCAACGAGGCGAGCGGGGTGGATCAGGACGTCGACATCCTGAACGGCTCGGGGGTGACCGTCTCGACCACCCACTCCTTCGAGGTCGCATTCGACGACTCCGGCGGCGTGCCCGACGAGTTCCAGGCCGTGAGCGGCGATTCGGGCGGCGGCTGCTTCGCGAAGCGGAGCGGTACCTGGGAGCTGGTCGGAGTGATGTTCGCGATGGGCACCTACGGCGATCCCAACGGGAGTACGATCCCGCCGCCGGCGCAGCCGGCGGACACCGCCGTCTACGGCAACATGTCGTTCGTCGGCGACGTGGCCTTCTACCGCGATCAGATCGAGGCTCTCACGCCGACGCCGGTCCCCGGCCTGCTCGGGCCCGCCGCCGGCGCGCTGGTCGCCGGGATCGCCCTCGCCGCCGGCCGCTCGATCCGGCGCACCCGGCGCCGCCGCTCCCGACAGTAGATCCGCGGGCGGCTATGCTTCGCCCTCTCCGACGCGCCGGTAGCTCAGCTGGATAGAGCATCAGGCTTCGAACCTGAGGGTCGGGGGTTCGAGTCCCTCCCGGCGCGCCAGCTTTCGGCTGCTTCGTCGCGGTGTTGCGCGCGCTGGCTTGCGGCCGGCAGCCACCGCTCGACGCGCGGTGCCGCGGGAGTGCGGTTTGGTGCCTCCAAAGTCGAGGAACGAGAGGTCGCTTCCTCTTCACGGAGCGCGTGAGCGTAGACGCGGAGCGTCAACTCCGGGCTGGCGTGGCCCAGCTGGGCGGCGCCCAGCGAACGCTCTTCCCGGCGGCAAGAGCAAGGCTCGCGTAGGTGTGCCGGGCATCGTGGAGTCGGAGCGGCCGCACGCCCTTCGCTTGGGCCTTGCGTCGCAACCGATACCAAGAGCGGGTGACATTGCGCTCCTCCAGAGGTCCGCCCACCGCGGAGCAGAACACGAACTCCGGCACCGCGGCCCAGCTCCTCTCCAGGCATTCTCGGCGCCTCGCTGCGAGGAGTTCGCGGAGGATCTCACTCAGCGCC
>CAZZFT010000257.1:2692-4158 GCA_964653555.1 uncultured Spirochaetales bacterium | reverse complement strand
CGACGCCTCGCACGTCGCCCTCGCGGCCCAGGCTAGAGATGCTCTTGCACATGAGATCGTTGGCGGCTGCGTAGTCGGTCTGCCCCGCGTTGCCGAGCCGCCCCGCGATCGAGCTGAACACGACCGCCGTCTTCGGGCGCTTGTCGCCGAGCGCGTGGAGAAGGTTGAACCAGCCGTTGCCCTTGACGTCGAAGACGAGATCGAACTCGGCCTGCGGCTTGTCGGGAAGGTAGTGGCTCACCTCCAGCCCGGCGCAGTGGATGAGCACGTCGACGCGGTCGCTCGCATCGAGTGCGGCGGAGATCGCCGCTGAGACCCCTCCGGGGTCCGTCAGGTCCACCTCGTGCCAGTGGGCGCTGCCGCCTGTCTTGCGAATCGCCTCGATCGCGTCAAGCGCGGCACGAGCGCGCTCGATCCGAGACAGCTCGCGCTCGACGAGCTTCGGGGTCGGACGCTCGCCGCGCTGCTTGATCCGGTAGGCGAGCTCGCGCTTCAGCCCGTCGCGATCTGAGGCGAAGCTGGCCAGGTCGGGGTCGGTGGGATCGGGCTCGGGCACGAGGTCGAGCAGGTGGAAAGTGCCCCCAGAGGCGGCCGCCAGATCGGCCGTGATCGCCGCCACGATGCTGCCCGCGGCCCCGGTGATGCAGAAGACCGTGTCGGATCCGAGCGCTCGGCCCGCGTCGGGCTCGGCCGACCGCTCGAGGAGCCCCACCGACCAACGCAGGCCCTCGGCGTGACCGACCTCGACCGCGCCTGGATCGCGAAGCGTCTCCGCGATCAGGGCCTCGGCCAGCGCCGCCGTCTTGCGGCTGGGCGGGAAGTCGACCGCCTTGACGAGCGCCTCGGGACGCTCCCGTGCGAGGGACTTCGCGAATCCGGTTACCGCGCCGCCCATGACCGACGTCGCACCGGTCACGTCGTAGCCGTGGCGTCCGCCGAGGCGCGTGCCGGCGACCAGGAAGGTGCCGGCGGGTGCCACGTCCTCTGCGAGGGAGCGCATTGCGACCGCCAGCAGCTTCACGCGGATGCGCAGTCCCTCGCGCCAGCCTTCGAGATCGATCGCAGTCAGGGGCCCCTCCGCATCGAGGGCCGGCAGCCAGTAGATGCCGTGAATCGGCCCTGAGGCTTTCCAGTCCTCGATCTGGCTCTCGAGCTCGGTGACGTCGGGGGCGCCCTCGATGCCAAGCACCTCGACGCCGAGCTTCTCGAGCCTCGATGCCAAGGCAGCAGCCACACCGCCGGCGTCCGGCATCAGGATTACGCGGGTGCCGGTCTCGAGCGAGACGCCGGTCGGCACGCAGTGCTCCAGAGCGGGCCTGATCACGGGCACAGGCACCCTGCGGGGGAACTCCCCCGCCGCGGGCGCCGAGGGGACGACCTCAGCTTCCTCAGCGGCGGCGGCCGAGGGCCCCTGCTCGGCGACGGCGGGCTTCGCGCCCTCGTTGACGAACCCGACCACGTGGTTG
>CAZZFT010000257.1:0-2592 GCA_964653555.1 uncultured Spirochaetales bacterium | reverse complement strand
GCCAACGCCGGCGGCCGGGGCGGGCTCGGCCGCCGGGGCGGGCTCGGCCGGGGCCGCGGCGGCGGGCGCCGGCCGCTGCTCGGCGACGGCGGGCTTCGCGCCCTCGTTGACGAACCCGACCACGTGGTTGAGGGTCGGGTAGTCGCGCAGCTTCAGGGTGTCGTCGAACGGGATCCCGTAGGCCTCCCGGATGGTCGCGAACACCTCCGCCTGCTTGACCGTGTCGATCCCCAGATCCGCCTCCAGGTCGAGGTCCATGTCGAGCAGATCCGGCGGGTAGCCCGTCTGCTCGGCGACGATCGCCAGCACCCGCTGCTCGACATCGCCGCCAACGCCGGCGGCCGGGGCGGGCTCGGCCGCCGGGGCGGGCTCGGCCGGGGCCTCGGCGGCGGGCGCGGCCTCTACCCCCAGCGCCGCGGGATCAATCTCCGCTGGCGCGACATCCGCCACCGCCATGGGCTCCAGCAGCCCACCAGCGGGCGGACCCTGATCGACGACGCGCAGCCGGTGCTGCACGACCTCCAGCCGCGGATCTTCGTAGCCACTGACGCGCCGTAGCCATGCGGCCCACGCGGCCCGATCGGCGATTCGGTAGTCGTAGCCGAGCTCGTCCACGTTGCGCCTCCGGCCGTCGGCGACCGGCGTCCAGCGCAGCAGCAGCATCGAGATCTGTGACCCGAATCCGGCCGCCAACCGAAGTGAGTAGCGGATCGGGTACGAGCCGCCCCCCGAGAGGTTGAGCAGACCCAGCTCAGGGTCGGGATCCCGGAAGTTCGGCACCGGGGGGACGACCCCCGTCTCCAGCGCCTTCACCGCCAGGACGTCCTCCAGGCCGACGCCCATCGGATGACCGGTGAACCCCTTCACATTGGCGATCACGATGCGGTCGGCGTTCTCGCCGAAGACGTGACGCAGCGCGTGGATCTCGGCGGCGGCGCTGCCGCCGCGAGCGGGCGTGTACGTCTCGTGGGAGATGAACACGGTCTCGTCCGCGATGTCGTCCCGACGGAGGCCGCGGCTCTCGCCCTGTTCCACGAGCTGCTCCATCACGCCGCTGATGTGCTCCACGTCGAGCCGTGTCCCATGGAACGCAGAGTTCGCGGTCGCCGACCCGACCACATCGCAGATCGGGGTGAGGCCGCGCTCGCGGGCGGCGGCGGGGCTCTCCACCATCAGGCCGGCGGCGCCCATGCCGATGAGCATGCCGTGACGGCGCTGGTCGAACGGCAGCGCCGCATCCTCGACCACCTCATCGGTCGCAGCCGCACCGGACGCCAGGAAGCCGGCGCCGATCCAGCCCATCAGCGTGTCCGAAGTGGCGTCGTCGGCGGCCACGATCAGCACCCGGCGACAGCGCCCGGCGCGGATCCAGTCCTCGGCCAGCGCGACTGCCTGCGTGGTGCTCGCGCAGGCGGAGTTGATCTGCGTGTTCGGCCCGCGCGCCCCGATCAACTCGGCCAGCTGCGAGTGGCCCATCGAGAGGACCCTGAAGAGGAACCGGCGGTCGAACGTGTAAGCCTCGTCCTCGAGCTCGCGTCCGAGGTCATGAATGCGCCGCTCGACCTCATCGAGTACGACGGGATCGGTGCCGTCGTGGTCGAGCATCCTGGCGCGCAACGATTCGAGCGCGGTCATGCGCTCGCGGCGCATGTGATCCGTGGTGTACCGCGCCACCTCGTCCGCCATCTCCTCCAGGCCCGGGAACGCTGAGGCGTAGATCACCCCGGTGTCGTCGCGCAACTCGTCTGGAAGTGACCAGCGGTCCGGGAGCTTGGTTCCCTTCGTCGTGGTCTTGTACCGCAGCACGAGCGGGATGCCCGCGTCGCGGAGCGTGTCGATGCCCGCAGCGATCGCCAGCTGGGTGTCGCGCCCAAACGCGGCCAGCCGTTCATCGTCGACCCCGAACTCATCAACCGGATCGAACGCGCCCGCGCGCCCGGCGAGCTTGATCACGGCCTCGAGACGGTCGATCGTCTCGAAAGAAGCACCGCCGTCATCACGCTTGACCAGCCGCGTGATGTGCTTGTCAAGCATCTCGCGGCGCAGGCGGCCCGGGATTACGTCGATTCCCTGCTCGCCGTTGAGCAGCCGCGCGATGTTCGCGTCGTCGAAGAGTCGCTCGGCACCGGGGAGCCCGAGCGCCGCGCCGGTGATGGCCACCGGCTCGGGCGTCGGCGTCCCACCGTCGGTAGGCGCGGGAGCGGGCTCAGCGGATCGCTCACGCATGCGCTCGGAAGACGCCCGACGCGCGCGCGACTCTCGCTCTGCTCGTGGATGCGACTGCGCGGTCGCGCCTGCCTTCAGCTGCACAGACTCGCGGGCTACCGGATCCCGTCCGGAGCCAAGGCCCGCGGCCCACAGACCGCAGAGGGCGTTGTTGAATGTCGGCACGTCGCCCTGCTTGGGGTGGTTGCTGGCGAGGCTGACGATCGCATCGTCGCCGAGCACATCCGAGGCGAAGCCCTGCAGCGCATGCTTCGGGCCGACTTCGACGAAGATCCTCGCGCCCTCGTCGTACAGCGTGCGCAGTCCCTTCACGAACTGCACGGGCGAAGCGACCTGGCGGCTGAGGATGTCGAGCATCTGCTCGAC
>CAZZFT010000256.1:0-4206 GCA_964653555.1 uncultured Spirochaetales bacterium | reverse complement strand
ACCGCTCCACCCATCCCATCCGGCGATGCGGAGGCCTTCGTAGAGCCGGTCGAGTCCCGGCCGACGAAGCGCGCGCTCGGACTCGCGTCAGGTGGTCGGTGACGCCCAGGGCCTTGGCGTGGCGGATCGGTTGAGCGACCGCCAAGGCTCGGCAGGAGGCAACGCCCTGAGTGGAGGTACATTGTGGCGAACCATGGCCCATGGCAGAACGACTTGGCGCGCGTACAGGTCGCCGCAGGAGAGAGGATGTCTAGCAGGAATCAGCCTTCGCGAACGAGCGGATCGGTCGAGCACTACGACGCGGTGATCATCGGAGCGGGTGTCAGCGGGATGTACGCCCTGCACCATCTTCGCGAGATGGGCTTCTCGGTGCGGGTGTACGACGGGGCCAGCGACGTCGGTGGCACCTGGTGGTACAACCGCTATCCGGGTGCACGCGTGGATGGGCCGGGCAGCCCCTTCTACTGCTACACCTTCTCGGACGAGCTCATGAAGGAGTGGGACTGGGCCGAGACCCAGTCCGAGCAGTCCGCCGTGCTGGCCTACCTCGAGCACGTCGCCGATCGTTTCGACCTCCGCCGCGACATCCAGTTCGAGACCTGGGTGCAGGACGCCCGCTACGACGAAGCGGCCCAGCGCTGGACGGTGGAGACCAGCACCGGGGTGCGCGCCTCCGCCCAGTTCCTGATCTGTGCGGTGGGCGCCCTCTCGACGGCGAACCTGCCGGACATCCCGGGCATCCACGACTTTGCCGGCGAGTGCTACCACACCGGCCGCTGGCCTCACGAGCCGGTCTCCTTCGCGGGCAAGCGCGTCGCGGTGATCGGCACGGGCTCCTCGGGGATCCAGGCGATTCCCGAGATCGCCCGGGACGCGGCGCACGTGACCGTGCTCCAGCGCACGCCGCAGTACGCCTTTCCTGCGGGCAATCGCCCCGTCACGCCCGAAGAGATGGCGGAAGCGAGAGCGAGCTGGGACTCGGTCCGCGCGACGATGCTCGCGCACCCCGGAGGCTTCCCCTGGGAAACCCACACGCGCTCGGCCCTGGCGGCGACCGCCGAGGAGCGAGAGGCGCTGTACGAAAGGCTCTGGCAGCGAGGGAGTTTCAAGTTCTTTGCGGAATGCTACGTCGACATCGCGATCAGCGAAGAAGCCAACCGCTCGCTGGCCGACTTCGTGCGGGGCAAGATCCGCGCGATCGTGCGCGACCCCGAGACCGCCGAGAAGTTGATGCCCGACCACTTCGTGATGACCAAAAGGCCGATCCTCGACAACGGCTACTTCGAGACCTTCAACCGCGACAACGTGACGTTGATCGACCTGCGCGAAGATCCCATCGAGCGGTTCACCCCCTCCAGCGTGGTCACGAGGACGGGCGAGCACCCGATCGACATGCTGGTGCTGGCGACCGGCTTCGATGCCATCAGCGGATCGATGCTCCGGCTCAACCCCAAGGGACGCGGCGGGGTGAGCCTGAAGGAGCGATGGAAGGACCGATTCCACAACTACCTCGGTCTCATGATCGTCGGCTTTCCCAATCTGTTCATGATTCACGGTCCCGGCTCGCCCGGCGTCTTCTACAACATGCCGCTCGGCGCCGAGCGGCAGATCAACTGGATCGGCGAGTGCATCCGCAGGATGCGCGAGCAGGGGCTGGGTGCCGTCGAGCCCACGACCGACAGCGAAGAGGCCTGGGCCGCCGAGGTCAGCGGCATCGCGAACGCGACGCTCTTCCCGCGCACCGACTCCTGGTGGACCGGTGCGAACATCCCGGGCAAGCCCCGCTACTTCTCCGCGTACCTGATCGGGTCGCTGTACTACCAGCGCATCTCCGATGTCGCAGCCAAGGACTTCGAAGGCCTCGTGCTCGAGCCCGCGCACCGCGCGTAGGACGCGGAGGCGTCGTGAGCAGGGCTCCCAGCGGCCACCAGGTCCATCTCGCGGGCTGTCGTTCTCATCTCATTCCGCGACCGCGATGGAGCGCGCGTCGCCGCGCAGGCCGTTGTCCTGTCTGTTCTCATTATTCATCCGCTCGCCCTGGCCCGCTGATTTCAAGCCTTGATGACGCTCATCAGGCTGCGTCGCGCCACGCATGCCGGTGATGGAGGCCGCCGTCAACGCGCGTCCGATGACCAGCGCGCACACCATCGACCCGACCCGATCGCGCTGCCGAGCCCCATAGCGATCGCCACGTCGACGAGGACGTGCACGGTCGACTGCCATTCCATCATCCTGCGGCCTCCCGGGTCATTCCGCATTCCCTGTCCGAAGCATGTGGCCTGCGGGATGCCGAGGGGGCGTCTCGAGCAGCCGCATCAGGATCACCGCCACCGGCACCAGCATCACCAGCGAGCCCGGTACCCACATCACCGCGCCCGCCAGCGCCTGGTCCGCCAAGGGCGGGAGCCCGAAGGGATGCGGGCCGGCCGCGTAGCTCGGGTAGAAGAGGCGGTCGGAGAAGGTGAAGATCGCCGAGAAGATGGTGTTCTCGAGCATGGCGAGCAGCAGGTAGGGCAGCGCCACCCAGTGGCGCTCAGCGCCGCGGGCCGGCCAGGGGGCGACCACCGGCCACCAGAACAGCAGGCCGGCGGCGAGGAAGCAGAAGTGCTCCACGTCGTGCACGAGCTCGTCGCCGAGCGCCCACTCGTAGAGCGCGGGCAGATGCCAGAGCCAGACGATGGCGACGAAGGCGACGAAGCAGGAGGCGGGCCGGCCGATCCCCCGCGCCACCGCGCGCAGCGGCCGCCAGGCGACGAGCCGGGCCACGACGCGGCGGCGCAGGCCGTTCGGGAGCGCGCAGAGGAACGCGGCGAAGGGGTCGCCGAGCCACAGCAGCGGGGGCGCCACCATGAGCAGGAGCAGATGCTGGGTCATGTGGGCGCTCAGCAGCGCGTCCGCGAAGGCGTCGAGCGGCGAGACCAGCGCCGCCAGGACTACCGCCGTGCCGGCCAAAAAGCACGCTGGCCGCCAGGGCGGGAAGCGAGCGCGGAGGCGACGGTGCAGCCCACACCAGCCCCACGCGTAGAGCAGCACCGGCACGCTGGCGGCCGCGAGCAGCGCGAAGGACGGCGTCCAGTGCGCGAGGACCTGCTCGACCGGCGTCGCGCCCGGCGCTGCCAGCGCGCCCGGCGCCGCGTCCCAGTGGACGGGCAGCCACTCAGTCGCCGACGGCACGGAGCCGGGCCTCCACCGGCGGGCGTGCGGACTGGCCAGGCGGGCCGAGCGTGCGCAGGAAGGCGACCAGCGCGGTCACCTCGTCGGGCTCGAGCTGCTTGCCATAGGCCGGCATGTTGCCGCCGCCCTGGAGCACCTGGCGCACCAGCTCGTCGCGGGTGAGTCGGGTGGCGACGCCGTCGAAGGCGGGGCCGCGCCGGCCGCCCACACCGTCCAGGGCGTGACAGTTGCGGCACTGCTTCGCCTGCACCAGCAGCGCGCCCTGGAGCTCCAGCGGGCTGCGGCCGCGTACGTCGGCGACCGGTGTCGGATCGGCGCTCCAGGCCTGCATGTGCGGCGACCAGGGCGCCGTCATGCCGACGCGGGTGAGGATGCCGAGCACCGTGAAGCCCGCCACCACCACGAGCACGGCCACCGGCCGGCGGGCGGGATGGCGCTCGCCTCGCCACGCGATCAGGGGAAGGGCCAGCAGCGCCAGCACGCCGAGCAGGGGCGCGATCAGCACCACCGGGGTCTCCAGCCAGGGCGGCAGCAGGGCGAGCAGCGCGAAGACCGGCAGGAAGTAGAAGTCCGGCCGGGGCACGGTGTGGATCTGGGTGGGATCGGGCGCTCCGCCGGGTCCCTTGGGTCCGAACAGCGCCGCGCATCCCAGGATGCCGAGCAGCACCAGCCCCGAGAAGACCATGTCGCGCCAGGCGGCGTCCGGGAAGAACGGGATGCCCTCGCGCCGCAGGCGCTCTAGGTAGCGCGCACGCTCGTGGTCCGGGTCCACGGGACGGCCCGCCACCGGCGGCTCGCTGACGCCGAGGCGCAACACTAGGCGCAGGTGCAGGAGGACGAGCCCGCCGATCAGGCCCGGAACCACGAACACGTGCAGCGCGAAGAAGCGCGAGAGCGTGCGTCCGCCGACGATCGGCCCGCCGAGCAGCAGATACACCAGCTGCTGGCCGATCTCGGGCAGCCGCCCCGTGATCGCCACGCCGATGCCGATGCCCCAGTAGGCGTCCTGGTCGAAGCGCATGATCTGTCCGG
>CAZZFT010000255.1:0-4252 GCA_964653555.1 uncultured Spirochaetales bacterium | reverse complement strand
ACTCTCCGTGAGCGCGGCGCTTCGAGATCGCCGATACGATAGCGGTGGCCATGGTCACTCCCGCCGACGTGCCGTACTTGGTCATGGCGCCCGCCGGCACGTGCAGGTGGATCTCGCAGCCCGCCAGGAGCGACGGGTCGAGCCCGAGCTTTGCCGCGTTGGCGCGCACCCAGGAGAGCGCCGCCTCGGCCGACTCCCGCATCACGTCGCCGAGCTGCCCCGTGATGCGCAGGCGCACGCCCTCGCCGCCGGGCAGCACCGTCGCTTCGACGAAGAGGATGTCGCCGCCGTGACTCGTGTAGGCGAGCCCGACCACGACACCCGACTGCGTCGTGCGCTCGGCCGTCTCCGGCAGATGGGGCGGCGCGCCGAGCGCCTCCTCGACGAACGCCGCGTCCACCCGTACCGGCTCCGCCGCGGCACCTCCGCCACTCGCTCGGGCCGACGCCACGCGTCGTGCGACCTTTCGCACGAGCGTCGCGATGCTCCGGTCGAGGTTGCGCACGCCGGCCTCGCGCGTGTACTCGCCCACCAGCTTCTCCAGCGCGTCGTCGCGGATGTCGACGTCGCTCGCCGACAGGCCGTGGCTCTCGAGCTGGCGCGGCACCAGGTGCTGGCGCGCGATGACCAGCTTGTCGCGCTCCGTGTAGCCGGGGAGCTCGATCACCTCCATCCGGTCGAGCAGCGCCGGCGGAATCGTCGCCAGGGTATTGGCCGTGGCGATGAACATCACCCGGGAGAGGTCGAAGGGAACCTCGATGTAGTGGTCGCTGAAGGTGCCGTTCTGCTCCGGGTCGAGCACCTCGAGCAGCGCCGACGAGGGGTCGCCGCGGAAGTCTGCGCCGAGCTTGTCGATCTCGTCGAGCAGGAACACCGGGTTGCGCGAGCCCGCGCGCCGCAGGCTCTGGAGGATGCGGCCCGGCATCGCGCCGACGTAGGTGCGTCGATGACCGCGCACTTCCGCCTCGTCGCGAACCCCACCGAGGGAGGCGCGCGCGAACTGGCGACCCATGGCGCGCGCGATCGACCGGCCGAGCGACGTCTTCCCGACGCCCGGCGGACCCACGAAGCACAGGATCGGGCTCTTCGCCTCGGGCGCGAGCTTGCGCACGGCCAGGAACTCGAGGATCCGTTCCTTCACCTTCTCGAGGTCGTGGTGGTCCTCGTCCAGCACCGTGCGCGCGGCGTGCAGGTCGAGCTTGTCCTCGGTCTCGACGGACCAGGGCAGGTCGGCCAGCCACTCCACATAGGTGCGGATCAGGTGGCGATCCGGCGCGTGCTGGGGGAGCGCAGACAGGCGCTGCAGCTCGCGATCGGCCTGGGCGCGCGCGATCTCCGGCAGCTTCGCCGCCTCGATCTTCTCGCGCAGCTCCTCCACCTCACGGATGCCGGCGTCGCCTTCGCCGAGCTCGTCCTCGATGTCGCGCAGGCGGCGCCGGAGCAGGCGCTCGCGTCGCGCCGGATCCATCTCCTGGACGCCCGACGACGAGAGCGCCCGCTGCGTCTCGGCGATCGTCACCTCGCGCTCCAGGTGCTCCGCCACCCGGACGAGACGGCGTGAGGGCTTTGCCTCCTCGAGCAGGGCGATCCGCTCCTCGGGGGGCAGCGGGAGAGTGGAGGCGATCAGGTCGGCCAGCATGCCCGGCGTGGGGATGCCCTGGACGAAGGCCTTCCACTCGTCCGGATAGTCGTCGTGCAGGTCGATCACGCGGTGCGCCAGCTCGACGACGCGCTGCCATGCTGCGTCGCGCTCCTGGCTATCGGGCTCGCTCTCGTCGATCGGGTCGATCGGGAGACGGCCCGTGACGTCAGTGTCCTCCGAGGGCCGGATCCGGGTGCGCGCGACACCCACGACGATCGCCTGCTTGCCCTCGCGCTTCGCGTCGATCACGCGCACGACGCGGACGATGCAGCCCACGGGGTAGAGATCCTCGAGCGAGGGCTGCTCGGCACCGGCGTCGCGCTGGGTGGCGACGATCAGGAAGCCGCCGTCGCCGGCGAGCTCCAAGGCAGCCAGCGAGCGCGGACGGCCGATCGCCAGGGGAACCGTGACGCCGGGGTAGATGACCACATCCCGCACGGGGAGCAGGGGCAGCCTCGCCGGCACCTCGATCGGCTCATGGCCGGCTGCGAGCACCTCGCGCTGCGCGATCTCCTCGGTTTCCGGCTTCCGCTCGTCGTCGTGCTCTTCGGACACCCGTCCTCCTCGAAGCGCGCAACGCTAAGCCCGGGGAGCAGGGGGTCAAGACGGTCATCGCAGTCCGACGAGCGATCGCAGCCAGCGCCACATGGTGGCGGGAGAGGGGGAGAGGGCGAGCTGACGACGCCGCGTGCGGCGCAGTGCCGACCCTCGCTCCCGCTGGGCCAGCTCCTCCAGGATCCGGGCGGCCGGGCCGCGGGCTCCGGTGCGGGCGAGCAGGCCCGCCAGGTCGAAGTTGGCCTCGAAGTCCCGGGGGGCGATCTTCCGCGCTCGCAGCAGCAGCCGGATCGCCTCCGGACGTTCGCGCCGCGAGCGGAAGCGCCTGCGGCCCTCGAGCAGGGCGCGGTGCGCGTCCACAGGCCGTCCGCGCTGGCACTCGACGTCGGCGAGCTCCTCCCACACGGCACGCTCCCGGGGCAGGCCCGCACAGGCCTCCCGCAGGACGCCCACGGCCTTGTCCAGAAAGCCCGCGCGCACCAGGCTCGCGACGGCGATCCGGTAGCTCGACCACGCCTCCGACGTCTGGCTCGAGGAGGCGAGCAGGGGAGCGAGCCGGCGGTGGAGATCCGTGTTCTTGGGCTCGTGCGCCAGCACCTCGCGCAGATTCGCGATCGCCTTGCGGGCCTTGCCCTTGGACCGCGCGCGGGCCGCCTCGGCCAGCAGACGGCTCCGGTCGTATGGCTTGCGGCGTCGCAGCCAGGGCAAGGGCACTCCCTCGGTCCGGCGGTCCGTCCGTCCACGGACCGCGGAGCTCCTGGTCTATCGGCCTTCCGAGCCGCCGCCTCGACCCCCGCGACGGTCGGGGGCCGGACCGGTTCCCGGGGCTCGCCTCGTGCACCTGGGCCGCGCTGTGCGGCCGTCGGCGAGGGGATGGTGCCCGGGACTGGAGTCGAACCAGCACGGCCTTGCGACCACCAGGTCCTGAACCTGGCGCGTCTACCAATTCCGCCACCCGGGCAATCCGCGGCGGATGCTAGGAGGGGCGTGGAAGAGCGTCAATCGGAGCGGCCGCACAGCGCGCCGGGCTTGCGTACAGTTGGCGGCATGGCACGCCCGCGCCGGCCGACGAAGCGCCGCGCGGGCGGGGGCTCGCGCCGCACGCGCCTCGACACCGAGGGGGTGCTCGGCGCCCTGGCCGGCTCGGCCCGCGGCGGCGTGCCGGCGGCGCGCCTGCTGCGCGCTCTCGGCGGGGATCGCCACGAGCTGCGCTCGCTGCAGCGCGCCCTGCGCCGGCTCGAGCGCGAGGGCCGCGTGGAGCGGGTGCGCGGGGGCTGGCGGATCCCGCGTCGCGACGGCCTGGTCGAGGCGGAGGTGTTCGAGGCCGAAGTCACCGGTGCAGGTCGCGCCCGGGACGATGCCGGGCGCGAGCATCGGCTGCTCGAGCTCGCCGGCGCGCATCCCGGCGACCGCGTGCTGATCGCGCCGGCGCGCGGCGACCGACCCGCGCTGGCGCTGCAGGTGGTCGGCGGAGCGCGCGACCGCTGGGTGGGCATCCTACGGCGCCACGGGAAGCTGCTCGGCATCGCGCCGTACCGCGACGACGGCGACTGGTGGCTGCGCGTCGCGCGCGGCGACGCCGGGGGCGCCGCCGAGGGTGACGTCGTGGCCGCCGTGCCGGCGACGCGCGGTGGCCGGCGGCAGCGCGCCCCCGACGCGGCGCCTTGGGTGCGCGTCGTCGAGCGCCTCGGGCGCCCGGGCGAGCCGGACGCCGACTTCGCCGCCGTGGTCTGGCGCCACCGTCTGCCCACCGTGTTCCCGGACGAGGTGCTCGCCCAGGTGGATGCGCTGCCGGCGTCCGGCACCGACGAGCGGGCCGGGCGGCTGGACCTGCGCGACCGGCCCTTCGTCACGATCGATCCCGCCAGCGCGCGCGATCGCGACGACGCGGTATGTGTGGAGGCCGTCGGGGGAGCTCAGGGGGGCTTCCGCCTGTGGGTGGCGATCGCCGACGTCGCACACTGGGTGGCACCGGGCTCGCCCGTCGACCGCGAGGCCCTGCGGCGCGGCAACAGCGTCTACTTCCCGGACCGGGCGATCCCGATGCTGCCCGAG
>CAZZFT010000254.1:0-4308 GCA_964653555.1 uncultured Spirochaetales bacterium | reverse complement strand
GGCCGCAGTCGCTGGCCGTGCACCCGCGCGACTACGCGTCGCGCGTGCTCGAGCCGTTCGACGCACGCGTCGTCGAGAAGGTGCTGCACGGCACCGCCGCGAAGCTCTACGGCCTGGAGTGAGCGGGAACAGGGAGGTAGTCCGCGTCGAGCGGACCCTCGAGGTCTCTCTTGCGGGAGCCCCACCGGGGGCGCTGCCCACCGGTCCGGACGGACCGCTCAGCCCTTCGGCTCGTCGACCCAGGCGGTGCCGCGGCCGCCGCGGTCCTTGCGCTCGGCTTCGTGCTCGGCCGTCGCGGCGCCGATGGCGTCCATCAGCTGAGGGATCAGCGTTCCGGACTTCTCGTCCGCCAGCTCGAGGGAGGCCGTGCGGGCCCGGTTGTCGCCGTTCACGGCCGGCACGACGTAGCGCGCGATGAGCTCGTAGCTCTTGCGCGTCGCCGCGGGGTCGGCGCAGTTGTGCCCCAGCAGCAGCAGCGTCCCGAAGCCCCCTGACTTCTCGCGCAGCCGCTCGATGGCCGCGACGGCGTCGTCGGGCGAGCCGAGGACCAGGCGGCCGAAGACCGGCCAGCCGTCGTTCTCCCACGACTCGATGCAGTGCTCGTGGGAGTCGGCGAAGTCGGGCTTCTCGCCCATCAGCTTCTCGAGATAGCGGGTGAGGCGAAGGGTGCCGTGCCGCATGTCCTCGAAGGCGCGCTCCCGCGTCTTGGCGATGTGCATCGGAACGACGAGCCGCCAATTGCGGCGGTCGACGGTCTTGCCGTGCTCCGCCGCCTTCTCCTCGCAGACCTGCCAGTGCTTGGGAAGCTGCTCGAATCCGTTCTCGACGCTGGCGGCCACCGAGAGGAGGCCGATGCCGTGGGTTCCGGCGGCCCGGGCGCCGGAGGGCGAGATGGCCGCGGTGACGGCGACCTCCAGGTGGGGGCGCTGGACGGCGGGGAGCTGCAGGTGGGCCCGGTGGAGCTCGAACCAGTCCGTCTTCCGCGTGACCTCCTCGCCGCGCAGGAGGGCCAGGATCACCTCGAGCGACTCCGCCATGCGCCGACGCGAGTCGCGCATGTCGAGCCCCAGCATGTAGGCATCGGTGGGGAGCTGCCCCGGACCCACGCCCAGCATGACGCGGCCGCGCGTCTGGTGGTCGAGCTGGAGCACCCGGCCCGCGACCATGAACGGGTTGTGGTAGGGAAGCGAGACGACGCCCGTGCCCAGGCGGATGCGCCGGGTGCGGGCGGCGGCGTGGGCGATGAAGATCTCGGGCGAGGCGACGATCTCGTAGCCGCCCGAGTGGTGCTCTCCGATCCACGCCTCGTCGAATCCGAAGCGATCGAGGTGCTCCATCAGCTCGAGGTCGCGGTGGATCTGCTCCGTCGGGCTCTCGTCGTCGGGATGGAAGGGGGCGAGAAAGGTCCCGAAGCGGATCGGGGGATGGCTCATGGCGGCTTCCTCATCACGCGAACTCCAGGTCGTCCCGGTCCGGCGCCTTCATCATCGCGTAGAGCTCGGCGGTCTCGTAGGGGTTGCTCACGAGCAGTCGGCCCTCCGGGCCGACATAGTAGTTCCGCTCGATCGAGCGCGTGTCCTGGATGAAAGCCATGCCCGCTCCCTCGGCGTCGAGCCGCGCGTTGTAGTCCTCGAAGGCCTGCTCCGACACCGCCACCCGCGCGTGGCCCTCTTCGAACAAGACGTGGAGGCACTGGGCGATCCAGGCGGCCCAGATCTGGAACCAGGAGGGGAGCGAGATGCCGCCCGAGACGGGCTGGGAGTTCGGTCCGTACAACATGAAGAAGTTCGGGAAGCGCGGGACCATCATGCCGAGGTAGGCGCGCGGGCTCTCCGGAGCCCAGTAGTCGCGGAGGGACAGGCCCCGTTCACCGTGGTACTCGGCGGGCCAGAGGAACTTGTCGACCTCGAAGCCCGTCGCGAACACGAGCAGATCGACCTCGTGGCGCTTCTCGTCGGCCGTCTCGATCCCCTGCGCCGTGAGGCGGGCGATCGGCGACGTGACGAGATCGACGTCGTCTCGGGTGAGCGCCTTGTACCAGCCGTTGTCGACGACGGGGCGCCGGACCATCGGCGCGTAGTCGGGGATGAGCTTCTCGAGCAGGTCGGGCCGATCGCCGATCTGCGAGCGGATGTAGTCGACCAGGAAGCCGCGCAGCTCCTCGCTCTTCTGCGTGATGTGTCCGCCCTTCGCCTCCCAGGCGGGATCGGGGACGAGGTAGTCCTCGTGCCAGGTCATCAGGGCGATGATCGAGGTGTAGCGGCACCAGTTCCAGTAGCCTGGGAGGTGGTCGATCAGCCAGCGCACCTCCCGCTCGACCGGCCGGCCGTAGTTCGGCCGCGGGCTGATCCACTGGGGCGTGCGCTGGAAGACCGTGACGTGCTCGGCCTCGGCGGCCACGGGCGCCAGGAGCTGAACACCGCTCGACCCGTTCCCGACGACGGCGACGCGCTTGCCTCGAACGTCGAGGTCCTGCGTCCACTGCGTGGGGTGGAGCACCCTACCCTGGAATTCCTCGATTCCGGGAATGTCCGGCTTCTTGGGCTTCGAGAAGAGGCCGGCCGCGCTCACGATCGCGTTCGCGCTCCGCTCGACGCGCTCTCCGTCGGGCCGTCGGAAGACGAGACGCCAGATCGAGCGCTCCTCGTCGAAGCGCGCCTCTTCGAGATCGTGGCCGAGGCGGACGTGCTCGAAGGCGCCGTACTTCCTGGCGATGGACTCGATGTAACTCCGGACCTCCCCGCCCCGGGCGAAGTACTCGGTCCAGGGATGCACGTCGTCGAAGCTGAACTCGTAGGTGATGCTGAGGGTGTCGACGCGGATGTCGGGGTACTTGTGGGTGCTCCAGGTGCCGCCGATCTCGTGGCCCCGCTCGTAGACGACGTAGGGGATGCCGATCCGCTCGAGCTGGACGGCCATGGCGATCCCGGCGAGGCCCGCGCCGATGATCGCGACCTCGAAGCCTCGGGGCACCGGCGCGGAGCCCTCCGGGCGCTCGAACTGGAAGGGGAAGGGCGTGAAGCGCAGGAAGTTCCGGCGCACCTCGAAGTGCTCGTCGCGCGTCGGCACGCCGAGCACGAGGTCCATGATCTCACGGATCTCCGCGTCCGAGGGGACACGCCACTCGATGTCCGCGAGCCGGGTCTCCAGCAGGTGGACGGCCCGGTCGACCAGGCGGGCCCGATCGGCCTCGCCCAGGGCGGCGACGGGGCCGAGCGCGGCCAGCTCGCCATCCCGCGTGCCCTGGTAGAGCGCTGCCCGGAGCGCGGCGAGGTCGGAGGCCTGGGCGGCGCGGCGCAGGAAGGGCGTGTCCACCGTCTCGTCCATGGTCGAGTCCTCGACGGCGAAGGAGTCGCCGGCCTCGGAACACTATGCGGGCTCCGCTGGGGCTCCGCCTATTGCAATCATGATTCCAGCATTGCAATGGTAATATTCGGCTGCCATGCCCCGACGTGCCCTCTCCGCGACGCGGACCGCCGACCTGCTGAACTTCCTGGCCGCGCATCCCGACGAGCGCCTCACCTACTCGGAGCTGTCGCGCCGCCTGGGCATCAACCTCGCCTCCACCCACAACCTGCTGATGGCCTTGGTGGAGTGCGGCTACCTGACGCGCGACCCGAAGGACCGGACCTTCTCGCTGGGCGCCGCGCTCGTCGCCATCGGCGATGCCGCGCTCCGCGAGAACCCGATCGTCGACGAGACCCGCGGCCAGCTGCGAAGGCTCGCCGAGGAGCTGGGGATGGGAACGCTGGCCCTGGTGCGGGCGGGGCCGGACGCGCTCTGCAGCGCCCGGGCCGGGGCCCACCCGGCGGCGAAGCTCGACCGCACCCAGGTCGGGCAGCGCATTCCGATCATGGCGCCCCTGGCCTCGGTCTTCGTCGCCTGGGCGCCCGAAGAGGAGGTGCAGCAGTGGCTGCTCCGCGGCGGCGCTCCGCCCGCGGATCGGCAGCGGCAGCGGGAGATCCTCGAGCGGGTCCTCGAGCGCGGCTACAGCGTCGCGCTCGAGGTCCCCGGTCGGCGCAAGCTCGGGAGCCTGCTCGGCGAGCTCGCCGACGATCCGCACTCCGCCGAGCTGCGGCGCGAGCTGCTCCGGACGATCGAGCAGCTCGGACGCACGGCCTACCAACATCGCGACACCGACGGCGAGCAGCAGAGCGTCAGCACGATCACGGCGCCGGTCTTCGATCGCCACGGCGAGGTCTGTGCCGCCGTGACGGTCGAGGTCTTCGCCGACGCGATCCGCTCGAGCGCGGTGGCGGCCATCGGCGAGCGGCTGCTCGACGCGACCCGCGAGATCTCGCGCGCCGA
>CAZZFT010000253.1:0-4347 GCA_964653555.1 uncultured Spirochaetales bacterium | reverse complement strand
GGGCGAGCTTCGCCTCGGGCATGTTCGTCATCCCGATCACGTCGCAGCCCCAGGATCGGTAGAGCTCCGACTCGGCGCGGCTGGAGAACTGGGGTCCCTCCATCGCCAGGTACACGCCGCCACGGCGCATGCCCACGCCTGTGCGGCGAGCCGCGGCCTCGACCGCATCGTGGAGCCGGGGACACACCGGGTCCGCCATCGACACGTGGGCGACGCAGCCCGTCGAGAAGAAGCTCTTGGCGCGCGCGCTGGTGCGGTCGACGAACTGGTCGACGAGCACGAACGTGCCCGGGGCGAGCTCCTCGCGCAGGGAGCCGCAGGCGGAGACCGAGATCAGGTCCGTGACGCCGAGACGCTTCAGGGCGTCCACGTTCGCCCGGTAGTCGATCTCGCTCGGCGGAATCCGGTGTCCGCGGCCGTGGCGCGGGAGGAAGGCGAACTCGACCCCGTCCAGGCGGCCGCGGAGGATCGCGTCGGAGGGGCGACCGAAGGGCGAGCGGACCGCCTCCCAGCGCGCGTCTTCGAGCCCGTCGAGCTCGTACACGCCGCTGCCGCCGAGAACTCCGATCACACTCGAGCCCAAGTTCCGCGCCCTCCCCGTCCCGGATGGCCCGCCGGGCGGGCGATCGTAGCCCAGGTGTCGGTACCCTCTGCGCCGCCCCGGTCCCGGGGAGCTTCCCGTGACCGATTCACGTCGCGCCCTCGGCGAGGCCGGCGAGGCGGCGGCAGTCGCCTATCTCGAGAGTCGAGGCTACCGGGTCCTGGCGCGCAACGTGCGCGCCGATCGGGTCGAGATCGACGTCGTGGTCGAGCGCCGCGGTGTGATCGCCTTCGTCGAGGTGAAGACCCGTTCGGGCAGCCGCTTCGGCACCGCCGCCGAGGCGGTCGACGCGCGCAAGCGGGCACGCCTGGCACGCGGGGCGGCGGCCTGGCTGCGTGCCACCCGACGGCATCCGCGAAGCGTGCGCTTCGACGTGGTCACCTGCGAAGGCGCGGGCGAGCGCCTCCGCGTCACCCACTGGCCGGGCGCCTTCGAGCTCGGCGACTGACCCGGGACACTAGGCCTGGGGCGCGGCGTCCTCTTCCGCGGCCGCGGCGCCCGAGGCCTCCTCGGCCTCCGCGGGCACCACCTCGATCTCGCCGGCGTCGGCAGCGCTGCCCGCCTCCTGCTCGGAGACCAGCCCGGAGAGGTCGCGGACCTTCGAGCGCAGCCGCGCCTTCTTGCCGCGCAGCTCGCGCAGGTAGTAGAGACGGGCCCGCCGCACGTGGCCGCGCGACTTGATCTCGAGCTTCGTCACCGAGGGCGCCTCGACGAGGAAGATCCGCTCGACGCCGACGCCGTAGGAGACCTTGCGCACCGTGAAGGTGGCCGAGGGTCCGTGGCCGCGCCGGCGGATCACGACGCCCTCGAAGACCTGGATGCGCTGCTTGTCGCCCTCGGTGATGTTGACGTGAACGCGCACGGTGTCGCCCGGACGGAAGGGCGGCAGGTCGCGGCGTGCGGAGGTGGGGTGGACGGCGTCGATGCGATTCATGTTTCGTCTCCTGGGACCGCCTTCGCGCCGCCGTCCTCTCCGCCGCCAGTCTGCTCGCGCTGCAGATCCGGCCGACGGGAGCGCGTCGCCGCGTGGGCCTGCTCGGCCCGCCAACGCGCGACGGCGCCGTGATCCCCCGAGAGCAGGATCGGCGGCACCGCGCGGCCGCGGTACGAGGCCGGCCGTGTGTATTGGGGTCCCTCCAGTAGTCCTTCTTGGAACGATTCGAACTTCGCGGAATCCGGATTGCCCAGCACGCCGGGCAGCAGTCGGGTCACACCCTCGATCAGCGCCATCGCCGGCACCTCGCCGCCCGACAGCACGTAGTCGCCGATCGAGATCTCCTGGTCGACGGCCAGCTCCACGACACGCTGATCGACTCCCTCGTAGCGGCCGCAGACGATCACCAACGCCTCGACGCGGGACAGTTCGGCGAGATGGGCCTGCTCGAGGCGCGCGCCCTGGGGTGTCATCAGCACGACGTGCGCCCTGCGCTCGGGACCCTTCGGACCGGCGAGAGCCTCGATCGCCGCCACCAGCGGCTCCGGCTTCATCACCATCCCCGGCCCGCCGCCGTAGGGTGCATCGTCGACCACCTGATGCCGGTCGGTCGTCCAGGCCCGCAGATCGTGGACGGCGATCGCGACGCGTCCGGACGACACCGCGCTGCCGAGGATCGACTCGCGCAGGAACGGATCGAAGAGCCCCGGGAAGATCGTCACGACGTCGATTCGCTTCACGTCTCGTCCTCGCCGATCCCTGGGATCTCGTCGCCTTCGACCTCGCCGCCCCGATCCGGGTCGGCGTCGAGCAGACCCGGCGGTACGTCGAGCACGATCCGCTTCGCCTCCAGGTCCACCGTGCGCAGGATCCCGCGCGCCGCCGGAATCAGGTGCTCGCGGCCTCCGTCGCGCTCGTCGACGACGACGAGCAGGTCCGGCGCCCCGGTCTCCCAGATCCCCGACACGACGCCGAGGACGCGCCCGCCGCCGTCCTCCACCCGACACCCCACGAGCTCGTACTGGTAGTACTCACCCGCCGGGAGCGGCTCGAGGTGCTCGGCGCGAGCCCGAACGATCCTCCCACACAGCGTCTCGGCCGCATCGCGGCTCTCGACGCCCTCGAGGACGAGCCTCGCCTCACCGCGACGCCCGGAGTCGACCGCCCGCACGCGGGCCTCGACTGGTTTCGGATCCCCCTCTTCGCGGGCGAGCCAGATGCTCGTCCCGGCCTGCAATGGGTTGTCGGTCTTCTCGAGGAGCCGGACCCGCAGCTCGCCGCGCGATCCGTGCACCCCGATCACGCGTCCTACCGTCACCCCGTTCGGAGCGCTGGCCGGAGCGCGCTGTGCTTCCTGTTCGACTTCGCTCGCCTGCGGCTCGCTGCGCGGGGCCTGCGGCCGCTTGCTCTCCCCTTCGACTCCGCTCGCCTGCGGCTCGCTGCGCGCGGCCTGCGGCCGCTTGCTAGTCGACGATGTCGAGCCGGCAGTCCGCCCCATCGCGCGATACTCCGAGCAGCGCGCGCATCGCCTTCGCCACCCGACCCTGACGGCCGATCACGCGACCACGGTCGTCCTCATTCGTCTCGAGCTCGAGCAGCCGACCGCCGTCCGACACGCGGACCGCGACCTCTTCGGGCCGATCGACGAGCGCCTTCGCCACGAATTCGATCAGCTCGGCCGGCTTCGCCATCACGCAGCCCCCGCGCCGGCCTTGGCACGGCGGACCAGAGACTTCACCGTGGGCGACAGCTGCGCACCTTTGGCCACCCACGCCGCGATCGCGTCGGCGCGCACCTGGATCCTGCCCGGATGGGCCTTCGGATCGTAGGTGCCGAGGAACTCGAGCGGCCGACCTTCGCGGGGGCTGCGCTCGTCGATCGCGACGATGCGGTAGAAGGGGCGGTTGCGCGCGCCCGCGCGGGACAAGCGGATCTTCACCATGAGATGGGTCCAGTGCTCGCTGGCCGCCGCGCGCGATCGAGCCGACGACGCAGTGTCGCCACGGGGCCGAAGTAGGCGCGCACTCTAGGGAAACGCCCTCTCCGGGTCAAGCGCTCCCGAGCGCCTCAGGCGGAGCCGGCGGCGCGCTCCCGCTCCTTGCGCTCGGAGCACGCGGAGCACGCGTACTGCACCTGGTGGGGTGTCTGGAGCCGGTCGTAGTCGCGATCCAGCGCCACCCGACGGACCCGATTGACCTCCCGGCCGCAGAAATCGCAGCGAAATCGGTCGTCCGGGCCGCCTGCGGGGAGCGGGTCGTCTCCTTCGGGTCTGGGGTCCATGGCGGCACAGAGTACCCGCTACCCGAGCCGCAGCCAGAGCGATCGGGGCGCGTCGTCTCCGAGCTCGCGCGCCAGGGCGTCGAGCAGCTCCGGCGCGCGCAGGCGCAGCGTCTGGCACCACGCGCTCGAGTCGACCCGGGCCTCGAGCACTCCGTCGCGCAGCGCGACCGGCTGGCAGTGGGACGCCACCTCTGCGCCCACCGCCTCGGTCCAGCGCTCGTGGATGCGCAGGGCCCGCGCCGATTCGCCCAGGCCCAGGTCGCGCAGCACCCCGGGCAGCAGGGGACCGACGCGCTCCGGGGGGCCGCCCGGCCGGCGGCGGGTCACGCGGCGTCCAGGGGACGGAACACGAGCCCGCTCGGCAGCTTCGGGGTGAAGAAGGTGGACTTCTGCGGGAGCACCTCTCCCGCCGCCGTCACCCGGAATACGTCCTCGGGCGCGAGCGGATTCAGGTACAGGGCCACTCCGCCGCGACCGGCGCGCAGGTCGCGCGCGGTCTGCAGGGCGGACTTCGGATAGGCGATCGCGCCGG
>CAZZFT010000252.1:0-4394 GCA_964653555.1 uncultured Spirochaetales bacterium | reverse complement strand
GCAGCGAGCCGAAGGCGAGCGAAGACCAAAGGGGGGTTGGTGACTCGGCCGTTCGTCCACTTGCACCTGCACAGCCAATACTCGCTCTTGGACGGGGCGATCAAGATCGACCCGCTGTTCTCGCGCGCCAAGGCGTTGTCGATGCCGGCCGTGGCGCTCACGGACCACGGCAACCTGTTCGGCGTGGTCGAGTTCTACGAGGCGGCGCGGCGCGCCGGGGTCAAGCCGATCCTCGGCTGTGAGGTGTACATCGCCTCCGGGTCGCGCTTCGAGAAGGAGAAGCGGGAGCGCGACGAGAGCGGCTTCGACGCGATCAACCACCTGCTCCTGCTCGCCCAGAACGAGACCGGCTACCGCAACCTGATCTACCTGGTCTCGAAGGGATACCTCGAGGGTTTCTACTACAAGCCCAGGATCGACCTCGACATCCTGCGCGAGCGCAGCGAGGGGCTGATCGCCACCTCGGGCTGCCTTTCCTCGATGGTGTGCCGCGCGATCACGGGCGGGCAGGTCCAGACGGCCTGGCAGCTCGTGGAGGAGTTCTCGCGCATCTTCCCCGACCGCTACTACCTCGAGATCCAGCGCCACGGCATCGGGCTCCAGGACACGGTCAACGCCGAGCTCACGAAGATGTCCAGCGACCTGCGCCTGCCGCTCGTCGCGACCAACGACGCCCACTACCTCGAGGCCTGCGACCACGCCCACCACGAGGCGCTGCTGTGCATCGGCACCGCCACCAACCTCGACGATCCCCAGCGCTTCAAGTTCGACGGCCACGGCTTCTACGTGAAGGACGGCGACGAGATGGCCGAGGTGTTCCGCGACCACCCCTCGGCCATCGCGAACACGCTGGAGATCGCCGAGCGCTGCGATCTCGAGCTGGGGATCGACACCGGCAGCTACCACATGCCCGAGTACCAGGTGCCCGCCGGCCGGACGCGCGAGCAGGTGCTCCAGGCCCAGGCCTGGGCCGGGCTGCGCGAGCGGCTCGGGCTGGCGTCGGACGAGCCGATCCCGCCGAAGCTGGCCGAGTACGGCACGCGGATGGAGCACGAGCTCGGCGTGATCACCTCGATGGGCTTCGCCGGCTACTTCCTGATCGTGGCCGACTTCATCGGCTACGCCCGGCGGCACGGCATCCCGGTGGGCCCCGGGCGGGGCTCGGCCGCGGGCAGCCTCGCCGCCTGGTCGCTCGGGATTACCGGTGTCGATCCGATCGAGTACGACATCATCTTCGAGCGATTCCTGAATCCCGAGCGGATCAGCATGCCCGACATCGACGTCGACTTCTGCATGAAGGGCCGCGACCAGGTGATCCGCTACGTGGCGGAGAAGTACGACGGCGAGGGCGACGACGGCCGGCGCGTCGCCCAGATCATCACCTTCGGGAAGCTCCAGGCGCGCGCCGCCGTGCGCGACGTGGGCCGCGTGCTCGGCATGTCCTTCGGCGACGTCGATCGCCTGGCGAAGATGATCCCCGACACGCTCGGCATCAGCCTCGAGGAGGCGATCGAGCAGTCGGCCGAGCTGCGCGCGCGGATCGAGGCCGACGGCCAGGTGCAGCGCCTGTTCGACACCGCGCGCAAGCTCGAGGGGCTGACGCGCCACGCCAGCACCCACGCCGCGGGCGTCGTGATCGGCACCGCCCCGCTGATCGAGACCGTTCCCCTGTACCGGGACCCGCGCTCGGGCGACGTCGTCACCCAGTTCGACATGCGCTGCGTCGAGAAGATCGGGCTGATCAAGTTCGACTTCCTCGGCCTGCGCACGCTCACCACGATCGCGGACGCCGAGCGACGCGTGCGGGGCCGCCAGCCCGAGTTCGAGATCGACGGCATCCCCTACGACGACCCGAAGACCTACGACATGCTCGCCACCGGCGAGACCGAGGGCGTGTTCCAGGTGGAGTCGGGCGGGATGACCGACCTGGTGGTGAAGCTCAAGCCGCGCACCTTCAAGGAGCTGATCCCGATCGTCGCCCTCTACCGCCCCGGTCCCCTCGGCTCGGGAATGGTCGAGGACTACATCAACCGCAAGAACGGGCTGACCAAGATCGAGTACCTGCTGCCCGAGCTCGAGCAGCTCACCGCCGAGACGCTCGGCGTGATCGTCTACCAGGACCAGGTGCTCCAGATCGCCAACCGCCTGGCCGGCTACAGCCTCGGCGAGGCGGACCTGCTGCGCCGGGCGATGGGCAAGAAGAAGCCCGAGGAGATGGCGAAGCAGGCCGAGCGCTTCGTCTCCGGGGCGGTCGAGCGGGGGATCGACAAGAAGAAGGCGGAGGAGGTGTTCTCGCTGATGGCCGAGTTCGCGGGCTACGGCTTCGCGAAGTCGCACTCGACGGCCTACGCGCTGATCACCTACCAGACGGCCTATCTCAAGGCGAACCACCCGCGCGAGTACCTGGCGGCGCTGCTCACCACGGAGTCGGGCAACCACGACAAGCTCTCGCGCTACATCGCCCACGCCCAGCAGCTCGGAATCGAGATCCTGCCGCCCTCGGTGAACGAGTCCGAGCGCGACTTCACCGTCGTGGCCGAGGGGATCCGCTTCGGCCTGGCCGGGGTGAAGAACGTCGGGCAGGGAGCGATCGAGTCGATCCTCGACGCGCGCGGCAGCGGGGGACCGTTCCGCAGCCTGTTCGACTTCGCCTCCCGGATCGACGGACGCCGGGTGAACCGCCGCGTCGTGGAGAGCCTCGTGAAGTGCGGCGCCTTCGACGAGATCCACGCCGAGCGCGCCGACGTGTGGGCGTCCCTCGACGTGGCGCTGGAGGCCGGCGCCGCCGCCCAGCGAGACCGCGAGATCGGCCAGGAGAGCCTGTTCGGCAGCCTGGGCAGCGAAGCGGCGCCGGAGCCCTCGCTGGTCTCCACGGCGCCGTGGACCGAGCGCCAGCGCCTCGAGCAGGAGAAGGAGGTGCTCGGCTTCTACGTCACCGGTCATCCGCTCTCCGCGGTCGCCCCCCAGCTGGCGCGCTTCGCCGACACGCGGGCGGGCGAGAGCGCGGGGCGCGAGGGACGCGACGTCCGCGCCGGGGGGCTGATCGCCTCCTTGCGCGAGACGCGCACCCGGCGCGGCTCCCTGATGGCCTTCGCGACCCTCGAGGATCTGGAGGGCAGCTTCGACCTGGTCGTCTTCGCCGAGACGTACGCCCAGTACGGCGGCCTCTTGAAGCAGGCCCACCAGACCGATGGGGGGGAGGGACCGACCCCGCTGCTGGTGGCGGGTACGCTGGAGGCCGGCGATCCGCCGAAGATCCTGGTGCGGGAGGTGATCGAGTTGGCGCGCGCCGAGGAGAAGCTGGCCCGGGAGCTCACCGTGCGGATCGGCGCCGAGGAGGCCACGCCCGACCGGCTCACCGCCCTGCGGGACCGGCTCGCGCGGAGTCCGGGCGAGTGCGCCGTGCGCGTGCACCTGGTGATTCCCGACCGCAGCGAGACGGTCCTCGCCGTATCCTCTCTGCGCGGCGTGCGGCCCGACGAGGGTCTGAAGCGCGACGTGGACGCCCTGTTCGGGCGCTCCGTGACGGAGGTTCGCGTATGAGCGGTCGCTGGATCGCCGCGCTGCGTTCGCGTCGGGGAGTGGCGGCTCTGGCGTGGATCGCGGTCCTCGCGTCGGCGGCCGCCGCAGCGGCCGTGGAATCGGTCGGGGTGGCGCCGATCACCAAGGACGTCACCGATCCCCGCGAGGCGGCGGTGCGCGCGGCGGTCGCCGACGCGGTGACGAACGCGGCGATGGAGATGCTGCCCGACGACTTCACGCCGCCCGACGGGGAGATCGGGCCCGACGGCGAGCCGATCTCGCCCTCTGCGTGGGTCGAGCAGCATCTCGGCGACGACCCCTACGTGTACGCGACCCGCTTCCGGATCCGCGAGGACCGCGGACGGCGCCACGCGATGTTCTCCGGCCAGTCGGACGTCGACTACGAATACGTGGTGGTGGCCGACATCGACCTCGACCTCGACGCCGTGCGCGCCCGGCTCGCCGCCCTCGGGCTGGTGTCGCCCGGGTCGGGCGGGTCGGCCCAGGAGGTGCGGCTGGTGGTGGAGGGCCTGACCAGCTACCGCCCGCTCGCGCAGCTGCGCAAGGCCCTCGCGGCCGACCGCGGCGTGCGCTCGGTGGTTCCGATCGAGTTCACCGACGGCCGCGCCGTGCTGGCGATCGACGCGGACCGCGGGGCGGGCCAGCTCGCCGCCGGGCTCGCCGACCGCCCTCCGGACGGACTGCGCGTGATGACGGTCGAGGAGGACCCGGGGCAGGCCACCGTGCTCGTCGAGGAGATCCCCGAGGCCCCCGCCGCCGAGGCCGCGGGGACGACGAGCGCCCCCGAAACCGACGACGATTGACACCCGTCGCCCAAATCGGTATCGATTTCGCGTTCTTAGCCCGGAATC
>CAZZFT010000251.1:0-4410 GCA_964653555.1 uncultured Spirochaetales bacterium | reverse complement strand
GCGTCAGTCCGCGAAGAGTTTGTCGATGTCGTCGTCGGTGATCTCGGCGAAGGGAGTGCCGCCTTTCGCGGTCTCCTGCTCCGTCTTCTTCTGGATCTCCTCGAAGATCTTCGCGAGCTCGGCGCCCGCCTTCTTCACCCGCAGGCGGACGAGACCGAGCGAGCTGCGGTCGTCGAAGACCACCACGAGGATGATGCGGTGGGAGACCAGCGTGATGTGCAGGTTGTCGCGCTGGCCCTGGTGGAAGTGCACGGGGAAGTCGTCCTCGCCCACGAGCTTCGCGAGGCCGCCGGTCGCAGCGATGCAGCCCGCGGTGAGCGACGCCAGGCTGGTGGTGTCGAGCCCGCGCATCTCGCCGGCCTCGGCGATCAGCTGCCCGTTGCGGTCGACGACGAAGATGCCCTTCGCGTTCGCGTCTCGGACGAGACGCTGGGTCACCGCCGAGATCAGGCGGTAATCCTCGTCGTACATCACGAGCTGCCCGTCGTGCTTGCGCATCCGCAAATGCCTCGATAACCGCTCGGGATCAAAGAGATTTGAACGTTCGCAGGGTACCCTGCGAACACTCCCCGTGGCAACTCGCCACGGCAGGCGTCTCGGCGCGCCGCGGGCAGATCTTGAGCATCCCGGCCCCCGAGCGCCTAGAGAGTACGCCGATTCTCGACCGACATGCCCACGGTCACGTGGTCCGCGTACTCGAGGTCGCCGCCCAGCGGCATCCCGAAGGCGATCCGGGACAGGCGCACCCCGGTGGGCCGCAGCCGCTCGATCAGATAATGGGCGGTGGCGTCGCCCTCGGCGTTGGGGTTGGTGGCGAGCAGGACCTCCTCGATCCCGCCGGCCCCGACCCGTGCCTCGAGCTCGGCGATCCGCAGCTCGTCGGGCCCGACCCCGTCGATCGGCGCGAAGGCACCCCCGAGCACGTGGTAGCGGCCGCGGAAGCGCCCGCTGCGCTCGATCGCCGCCAGGTCCGCCGGCTCCTCGACGACACACAGAAGAGTCGGATCGCGCCGCTCGTCGCGGCAGATCTCGCATGGGGAGTGGTCGGTCAGGTCGAAGCACAGCTCGCACAGCACGATGTCCAGCTGGAGGCGGGCGATCGCCTCGGCCAGCTCGCGTACGCTCGTCTCGGGCGCCCCGAGCAGGTGGAAGGCCAGGCGCGTGGCCGACTTCTCCCCGATGCCGGGGAGACGCTTGAGACAGGCCACGAGGCGGTCGATCGGGGGAGCGCTGCGCATGACGGCGGTGGCTCAGCTCGGCTCGTCGCCGCGCAGCATCGGCAGGGCGAAGCTGCTCGAAGCCTTCTGCATCTCCTCCTGGACGATGCGCTGGGCATTGGCGAGGGCGGCGTTCACCGCCGCCGCGGCGAGGTCCTGCACCATCTCCCGGTCGCCCGAGGCGAGCAGCTCGGGCTCGATCTCAATCCGCAGCACGCGCAGGGCGCCCGACACCTCGGCGCGCACCATTCCGCCGCCGGCCGTTCCCTCCACACGGCGCGCGGCGAGCTGGCGCTGGAGCTCGGCGATCTTCGCCTGGGCCTCCTTCGCCTTGGCCATCCACTCGCCGAGGTCGGGCACTAGCGTCCTCCCCCGAGCGGTCGGATTTCGACGATGTCGGCACCCAGGATCTCCAGCGCGCGTCCGACCGCCGGATCGTTGAGGGCGTCCTGGCGGCGCTGGCGCAGCAGCTCGGGGTCGGGCGCGCCGTTCTCCGCCGAAGCGGCGGCCGGCGGCTCGGCGTCCTCGACCTCGACGCGCACCGGGCGGTCGAAGAAGCGCGCGGCCAGGGCGTCGAGCACCTCCTGCTTCTCGCGTAGCCGGCGCGCGGCGAAGGGCTCGGGCACGCGGATGCGCAGGCGGTCGGGGCGGCGCTCCAGCAGCTCTGCGCCGTCGAGGGCGGCGAAGATTCCGGGCTCGTCGGCGCGCGCGAAGGCTCGCAGGCGATCGAGCACCGTGGCGAGCGGCGCGCCCGGTGCGGCGTCGGCTTCGAAGGTCTCACCGTCGCCTTCGGTCGAGGGCGCGGTACGCGGGGCCTCGGTCGGCGGAGCCGCGTCGCGTCGCCGGGGCGAGCGACCGCGGGCGGGCGCGCCGCCCCGCCCCGGCGCGGAACCCGCCGGCGGCGCGCCGTCGCTTCCGCCGGCGTCCTCGGATCCGGCGAGGCGCCGCTCGAGGACGTCGAGACGCTGGAGCAGCCGCGCGACGTCGTCTCCGTCGGGCAGGGTCGCCAGGCGTACCAATGCCAGCTCGAGCACCGCGAAGGGCCGAGGTGCCCAGGCCAGGTCCTCCTGCTCGTGCACCAGGGCGCGGAACATGCGCCGCAGCCGCGTCGCGTCGCTCTTGCCGGCCAGCGTCCGCAGCTCGGCGATCTCCTCCTCGGAGGCCTCGAGCAGCTCCGGCGCGTCGGGGGCGATGCGCACCACCACCAGGTCGCGCAGCAGCTGGAGCAGGTTCTCGGACAGCCGCTTCGCGTCGAGTCCCGCCTCGCCGGCCTCGCGGCACGCGGCGAGGGCGGCAGCGGGCTCGCCGTCGATGCAGGCGGTGGCGATCCGCAGCAGAACGCGGCGGTCGACGAGATCGAGCACCTCCGCCACCTGGGCGTCGGAGATCTCGCCCCCGCCGTAGGCGATCACCTGGTCGAGCAGGGTCTGGGCGTCGCGCATCGAGCCGTCGGCCTCGCGCGCGACCGCGAGCAGGCTCCCGTTCGAGATCGTGAGGCCCTCCGCGCGCGCGATCTCGGCGAGGCGCGCCACGATCTCGCTCGCCGAGATCCGGCGCAGGTCGTAGCGCTGGCAGCGCGAGAGCACGGTGAACGGGATCTTCTCCGGGTTCGTCGTCGCGAACACGAACAGGCTGCGGGGCGGCGGCTCCTCCAGCGTCTTCAACAGCGCGTTGAAGGCCGCCGCCGACAGCATGTGCACCTCGTCCACGACGAAGATGCGATGCTTGCCCGGCGCCGCCGCATAGCGGATCGCGGAGATCAGCTCGCGCACGTCGTCGACGCTGGTGCGGCTCGCCGCATCGATCTCCTGCACGTCGGTGGAGGTGCCCGCGCCGATCTCCCGGCACGGGTCGCACTCGCCGCAGGGGGTGTCGGTGGGGCCCTTGTCGCAGTTCAGGCAGCGGGCCAGGATCCGCGCCAGGGTCGTCTTGCCCACGCCGCGCGGGCCCGTAAGAAGGATGGCGTGGGGCACCCGGCCGGTGCGGATCGCGTTGCGCAGGGGCGTGGTGACGTGCGCCTGCCCGCTGACGTCGTCGAAGCTCTGGGGCCGCCACTTCCGGGCGAGAACCTGGTACGACATGGGGGAGGGGGGAATCCTTCTCGCCTGCCTTCCGTCTCGGGGCTCGCCGCCCGTGCGGAGCCGGGATCGCAGGGCACCCCGCTCGCAATCGAAACCCCGCTACCGCTGCTTCCTTCCGGACCTGACGGAGTTCACGGAGCTCGTAATCGAGCGGAACCCTGCGATCGCGGCTCCGCACGGACGGCGAGGCCGAATCTACCGCGTAGGGGAAGGGAGCGCCGGTCACGGCGCGGCCCGCCGAGGATCCGCCCCCCAGAGGTCGAGCTGGGCTCCGGTCACGGACCCGCTTCGCGAACCCGGAACGAGGTAGGCCGCGGCTTCTGCGGCGGCCCTCCCGGCCCCGGAGTCCGAACGACCGCTGCCGAGCGTCTTCAACCGCGATATCCCTTCCGACGAGGACCGAGGACCTGCCTTCGACCGCTTCGCTGCGCGCGTTCGTGCACGCGGCGAGGGCGTCGAGCCTCAAGCGAGCCGCCGTGGAGCTGCATCTCTCCCCCTCGGCATTGAGTCGCCAGGTCCAGGGCCGGGAGGAACTCCTGGGCGTCCAGCTCTTCGTCCGGCGCAACCCGGGCCTCGAGCTCACGGAGGTCGGATCGCGCTACCTCGCGGCCGTCGAGCGAGCGCTGCGCGAGCTCGAGCAGGCGGGCCGGAGTCTCGGCGCTCGCGCGGGCCGCCCGCTCCGCGTGAGCGCCCTCGAGGCGTTCAGCGCGAAGTGGCTGGTCCCCCACCTCCCTGCCTTCGAAACCGCACATCCGGGCATCGAGATCGATCTGGAAGCGACGCGGCGCTATGCGGACTTCGCTCGCGAGCCCGTCGACGTGGCGATCCGCTTCGGGGTCGGGCCCTGGAGCGAGCTCCATGCGGAGCTGGCTCGTCGAGGCCCTCGCCCGGTAGGGCGCGCCGCACCGGCCGAGCCGGCCGCTCGACTGCGCGGCGCGCATCCGCTCGTGCAGGAAGATCGCTTGCCCGGCGCGCGAGCGCGCGCCACGTTCCCGGGATGCGACAGCTCACCTGCATCGGAACGAATCGTCTCGAGTGGCGCGAGGTCGAGGTGCCGACGCTCCAGGGCGACCACGAGGCCCTCGTCCGGCCCCTGGCGGTCGCGCGCTGCG
>CAZZFT010000250.1:0-4557 GCA_964653555.1 uncultured Spirochaetales bacterium | reverse complement strand
CACCCCGGTCAGGTTGCTGCGATGGCGATCCGGTCGTGACACCCAGCCGTGCAGGTGGACCCGACCCTCGGCACCTTCGACGGCGACCATCGCCTCGGCCTCCCGCTCGCCCAACACGGCGGCCAGGCGATCCAGCGGTGGCGCGGCGGGCCACGACCAGGCCGGGCGCTCGTCGCGTGTCACGTCGAAGTGGACCTCGGGGCCGGCCAGCGCCGAGCGCGCGATCCAGTCGACCGCGTGGCCCCACTCCGTCGTCGCGCTCTTCAGGAACTTCCGCCGCGCCGGAACGTTCGCGAACAGCTCCACCACCTCGACGCGCGTGCCGACCGGCGCCCCCACCTCGCGCTCCCCACATCGCTCGCCCCCCTCCACGCGCAGCTCGAAGCCGCTGGCGGCGTCGGCCGTGCGCGTGCGCAGCCGCAGCCTCGAGACGGCCGCGATCGCGGGGAGCGCCTCACCGCGAAAGCCGAAGCTGGCGATCCGCTCGAGGTCCTCTGCCTGGGCGAGCTTGCTGGTGGCGTGTCGCTCCAGCGCGAGACGGGCGTCCTCGGGGGTCATCCCCGACCCGTCGTCGCTCACCGCGATCGCCTCGCGGCCCCCGTCGCGCAGGTCCAGGCGCACCCGGCCCGCACCCGCGTCGAGCGCGTTCTCGAGCAACTCCTTCACGACCGAGGCGGGCCGCTCGACCACCTCGCCGGCGGCGATCTGGTCGATCAGCGCGCTCGGCAGGCGGCGCACCCGACGCGCCGGGGACCGCTGCGCCTCCCCCATCTCGCCGGCTACCCCCTACGCCCACGTCGCTACCACGCCCGCGCACCCGGCGTCAATCCCTTGTTTGGCGTGTTTCCGGGCCCTTTCGGCCGCAATTGCATTGACACGAGCCCCGGATTCTCCATAGCTTTGTGCGCATTCAACGGGCAGGGGATGGCGCGATGGATGAACCCGGTGGGGCGCACGACGGAAAGAGCCTCGCTGCTGGCCGAGCGATCGGTAGGCGGCGCGGCGATCGGATCGTGGGGGCCTCGCGGTCCCTCCAGGAGGTGGTCGAGAAGGCGCTCGCCGCGGCCTCCTCGCATCTTCCCGTCTGGCTGACAGGGCCCGAGGGATCGGGCAAGGAGCACGTCGCCCGCGCCATCCACAGCTGGGGGCCGCGGGCGAGCGGACCCCTCGCGGTGGTCTCCTGCATCGGTGTGCCCGAGGCGCTGCGCGCCCGGGAGATCTTCGGCTGCGGCGAATCCACCTACGCGAGCCTGCCCCAGGCCCACGAGGGCGCGCTCGAGCGCGCGGCGCGCGGGACGCTGCTGATCGACCACGTCGACGCGCTGAGCAGCGATGTCACGCAGGCGCTCGCCAAGGCGATCAGCGGCGGTCGCTTCCAGCGCGAGGGCGATGCGACCTCCCGGTCGCTCACCGCGCGCGTGGTCCTCGTATCGCGCGAGCCGTTGTCGCCCTCCCCGTTCCACGAGCTCGTGCAGCACCAGATCGCGTTGCCGAGCCTCGCCGAGCGGCCCGAGGACGTGCTTCCCCTCGCCGCGCACTTCCTGGGAGAGCTGTGTCGCGAGGCCGGGATCACGCCCGTGGGCTTCACCAGCGATGCCCGCTCGGCGCTGTGCGCGGAGCCCTGGCCCGGCAACGTGCGCGAGCTCGGCGAGCGGATCGCCCAGGCGCTGCGCCTGTCGGGCACCGGTGCGATCACGGCCGAGGCGCTGCTGCTGGCCGCGCCGCCCGAGGACGTCCCGTCGTTCAAGGACGCCAAGCGGGCCTTCGAGCGCCGCTACGTCACGGGGCTGCTGCGCCGCTGCGACGGCAACATCAGCCGCGCCGCCCGCCTCGCGAAGAAGGACCGCAAGGACTTCTACGACGTGATCCGACGCACCGGCGTCGATCCGACCGAGTTCCGCTGATTCCCGATCCCGCCACGCTCCGCGCCGCCGTCGTTCAGCTCTGCTCGACCGACGACCTCGAGGCGAATCTCGCCGCGGCGGAGCGCGGCGTTCGCGACGCCGCGGCGCAGGGCGCGCGCTTCATCGCGCTGCCCGAGATGTTCGCCTTCATCCGGCGGGAGGGGCAGCGTTTCCCCCACGCCCAGGCGGTCGACGGCCCGATCCTCGATCGGGTACGCGACTGGGCCCGCGAGCTGGGCGTACGCATCCTGGCCGGCTCGATCGCCGAGTCGGCGCCGGGCTCGGAGCGCGTCTACAACACCAGCGCGCTGATCGGTCCCCGGGGCGAGATCGACGCGGTCTACCGCAAGATGCACCTGTTCGACGTCGACCTCCGCGCCGGCGGAGGCGGCGTCTACACGGAGTCGAAGAGCATCGCGCCGGGGGACGAGGTGGTCGTCGCGGAGACCGAGATCGGCCCGGTCGGGCTGTCGATCTGCTACGACCTGCGCTTCCCGGAGCTCTACCGCGCCCAGGCCGAGCGCGGGGCCCGCTGGCTCACCGTGCCCAGCGCCTTCGCCCGACAGACCGGGAAGGATCACTGGGAGGTTCTGCTGCGCGCCCGGGCGATCGAGAACCAGGCCTTCGTGCTGGCACCTGCCCAGTGCGGTGTCCACGGACCGGATCGGGCGAGCCACGGTCGGTCGCTGATCGTGGATCCCTGGGGCCTGGTGATCGCCCAGCTCGGCGACCGGCCCGGAGTGGCGGTGGCCGACTGCTCCCTGGACGAGCTCGCCCGGGTCCGCGAGAGCCTGCCCGTCCTGCGCCACCGGAGGCTGTGACCCTCAAGAGCGCCTGCGGATGCGCCGAAGCAGCGGGAGCCTGGGCTCGAAGGGGGGCGCGATGGCCGGTGCGAAGCTCGTGATCGCCAACGGCGGCTTCGACGGCATGGAGTATCCGATCGAAGCCGAAGAGACGCTGATCGGCCGCAATCCGACCACGGACGTCACGCTCCTCGACGAGAACATCTCCCGGGAGCACGCCCTGATCCTGTTCGACGCCGAGACCGACTCCTACACGATCGAGGATCTCCAGAGCACCAACGGGACCAAGGTGAACGGCAAGGGGATCCGCTCGCACCCGCTCCAGCCGGGCGATGTGATCCAGATCGGCCACACCCGGTTCCAGTTCGTCCGCTCCTAGCCCGGACGGGAGCGCGCCGCCGACTCTCCCGTCGGCCTCCTAGCACCTCGAAAAAGGCGTCGGGCTCCCCGTCGGGGCCGATCTGCGGTACCTCATAGCCCGGTGCCGGCCGGCCGGAGTGCTGGTTGGGATCCGGTTCGTTGGGGAACCCGGTTCAGGAGGGGCGTGATGGGCCACACGATCGGGGGCGCCGCGCGCGCCCGGAACGCGACCACGGGACTCGGCGGCGCGCCTCGCGCCACGGCCTTCACGCGCCTGGGCGCGCTCGCCTGCGCGGCGCTGCTCGGGGCCGCCTGCAGCACCACGCCGACGCCGCCCCCGCCGATCGAGTACCTCGGCTACCACGTCGGTCCGCCGGACCAGCTCGCGATCACCATCCTGCCCGACCCGCCGATCGTCGAGACGCCCACGGTCCGGCCCGACGGCATGATCACCGTGCAGCTCATCGGCGACGTCCAGGCCGGCGGTCGCACCACGACCGAGATCGCCTCGGACATCGAGAACCGGATCGGCCGCTACAAGCGCGGCGCCGTGGTCACCGTGGCGCTGGCCAGCGCCCAGAGCTCGCTGGTCACGGTGCTCGGCGAGGTGAAGAACCCGTCCTCTTTCCCGTTGACGCGCCAGATGCGGGTGAGCGAGGCGATCGGCACGGTGGGCGACGTGACGCTCTTCGCCAACTCCGATGACATCGTGGTCGTGCGCTCGCTTCCCTCGACCGAGGTGATCGACGTCGACATCGACGCGATCCGTAGCGGCGATCTCTCGACCAACGTCCAGCTGTACGGCGGAGACATCGTGTACGTGCCGCCGACGGTGCTGGCGCAGATCGGCTACGCGATCAACATGGTGCTGTTCCCGTTCCAGCCGTTCCTGCGGATCGGGACCTCCGCCGCCGGAGCCGCCATCGTCCAGTGATCGGGCCGTCGAACGACGGCTCCGCGCCTAGGGCGTATCGCGCTGAGCGTTGCGGCCGCGCCGGCGCCGGCGCCGCCGCTGGTTGCGGTCGACGATCTCGACCACCTCCTGCACGTCGTCGGTCACGTGGAACAGGCGCAGGTCGCGGCGCGAGACCATCCGTTCGCGGAGCGGCTGATCGGCGAGCCAGTCCACCATGCCCTTCCAGAACTCGCTGCCGAACAGGATCACCGGGAACTCGTGGATCTTGTGGGTCTGCTTCAGCGTGAGCGCCTCGAAGATCTCGTCGAGGGTTCCGAAGCCGCCGGGCAGCCCGACGAAGCCGCAGGCGTACTTCACGAACATCACCTTGCGGGCGAAGAAGTAGTTGAAGTGGATGATCGTCTCGGCGAAGGCGTTGGGCTGCTGCTCGAAGGGGAGCTTGATGTTGAGACCGATCGAGCGGCCCTGGCCCTTGCGCGCGCCCCGGTTCGCCGCCTCCATGATGCCGGGTCCGCCGCCGGTGATGATCCCGTAGCCCGCCTTCGAGAGCGCCGCGGCGACCTCGACCGCCTGG
>CAZZFT010000249.1:0-4623 GCA_964653555.1 uncultured Spirochaetales bacterium | reverse complement strand
GCCTACGAGTACCGGATCGTCGGCCGGCGCAACACGATCCACTACCTCGACTTCGCCACCCAGACCGCGGGCGTCGCCAGCACCGGCGACTCCCGGCAGAGCGGCCACCTCGACGCGGCTGACCTCGAGATCGCCGACGACGGCACCTTCGAGATCCTCCTCTCCTGCGAGGAGAAGCCCGGCAACTGGCTGCGCATGGTCCCCGAGACGACCCAGCTGATCGTCCGTCAGACCTACCTCGACCGCACTCGCGAGGCGCCCGCGGACCTGCGCATCGAGCGGATCGGCGGCGACAGGCGTCCGGCACCGCTCAGCCCGGAGCTCGTCGACAAGGGCCTGGCCTCGGCGGCGGGCCTGGTCGTCGGATGCGCGAACCTGTTCGCGGGCTGGGCGAAGGGCTTCCAGGCCCACACCAACCAGCTGCCGAAGTTCGACGACAGGGTCTCCATGGGCGCCGGAGGTGACCCGAACATCTGCTACTACCACAGCTACTGGAAGCTCGGCTCCGAGGAGGCGCTCGTCATCGAGGTGACGCCGCCCGAGTGCCGGACCTGGAACTTCCAGCTCGACAACCACTGGATGGAGTCGCTCGACTACCGCTACTTCCGGGTGACGATCAACAAGCACACGGCCGTCTACGAGCGCGACGGGTCGGTGAAGATCGTCGTCGCGCACGACGACCCGGGGCATCCGAACTGGATCGAGACGGCGGGGCACCGGCAGGGCACCATGTGCTTCCGCTGGATCCGCGCCGACGCGCATCCGCAGCCTCGTTGCCGGCTGGCGAAGCTCTCGGAGCTCTCGTGATCCGCCTGCCGCCCCAGCGCGCGCCGATCCGCGCGCTCAACGCGGGTTGGGGGACACTGCAGCGACTGGGTATCGCGCGGCCGGCGCTGACGCGGGAATCCCTGGTGCGCTCGGCACGCAGGCGGTCGGGCCTCTCGGAGCTCGGCGCCGACTTCGACGACCCGCTCACCCGGGAGGCGCTTCGGCGCCTGCTCGCGTCCCTCGACGAGGAGGCCGATCTCCATCCCTTCGGGCGCATGATCGTGCGTGGAACGCTGGTGAACTCGCTCGTCACGCGGATGCGGCTGGAGCAGCTCTCGGCGCAGCGCCCGGAGATCCCGGCGATGCCGGTGGACCGGCCGGTCTTCATCGCGGGTCTGGCCCGCACCGGCACCACCCTGCTCCACCGCCTGCTCGGCTGCGAGTCGCGCCTGCGCCCCCTGCTCTCCTGGGAGGGCCTCCTGCCCGCGCCGCTGGCGGGGAGGCGGGCGAGGCCCGGTCGGCCGGATCCGCGCACGAAGCTCGCCGAGCGGGCGGAGCGGGCACTTCGCTATCTGGCACCCGAGTTCTTCGCGATCCATCCGGTGGAGGCCGACGGCTACGAGGAGGACGTGCTGCTCCAGGACGGAAGCTTCATGAGCCCGACGGTCGACTCGACCCTGCCCGTGCCAACCTACAGCGCCTGGCTGCACGCCACCGATCAGCGACCCATGTACCGCTATTTCCGGCGGCTCGTGCAGCTGCTGCTGTGGCAGCGTGGGGGCGCCTACCTCGGCAAGAGTCCCCACCACCTCGAGAACCTGGCGGCGCTGCTCGACGTGTTCCCCGGCGCGAAGGTGATCGTCACCCACCGCGACCCCGCGAAGGTGGTGCCTTCCTTCTGCAGCATGATGGCCCATGCCCGAAGGCTCTTCAGCTACGACGTGAACCCCCTCGACGTCGGACGGCAGTTCCACGCGAAGCAGCGCAAGGGCGTCAGCGATGCGATGGAGGCGAGGCGGGTCCTGCCCGGCGAAGCGTTCCTCGACATCCACTACGCGGATCTCGTGGCCGACCCGATGAAGGAGATCCGCCGCATCTACGACTTCCTCGGCTACGACCTCGCGCGGGAGACGATCGAGGCCATGAACGCCTATCGCAGGCAGAACCGGAAGAACGAGCGCAGCTCGCACCGCTACCGCCCCGAGGATTTCGGGCTCAGCCGGGATCAGCTCGACGGCGACTTCGCGGCCTACCGCAAGCACTACGGCGTCGAGCGCGAGCCGTGACCGCGATAACCCACGACATGACGGGACGCGTGTGTCTCGTGACGGGCGCCAGCGACGGCCACGGCCGAGCGGTCGCCGCGGCCCTGGCCCGAGCCGGCGCCGACGTCGTGCTCCATGGCCGCAGCCTCCAGAAGTGCGAGACCGTTCGGCGCGAGATCGCCGAGGCCACGGGTCGCAAGCCCGAGGTCCTGCTGTGCGACCTCGCGAACCGGGCGGAGGTGGACCGCGCGGCCGACGCGTACCTGGCGAGCGGCCGTCCGCTCCACGTGCTCGTCAACAATGCCGGGCTCGTGAACCTGCACCGGCAGGTGAACGCGGAAGGTCTCGAGCAGACCTTCGCGGTCAACTACCTCGCGATGTTCCAGATCACCCTGCGGCTGTTCGAGCGCCTGAAGGCCTCCGCTCCCGCCCGCGTCGTCAACGTCTGCTCGGACAGCTATCGGATCGCCAGGCTCGACCTCGACGACCTCCAGCTCGAGCGCGGCTACTCGGTGAGCCAGGCCTACGCCCGCTCGAAGCTGGCCATCCTCTACTTCACCCTGGAGCTGGCGCGCCGCAGCGCGGGAACCGGCGTCACGGTGAACGCCGTCGACCCGGGCCCGGTCGCTTCCAACATTGCGGCCAACAATCCCGGGCTCCTCTACTCCCTCGCGCGGCCGATGATCCGCCATCTCTTCCCGAGTGCCGCACGGGCGGCTCGCACCTGCCTTCGGCTCGCCACCGATCCCGAGCTCGAGAGCTCCACGGGCGGCTACTGGCGATCCCTCGCGCGGCGCGATCGGCCGCTCGGGGATCGCGACCCGGCGCTCGGTGCCGCGCTGTGGAGGGAGAGCGTGCGTCTCACCGGAGTGGATCTCGGCTAGCCACTCCGACGGCGGTCGCGCGGGCTCGCCCCGCGGCGAGCCCAGACCGCGACGATCTGCTCGCGCAGCCACAGATTGGCCGGATCCCGATCGGCGTTGCGGTGCCAGTAGAGCCGCGAGGAGAGCGGCGGCACCTCGAAGGGCAGCTCGCGCACGTCGACGTCGTACCAGGCGGCGAGCGAGCGCGGCGCGGAAAGTGCCAGGTCGCTTCCGAGCACCACGTGGAAGGCCGGCTGGTAGTGCGGAAGTCGCAACACGGTGTTGGCCTGGTGGCCCAGCCGCCCGAGGGCCATGTCGACGTAGCTGCGACCGCGGCGCCGACCCGAGACCATGACCTGCGGCAGCGCGAGATAGCGCTCCAGATCGAGCGCGCGCCGCCCGAGCGGATGGCCGCGGCGCAGGACGCAGACGTAGCGCTGCTCGTACACCAGCGGCGTCTCGCACAGCCGCCCGCGTCCCAGCTGCGGGATGTCGACGGCGAGATCGAGGGTGCCGGCGGCCAGCTCCGCCTCGACCTCCCGACGCGCCACCTGGTGGCACTGCAGGCGCACCCCGGGTGCTGCCTCCCCCAGGCGACGGACCAGGGCCGGCATCAGGAGCGACGACGTCACGTCGCCCATCGCGAGGTGGAACACGCGCTCCGACGACCCGGGCTCGAAGCGCGTCTGCGCCTCGAGCCCGCCCTGAAGGCGCCGCAGCGCCTCGCGCACGGGACCGATCAGGTTCTGGGCGGCGGGCGTCGGAACCATGCCGCGACCGGACCGCACGAACAGGGGATCGTCGAAGGTCTGGCGCAGCCGAGCCAGGGCATTGCTCACCGCCGGCTGGGTCACGTGCAGGATCTCACTCGCCCGCGTGAGGTTGCCCTCGGCGTACACCACCTCGAAGACCACGAACAGGTTGAGGTCGATCGAGGCGAGGTTCATCGGATCCGTCCGGCGCTGGATCCATCATCGTCTGGAATGGTTTCTCATTCAATAAATAAATTTAGGTGATTGTCTGGCAGGACCTACCTTGATCGATGCCCGCCGCCGGACCCGGTGCGCGGCCACCGCGAGGAGATCCCGATGGACTTCGAAGCCTCTCCGATCTGCAGGGAGCTGCGCGAGCAGCTGGAGCGCTTCATGGATCAGCACGTGCTTCCCCGCCTCGACCAGGCGCGCGAGGAGGAGGCGCTCGGCCGCTACCCCTACTCCTTCATGGCCGACCTGAAGACGCTGGCTCGGGAGGAGGGCCTGTGGAACCTCTTCCTCCCCGACCTGCGCGAGGACGAGCCCGGCCGGCGCCTCTCCAACCTCGACTTCGCGCCGCTGGCCGAGGTGATGGGTCGCGTCGACTGGGCTCCGGAGGTGTTCAACTGCAGCGCGCCGGACACCGGCAACATGGAGCTCCTGCACCGCTTCGCCACGCCCGCCCAGCGGGAGCGCTGGCTCGTGCCGTTGCTGGAGGGGGAGATCCGCTCCGCCTTCGCCATGACCGAGCCCGACGTCGCCTCCTCGGACGCGACCAACATCCTGTCGCGCATCGTGCGCGACGGCGACCACTATGTGCTCCAGGGGCGCAAATGGTGGACGTCGGGCGCCGGCGACCATCGCTGCGAGATCTTCATCGTGATGGGCAAGACCGACCCCGAAGCGCCTAAATACAAGCAGCAGTCGATGGTGCTGGTGCCGCGCGAGACGCCCGGCGTCAGGCTCGTCCGGCCG
>CAZZFT010000248.1:1707-4667 GCA_964653555.1 uncultured Spirochaetales bacterium | reverse complement strand
CGCCTCGTCGCGCAGGTGGTCGCGGTGGTCGGGGTGGGCGACGCGAATCAACTCCTCGGCGCGCTCGCGGACGCTCTTGCCGAGCAGGCGCGCGACCCCGTGCTCGGTGACGACCGTGTCGGCCAGCTCGCGCGGGATCGAGACGATCTGACCCTGAGGGAACTGGGGGACGATGGTGGAGATCGTGCCGTCCTTCGCGGCGGAGGGGATCAAGGTCACCGCCCGGCCGCGCTTCGAGAGGAAGGCGCCCATGTGGAAGGCGAGCTGCCCACCGAGCCCGGTGTAGACGGAGGGGCCCAGGGCGTAGACGCCGATCTGGCCGGTCAGGTCGATCGTCAGCGCGCTGTTCACGGTGAGCATGTCGTCGTGGCGTGAGATCACCTTCGGGTCGTTGGTGTGCTCGTAGGAGTGCATCTCGAAGAAGGGGTTGCCCTCGATCGCGTCGAGGTCCTCGGCGCTGTTGCCCATGTTGCACGACACGAAACGATGCGGGTGCACCTCGGCGTAGCGGCTCGTGATGATGCCGCGGCGGGCGCGCTCGATCGTGCCGGGCACGGTGAGCTCGCCGAAGTAGCCGAGGTCGTTGGCGTCGTCGAAGGCGCCCAGCATCATCACCGCGGTGGTGTGCTTGCCGAGCCCGAGCTGGATGGTCGCGCCGTCGCGCACCAGTGTCTTCAGGTTCGCGGCCAGTCCGTGGTCGAAGGCGGGGAAGTCGGCCGGGTCGGGATCGGGGATGCACATCCGGCCGCGTTGCCCCGGGACGATCGCGTCGAGCTGGGAGACGTGGAGCCAGGAGTCGCCACAGGTGAGACAGACGGCGTCGCTCTGCTCGGCGATCACCCGCTTCGCGCGCCGGGCGCTGGTGACCGCGTCCCACACCGAGTTGCCGACGCACACCCAGCCGTTCTCGTTGGGCGGCGACACGACGATCAGGAGATCGTCGATCGCCCTCCCCTCCTCGGGCCGCATGTCGCGCACCTTGTGCTCGTTGATCATGTGGAAGGGGTGGAAATCGATCAGCCGGTCGGCGAGTGCCCGGCGGTTGTCGGGCGCCAGGGCGTACTGCACCTGGAGGTTCCAGGCGGCAGCCGCGTCCTCCCGGAACCAGCCCATGTTCGGGATGATCACGCTGCGGATCGTCACGTCGCGCAGCTCCCGCTCCCGCGTGGCGAGCACCGCCAGGATCGCCGGCGGCACGTGCGTGCTGGGAATCCAGACCAGGTCGCCCGACTCGACCAGACCCGCCGCCTGCTCGGGGGTCATCAGCTTGCGCTCGTACTCGCGCTTGGGGTCGACCGAGAGATCGAGTCGTGCCACGGGCATCCTCCGGATGAGGGGCGGAAGGCTAGCGCCCGCGCGCGCCGCGGCCCCGCGAGCGCGGGTCCGGCCCGATGTGTCAGCATGCGGAGCCATCCGGAGGAGGAGCCATGCAGATCGCCGGCAAGCACGTCGTGGTCACGGGAGGGGCCAGCGGGATCGGACGCGCCCTCGTCCGACGCTTCGCGGCCGAAGGGGCGAGAGGGATCGCCGTGGCCGACCTGCACGCCGCCGGCTGCGAGTCCGTCGCGGCGGAGGTGAAGGGGCTGGCGGTGCCCACCGACGTCGCCGACCCGGCCCAGGTGCGGGAGCTGGTCCGGCGCGCCGAGGACGCCCACGGGCCGATCGACCTGTTCTGCTCGAACGCGGGCATCGCGGTTCCCGGCGGCGTCGAGGCCAGCGACGACGAGTGGGAGCGCATCTGGAAGATCAACGTCATGGCCCACGTCTACGCCGCCCGTGCCGCGCTCCCGGGCATGCTCGAGCGCGGCTCGGGCTACCTGCTGAATACCGCCTCGGCGGCGGGCCTGCTCAACCAGATCGGCTCGGCCCCCTACGGCGTCACCAAGCACGCGGCGGTCGCGCTCGCCGAGTGGCTGGCGATCACCTACGGCGACCGCGGGATCCGCGTCTCCGTGCTGTGTCCCCAGGCGGTGCGCACCGCGATGACCGACGCCGGCGCCGAGATCGGCGACGTGGGCGTGGGCGCCGCGCGCGCCGACGGCATGATCGAGCCCGAGCAGTGCGCCGACGCCGTGGTGGCGGGCCTGGCCGCGGAGTCGTTCCTGATCCTGCCCCACCCCGAGGTGCTGACCTACCTGCGGCGCAAGGCCGACGACTACGACCGCTGGCTCACGGGCATGCAGCGCTTCCAGAAGCGCCTCGGCTTCGTCGGTCCCACGCCCTGAGCGGGGGCCGCCCGCCCGTCAGCGATCCTCGATCACCACCTGGTCGCGCGCGCCCACGAACACCCGGTAGCGGTGGCCGTCGGAGCAGGTGACGAGATAGTCCGAGTCGCCCTGCCGCTGGTAGTCGACGACGCGTCCGCAGGGCTTCCCGCGCAGGGTCAGCACGGCGAGCAGGTCGTCGGGGATCGGGACGTCGCCGCCGGGCTCCTGGGCCGCCGCGAGAGCGGACCCGAGCGCGAGGGCGAGTGCGGCCCAGCGCAGCGAGCGGATCATGGTGCGTCTCCTCATGTCGTGATCTTGGCGAAGGCGACCGGGTCGACCAGTCGACTCCAGATGTCGTCGCGCGAGCGCGCCAGCGCCGTGGCGAGCGCGGGCTCGTCCTTCTCGAGCAGCGTCGTCACCTTCAGCACCAGCGCCTCGAAGCGCGTGCGCAGGACCTCGATCCGGCCCTCGCCGCGCTCGTGATAGGCGGCGATCGCCGCGAGCAGCGCGTCGATGTCGTTCTTCAGCGCGAGCTTCGTGAACACGCCGAGCGCCTTCGTCTCCTTGATGCGCTGGCCGAGCTCCTCGAGGGAGAGCGCCGGCGGCGCGGGCGGCGGCGGCTCCTCGGGAGCCGGCGCGGAGTCGGGGGCCGGCTCGGACACCGGCGGGGCCGGCGGTCCGGGTGCCGGAGACGGTGCCGGGACAGCGGGCTTCTGCCGCGCCGGAGCTGGAGGGATTGCGGGCGCGGGCGGC
>CAZZFT010000248.1:0-1607 GCA_964653555.1 uncultured Spirochaetales bacterium | reverse complement strand
CTCGGCGGGCGGCGCGGCCTGCGGCGGCTCGGCCGGGGCCTCGGCGCTCGGCTCCTCCGCCGGCCCGCAGGCGACGACCCACCCGATCAGTGCGGCGAGGGCGGCCCGGCCGAGGGCGCTCATCCGCGCGCCGCCGGCGCCCGCAGCGCGAGCGCGAGTCCCGCTACCAGTCCCGCCAGCGCGGCGAGGAGCGTGCCGGTGATCGGGAGTAGCGGGCGCTCGCCGAAGAACGAGAGCGGTCTCGGAGGGAGCGGCACCAGCACGCGCGCGGGCGGGGGCGCCGTGCGTACGATGCCCTCGGGGCGCAGGGTGACCTGCGCCTCGCCCGAAGCGGCCCCGTCCTCGCCGCTGCGAGCGAAGCGCGCGTAGGCACCCCGATCGCTGCGCTCGCCGAGCGGCGTACCGTCGCGCGCGAAGAGGTCCACGCGGTCGCTGTCGGCGTAGGCCACGGACAGCCGGTCCGCCTCGAGCTGGAGCCGCAGCGGACCGCCGCGGGCCAGCCGCCAGGCCCGCACCGGCGTGCCGTCCGGGCCGTAGACCTGCACCTCGGAGCCGCTGGCGGCGACGTAGAGCGTGCCGTCCTCGGCGACGGCCAGCGCCATCGGCGCGACGAACCAGGGCCGCTCGAGGGTCGCGGCCCGGAACTCGGCGGCGGACCAGGCCCCGAGGACCAGCGCGAAGACCGCGAACAGTCCGCAAACGAGCGCGAGGAGTCGGCGGGGGTGCAGCACGACGGCCGCCCACCGTAGCGCGGCCCGCGGCGGCGATCCGCCGCATCCCGCTTTCGGCCGCGCCGTCTCCGGCGTGTACCCTGTGCGCGCGGTCCGCGCGCCGCCCCCATCGGAGGTGCCGACGATGATGCTGCCCCGTCTTCCCTTCGGACGCACCGGTCACGCGAGCTCTCGGGTGATCTTCGGCGCCGCCGCCCTGTGGCAGATGCGCCCGGAGCGCGCCGAGAGCGTGCTCGCGCTTCTGCTCGAGCGCGGCGTCAACCATCTCGACACGGCCGCCACCTACGGCGACTCCGAGCTGAGCCTGGCGCCCTGGCTGCGCGAGCACCGCGAGCGCTTCTTCCTGGCGACGAAGACCGGCGAGCGCACGGCCGCCGGCGCACGTGAGAGCCTGCACCGCTCCCTCGAGCGGCTCGGCGTCGACGCCGTCGACCTGATCCAGCTCCACAATCTGGTCGACGAGCCGGACTGGCAGACGGCGATGGGGCCCGGCGGGGCGCTGGAGGCGCTGATCGCGGCGCGCGACGAAGGGCTGGTGCGCTTCCTCGGCGTGACGGGCCACGGCACCCAGGCCGCGGCGATGCACCTGCGCAGCCTGGCTCGCTTCCCCTTCGACTCGGTGCTCACCCCGTGCAGCTACACGATGCTGGCCGATCCCGGCTACGCGGCCGACTTCGCGGAGCTGGTCGACACCTGCGCCGAGCGCGACGTCGCCGTGCAGACGATCAAGTCCGTGGCGCGCCGGCGCTGGCCCGCCGAGCACGACGGTCGCCGCTTCAGCTGGTACGAGCCGCTGCTGGATCCCGACGCGGTCCGCCGCGCCGTCCACTTCGTGCTCGCCCGCCCCGGTCTGTTCCTCAACACCTCGAGCGACGC
>CAZZFT010000247.1:0-4686 GCA_964653555.1 uncultured Spirochaetales bacterium | reverse complement strand
TCCTGGGGCTGCGACGTGATCGGGATGACGAACATGCCCGAGGCGAAGCTCGCCCGGGAGGCCGAGATCTGTTATGCGAGCGTCGCGATGGTGACCGACTACGACTGCTGGCACGCGGAGGAGGCCGCGGTGAGCGTCTCGCACATCGTCGCGGTGCTCACCGACAACGCGGCGCGCGGCCGGAAGCTCGTCACCGGCCTGGCGAAGGAGCTGGGAGCCCGGCCCACGCCGTGCCCGGCTGGCTGCGATCGCGCTCTCGACAGCGCGATCATCACCCCGCCCGAGGCGCGCGACCCCGCGCTCCTGGACCGCCTGGACGCCGTCGCCGGGCGCGTGCTGGGCCGCTGAAGGGCGCTGGAGAGCCCCATGCCGACCGAGGGAATCAAGGCGCGCATCCGCACCATCCCGGACCACCCGAAGCCGGGCATCCAGTTCCGCGACATCACGACCCTGCTCCAGGACCCGGTGGGCTTCCGGCTCTCCGTCCAGCAGCTCGCCCAGGCCTTCAAGGGCGTGTCGGTGGACAAGGTGGCGGGGATCGAGGCGCGCGGCTTCATCCTCGGCGGAGCGGTGGCGGTGGCCCTCGAGGCGGGCTTCGTCGCCGTGCGCAAGGCCGGCAAGCTCCCCCACACCACGATCGGCGTCGACTACGACCTCGAGTACGGAACCGACCGGGTCGAGATCCACACCGACGCGATCCACCGCGGCGAGCGCGTGGTACTGATCGACGATCTGATCGCGACCGGCGGAACGGCGCTCGCGAGCATCGACCTGATCGAGCAGGCAGGCGGCCAGATGCTCGGGTGTGCCTTCGTCGTGGACTTGCCCGATCTCGGCGGCGCGGAGCGGATCCGCGCGCGCGGACTGGCCGTGCACACGCTGTGCGCCTTCGAGGGCGAGTAGGTCGCGGTGCGCGTCGGGGGCCGGCCCTACCGCACCCTGTGGGTGGCCGAGGACGGCCGCACAGTGCAGATCATCGACCAGACGCGGCTGCCCCACGCCTTCGAGGTGGCGGCGCTGCGCACGCTCGACGACGCCGCGACCGCGATCCGCACCATGCAGGTGCGCGGCGCGCCGCTGATCGGCGTGACCGCCGCCTACGGCCTCGCGCTGGCACTGGCCGAGGATCCGGGCGACGCCTCGCTCGCGCGCGCCTGCGACACCCTGCTCGCCACGCGGCCCACCGCGGTGAATCTCCGCTGGGCGCTCGAGACGATGCAGGCGGCCCTCGGCGACCTCCCGCCGAGCGAGCGGGTCGACGCCGCCTACCAGCGGGCGGGCCGGCTCGCCGACGAGGACGTCGCCCTGTGTCGGGCGATCGGTGAGCACGGCGCGAAGCTGCTCGAGGACGCGCCCCGCCGCGGTGGCGCGGTGCTCCAGGTGCTCACCCACTGCAACGCGGGCTGGCTCGCGACCGTCGACTGGGGGACGGCCCTCGCTCCCGTGTACGTGGCCCACGAGCGCGGCGTGCCGATCCACGTGTGGGTGGACGAGACGCGCCCGCGCAACCAGGGCGCGAGCCTCACCGCCTGGGAGCTGCTCCAGCACGGTGTGCCGCACACGGTGATCGCCGACAATGCCGGCGGCCACCTGATGCGCTCCGGGCGCGTCGACCTGTGCATTACCGGCTCGGATCGGACCACCGCCACCGGTGACGTCTGCAACAAGATCGGCACCTACCTGAAGGCCCTCGCCGCCCGCGACAACGAGGTGCCCTTCTACGTGGCGCTCCCCTACAGCACGATCGACTGGACGCTGGACGACGGCTCGCGAATTCCGATCGAGGAACGCGACCCCTCCGAGGTGGGTCGCGTGCGGGGGCGCGTCGCGGGCGGCGCGGTGCTGGAGATCGACGTGCTGCCCGAGGGCAGCCCGGCGGCGAATCCGGGCTTCGACGTCACGCCTAGCCGCCTCGTCACGGGGCTCGTCACCGAGCGCGGTGTGTGCGAGGCGTCGCGCGAGGGGCTCCTGGGGCTCTACCCCGAGCGGCGCGCCGAGACGAGCTGATCCGACGTGGCCACGCTCCACCTGGTCGCGACGCCGATCGGCCATCTCGAGGACGTCACGCTGCGCGCCCTGCGCGTGCTCCGCGAGGCCGAGCTGGTGTTGGCCGAGGACACCCGCCAGACCCGCGTGCTGCTCGATCGGCACGGCATCGCGGCGAAGCCAGTATCGCTGCACGGGCACAACGAGGCCCGTCGCCGCGCGCTCGTGCTGGAGGTGCTCGAGCGGGGAGGCGACGTCGCCCTGGTCAGCGACGCCGGCACCCCGCTCGTCTCGGACCCCGGCGAGCGGCTGGTGCGAGCGGTCCTCGACGCCGGGTACGCCGTCTCGCCCGTGCCGGGTCCCTCGGCCGTGCTCGCGGCGCTGGTCGCATCGGGTCTCGGCGGCGGTGCCTTCTCCTTCCTCGGCTTCCCGCCGCGCAAGGCCGGCGAGCGCGCCGCATGGCTGCGCGCCCTGCGCGAGCGGACGGAGACCCTCGTCTTCTTCGAGTCGCCGCGCCGGATCGCCGCCACGCTGCGCGAGCTCGCCGAGGTGTTCGGGCCGCGACGGGCCTGCGTGGCCCGCGAGCTCACGAAGCTCCACGAAGAGCTCGCGCGCGACACGCTCGACCGGCTGGCGGAACGCTTTTCCGAGGGAGCGCGCGGCGAGCTGGCCCTGGTCGTCGAGGGCGCACCGGCGCGGGCATCGGCCCCGGGCTCGGAGGTGCTCGACGCGGCGATCCGCGCGCGGGTCGCCGCCGGCGGCTCGCCCTCGGACGTCGCCCGGGACGTCGCGCGCGCCACCGGCGTGCCGCGCAAACAGGTGTACGAGCGCGTGCTCGCGCTGGGGTCGTGACGATCGCGGCTAGCGGTTGCGGTACACCGCCAGCTGCGAGCTCTCGATCTGGAACACCTCGTCGGCGGGCACGCAGTCGAGCACGGCGCGGATCACCTCGGCGTAGTCGCCGTAGTTGCCGAAGTCGTGCCAGATGACGACGCCCTCCTGGCGACAGATGCGCAGGGCGTTCTCGGTGTCGCTGCGGGCGATCTCGTAGGTGTGGCCACCATCCACGAACACCAGGTCGGCCTTGTTCTCGTAGGGGGAGAAGTCGAAGCACCGCGAATCGCCGAACAGCTGCTCGATCTTGCCGGCGACATCCTTGCCCGCGTACTCCACGCCGACCTCGCGGCGCCGGATCAGCGAAGCGTCGGCTCTGCCCACCGCGCGTTCCGCAGCCTCGTCGAGCGGCAGGTCCAGAGTGAGGACGCGGCAGGTCTCGGGCGAGTTCAGCGCGAAGTTGAGGGCGGTCCGGCCGCGGAAGGTGCCGATCTCGAACACGAGCGAGGGCGCCAGGGCCCGGGTGACCAGCGCCAGGTAGGCCAGCTCCTCGACCGGATTGTGCACCCCGCCGCCGGGCAGGTGCTCGAGGGTGATCCGGGGCGGAACGTCGGCGATCTCGGGGAACAGCTCGAAGATGGTCGCCGATCGCCAGATGTCCCGACCCGCTCGCGCCAGGTACTCGCGGTACAAGACGCCCGGATACTCGCGCGCAGCGGCCGGACGTTTGAACAGCAGCTTGAGGAAGAGGAGGTTCGAGGTCTCCGCCAGCGCGACGAGTTGACGCAGTCTCTTGTGCGGCGTGATCAGCATCGGTCCTGCTGCACGGGGGCCCACGGCGAAAGCGCCACTATAGCCGAGATCCCCGCGGGAGGTGTCAGTTATCCCTGCGGATCCGCGGAGACCCGATAGTCGGGCCTCCTCAGGGTCCCTCCAGCAGAGCTTCGAGAGCGGCGCCGTCGATCACCTCGACGCCCAGCTCGCGCGCCTTGGCGAGCTTGCTGCCCGGGTCCTGGCCGGCGACGACATGGCTCGTCTTCTTCGAGACCGACCCCGTCACCTTGCCGCCGAGCGCCTCGATGCGGCGCTTGGCCTCCTCGCGGGTCATCCCCTCCAGCGTTCCGGTCAATACGAAGGTCTGGCCCGAGAGCGGTCCCTCCCCGCGCGTGGGCGCGGGCTCGCTCTTCTCCCAGGAGACCCCCAGCTCGCGCAGCTGTCTCACCTCGGCCCGGTTGCGCGGGTCGGCGAAGAAGGCGGATACGCTCTCGGCGATGATCGGTCCGACGCCCTCCACCTGCTCGAGCTCCTCGGCGCCCGCTTCGATCAGCGGATCGAGGTCGCCGAAGTGGCGCGCGAGCAGCTCCGCCACCGTCTCGCCGACGTGCCGGATTCCGAGCGCGACCAGGAAGCGTGACAGCGTCGTGCGTCTCGCCTTCGCGAGACTCGCCATCAGGTTCTGAGCCGACTTCGCGCCCATCCGCTCGAGGCCTTCGAGGTGATCGGCGTCGAGTCGGAAGAGATCCGAGAGCCGCTTCACCAGGCCCGCGTCGACGAGCTGTTCGACGAGCTTCTCGCCCAGCCCCTCCACGTCCAGGGCACCCCGGCTCGCGAGGTGTCGCAGGTTGTTGCGGATCTGCGCGGGGCAGTCGAGGTTGGGGCAGCGCGTCACGACCTCGTCCTCGAGCCGCACCACCGTCGAGCCGCACACCGGGCAGCGCTCGGGGAAGTGGTACTTGCGCGCTCCGCGCTTGCGCTTCTCCCGCACGACCTTGACGATTTGGGGAATCACGTCGCCGGCGCGCTGTACCACCACGGTGTCGCCCACGCGCACGTCCTTGCGCTCGATCTCGTCGCGGTTGTGGAGCG
>CAZZFT010000246.1:0-4733 GCA_964653555.1 uncultured Spirochaetales bacterium | reverse complement strand
GGAAGGTGCGCTCGGCGGCGCGGAAGTCGGGCAGGTGCAGACCGACGTCGGCGGCGACCACCCCGACCAGCCGCACGCCCGGGAAGTCGTGGCCCTTGGCGACCATCTGGGTGCCGATCAGCACGTCGACCAGACCGGCACCCAGCCGCCGCAGGACGTCCTCGGTGGTGCCCCGACGCGCTGCAGTGTCGCGATCCAGGCGCGCGATCCTGGCCCGCGGGAAGAGCGATCGCACCTCTTCCTCGAGGCGCTCGGTGCCCAGGCCGAGAAGCGCGGTGTCCGGAGCGCCGCAGCCGCTGCAGCGCTCGGGGGGCGGTCGGCGGTGATCGCAGTAGTGGCAGCGCAGCACGCCCTCGGCCGCGTGGTAGACGAGGGCGACGTCGCAGTCGACGCAGTGCTCCGCGTGGCCGCAGTCGAAGCAGAGGATGCGCGTCGAGAATCCGCGCCGGTTCAGGAACAGGATCGTCTGCCCGCCGGCGTCCAGCGTCTCGGCGAGCGCCCGCCGCAGCGGTCGCGACAGGATCACCTTGCGGCCGCGCGGCGCGGCGTCGCGCTCGCGCGCGAGGTCGACGATCTCGACGGCGGGGAGCGGCCGGCCGCCGATGCGGTGCGCGAGCACCAGCCGCACCAGCTCGCCGCGATCCGCGGCGTGGCGCGTCTCGAGCGACGGCGTGGCCGATCCGAGCACGAGCGGGCAGCCGGCCGCGCGTGCGCGCAGCCGCGCGAGATCGCGCGCGTGGTAGCGGAACCCCTCCTCGTTCTTGTACGCGCCGTCGTGCTCCTCGTCGATCACGATCAGGCCCAGGTCCGCGACGGGCGCGAACAGGGCCGAGCGCGCTCCGACGGCGATCGGCGCATCGCCGTCGCGCAGGCGCTGCCACTGATCGAGGCGGTCGCCCGGACGCAGGCCGCTGTGCAGCACGGCCAGGGCGTCGCCGAAGCGGCCGCGCAGACGGGCGAGGATCTGATGGGTCAGCGTGATCTCCGGGACCAGCACGAGCGCGCGCCGACCGGCCTCCAGGGCCGCGGCGACGGAGCGCAGATAGATCTCGGTCTTGCCGCTCCCCGTGACGCCGTGGAGCAGGAAGGTCCGGGTCTCGCGCGCGCGGATCGCCTTCTCGATCGGCTCGAGGGCCTCGGCCTGGTCCCGGGTGAGCGAGACGGGCCGCGCCTCTTCGATCGGCGCGCCCAGGACGTCGCGGGCGGCGCGCCGCTCGTGCACCCGCGCGAAGCCGCGGGAGACCAGGGCGCGCAGGGCATCCCCGTGGGCTCCGCCCGCGGCGAGCTCGCCTTCGGCGGCGAGGCGCTCGAGCAGCTCGAGCTGGCGCGGGGCGCGGGCGAGGGCGGCGCGCGCGGCCGCGAGATCGACCGAGGCGGTGAGACGCGCGACCCGTACGGTGGCGAGACGCGCCCGGGGCGGTCGGAGGATCTCGCACGGCGCGACCAGACCGTCGCGGCGCAGCGCTTCGATCGCCGGCTGGGCCGGGCCGCCGATCCGCCGCGCGATCGCGGGCGGGACCAGCGCGCCGGCGAGGAGGCTGGCGAGGATGCGCCCGGGGGCGCCCGGGACGACGCCGCTCTCCGCCGCGGCCCGGCCGTGTGTGGTCAGCTCGAAGCCGCGCGCGACGGCCGCGGCGGATCCGGAGGGAAGCGCCGACGCGAGTGCCAGCCCGACCGGACACAGCACGTCCGTCGCGGCCTCGCGCAGCACGCCGAGCAGCTCGTCGTCGAGCACGGGCGCCTCGTCGAGGACGGCCTCGACTGGGCGCAGCCGGCCCCCGTGGCGCGCCCGATCGGCGACCTCCACCACCACGCCGACCAGCGTCCGGCCGCCGAAGCGCACCCGCACGCGACATCCCGGTCGCACGTGCGCGGCGCGCGCGGCCGGGATGGTGTACTCGAAGAGTTCGTCGACGGGCACCGGCAGCGCCACCCGCGCCACCGGATCACCGGACGAGAAGAGGTCGTCGAAGGTGTCGAGAGCTCCAGCGGGCACGCGCCGATTGTATGCCGCGGCGGGAACGCGGCGAGGCTCGCGATGAGGCCCGCTCGCGTCCGCCCGCAGCGCGTGACCGTCGAGCGCCGGGCCGGCGCGCTCTCGCTGCGCGTCGACGGGACCTTCGCCTCCTGCTACCGGCCCGGGAGTCCGCTCACCGGCTCCGTCTGGGACGCGCTCGTGGCTCCCCTCGCCTGGCTTCCGCGGGGGCGCCGGCGCTCGGTGCTGGTGCTCGGTCTGGGCGGCGGCAGCGCGGCGCGTCTGGTGCGCGCGATCGCCCCGGGCTGCCGGATCGTCGGCATCGAGTCGAGTGACGAGGTGCTGCGCGCGGCCCGACGCTGGCTCGATCTCGACGCTCTCGGCGTCGAGGTGGTCCACGCCTGTGCGCGCCACTACCTGCGCCGCAGCCGGGCGCGCTTCGACCTGGTGATCGAGGACGTGTTCGTGGGCGTCGGCCACGGCGTGCACAAGCCCGACTGGCTGCCCGAGCCCGGCCTGCCCGCGGCTGCGAGGCTCCTGCACCGGGGCGGGCTCCTGGTGAGCAATGCGATCGACGAGGCGCCCGACGTCTGCCGCTGCATGCGCTCGCTCTTCCCCGCGACCGTCTCGATCGGAATCGAGGGCTACGACAACCGGGTGTTCGTCGGGGGCCCGGGTCCGCTCACGGCTCGCGGCCTGCGCGCCGCCAACGCGGCGCACCCGCTGCTGCGCCAGACGCTGCCCCAGCTCTCCTTCCGCACCGCGGCGACCTGAGGCGTCGCCGCGTCGGCTCTCCCCGTCCGCCGACCGGCTAATCTCTCGCGGATGACGAAGACGTCTCGTCGCGCCCGGCGCGACCCGGGGCCCGGCGCGCGCCCCCGACTGCGGATCGCCCTGCTCGCGTTCCTCGCAACCGGGGTCGCCTTCGGGGCGGCCTGCGCGCGGGAGGAGCCCGGGGAGGAGCCGGTGACGCCCCCCCGGGCCGCGGCGGAGCCGCCCCCGGCGCCGGTCGAAGAGCCGTCGCCCTCCGTCCCGGCGCAGCCAGCGCCCGAGAACGCGGCGCCGGCTGCGCCCTCCCGCTCTGCGGACGCCCCGGCGGTGCGCGGCGGAGACGGCGCGGGCGAGACTGCCGCGTCGGCGGCCAGTGAGGAGCACGTGCCGCTCGAATCGCTGCTGCGCGCCCCCTACGCGCCCGGTCCGCAACCCGAGCCACCGCTCGATCTCGACTCGCTTCGCTACGAGCCGGCGGCGCCCCAATCCGCTTCGCCCAGTGCGATCGACCGGTTCAAGGACCGCGTGCGGCTCCAGCGCCGCAGCGACGCGATCGGGCCGGCGGGCCCGCGTCAGGGCACCGTGTCCGAGACCGACGCCGGGCTGAGCGTTCCCCTCGACGACTCGGTGAGTCTCGAGGGCGGGATCCGCGTCGATCAGCGCGACGAGCCCGGCGCCGCGGAGCCCGAGCGCAAGTCGACGCCACGCGTCGGCGTGAAGGTGCGCTTCTAGCTCCGCTCCTCCTCGGAGAGGAACTCCAGCACCGTGCGGTTGAACGCCTGGGCCGACTCCACCATCACCAGGTGGGCTCCGTGGGCGAAGGTGACGAGCCGTGCGTCGGGGATCTCGTCGGCCAGCTGGCGGTGCAGCTTCGGGGGTGTGAGCAGGTCGTTGCGGCCGCACGCCACCAGCGTCGGGGCCGCGATTCCGGCGAGCCGGTCGAGGGTGTCGTGGGCCAGGCAGGCGTCGCACTGCCGCGCGAAGCGCTCGGGTGTGAGCGGGGCGCCGTCGCGCGTGAAGAAGGCGACCATCTGGTCGATCAGGTCGGTCTGCTCGATCGTGGCGTCCTGGGCCGTCCACAGCAGGCGGTCGCGGATCAGCAGGTCGAGGGCGACGCCGGCGCGCGCGAGCTCGCGCCACTGGGTGAGCAGCAGGCGGCGCTTGGCGTCGGGGCGCGCGTAGGTGCCCACCAGCACCAGGCGCTCCACCCGGCCCGGATGCCGCAGCGCGAGCTCCTGGGCCGCCATCCCGCCCATGAACGCGCCCAGCACCGCGGCGCGCTCGATCTCGAGGGCGTCGAGCAGACCGGCCATGACGTCGGCGAGGTCGGCGGTGCCGAAGTCGGCGTCGTCGCCCTCGCTCTGGCCGACGCCCGGGTAGTCGAAGATCAGCGTGCGCCGGTGGCGCGAGAACTCGGGCACCTGGAGCGGGAGCCAGCCGCGGCAGGAGCCGCCGATCCCGATCGCGAGGACGAGCGGCGCCTCGCTGGGATCGACGTCCTCGCCGTGCGACTCGTAGTAGAGCTTGCGATCGTGGACCAGTGCGTGCGGCACCGCGGGTGATTGTAGAGGCTCGCCCAGCGGGCTGCTCGGACCGATCTCAGCCGCTCATCTGCTTCAGGTCGCGCAGGACCGAGCGCGCCACTGCCTTCAGCGTCTCGAAGACGCCCTTGCCGTCGGTGGCGCACGCCTCGAAGTCGGGAAGTACGCCCGCGTTCAGGAGCTTCTTCATCTCGTCGAGCGGCGCGGCATTGGGCAGGTCGCGCTTGTTGTACTGGATCACGCAGGGCGTCTCGTCCATGCTGTGTCCCTGCTCCGCCAGGTTGAGGCGCAGGTTCTCGAGGCTCTCGACGTTCGCCTCCATGCGCTCGATCTGGCTGTCGGCCACGAACACCACGCCGTCCACGCCCTTCAGGATGAGCTTGCGGCTGGCGTCGTAGAAGACCTGGCCCGGGACCGGGTAGAGGTGGAAGCGCGTCTTGAAGCCG
>CAZZFT010000245.1:0-5124 GCA_964653555.1 uncultured Spirochaetales bacterium | reverse complement strand
GATCTCGGCGGGCATCTGCGCGCTGTGGGGCCCGCTCCACGGCGGGGCGAACCAGGCCGTGATCGAGATGCTGGAGCAGATCCGCACCGACGGCGCCAACTACAAGAAGTACGTCGACCTGACGAAGGCGAAGGACGCGAGCTTCAAGCTGATGGGCTTCGGGCACCGCGTCTACAAGAACTTCGACCCGCGCGCTCAGATCCTCAAGCGGGCGGCCGACGAGGTGCTCGCGAAGCTCGGCGTGAACGACCCGCTGCTCGAGATCGCCAAGCAGCTCGAGGAGGTGGCGCTCGCCGACGACTACTTCGTCGAGCGCAAGCTCTACCCGAACGTCGACTTCTACAGCGGGATCCTCTACCGCGCGATGGGCATCCCGACCAACATGTTCACGGTGATGTTCGCGCTCGGACGCCTTCCGGGCTGGATCGCGCACTGGCTCGAGCAGCGCAACACGCCGGGCGCGCGGATCACCCGCCCCCGGCAGATCTACACGGGCGACACCGCGCGCCCCTGGGTGCCGCTGGACGAGCGCTGAGCGGGGGTACGCCGCCGCAGCGCTCAGGGAGGATATGCCATGCTCCGCTTCCTCCAGTGGGTGCTGCGTCAGGGATGGCTGCTGCGCGCGCTGCGCCCCTTGCTCGGCGACTTCAATCCCTTCCTGCGCGAGCACCGCCGCGACCCGCAGACCACCTGGCGCGCGCTGCGAGCCGCCGGCCCGATCTACCGCAGCCGTGCCTTCGGCGCGTTCGTGTGCACGCGCTACGACGACGTCCTGCGCGTGCTGCGCGATCCGCATTTCTCGACCGATCGCAGCAACGTGCCGGCCATGCGCCTCATCGAACGCCTCGTCCCGCGCGGGTCCGACTTCGCCGGCCTGATCGAACGCAACCTCCTCACCATCGACGGCGCCGACCACCGCCGCCTGCGGGGGCTGGTCAGCAAGGCCTTTACGCCGCGGCGCGTCGCACAGCTGCGGGGGCGGCTCGAGGACACGGTCGACGAGCTGATAGCTCGCGTGACCGAGGCCGGCGAGATGGAGGTCGTACGCGACCTCGCCCATCCCCTGCCCGTGATCGCGATCGCGGAGCTGCTCGGGGTGCCCGCCGAGGACCGCGAGCGCTTCAGGGCCTGGGCGAGCGCGCTCGTGCAGCTGCTCGATCCGCTCCAGGGAACGGGCGGCGCCGCTCCGATGATCGAAGCCACCCACGAGCTCTTCGACTACTTCCGCCCGCTGCTGGCCGAACGCCGCGCACGTCCGCGCGACGACCTGCTCTCCGCGATGATCGCCGCCGAGCAGGACGGCGAGCGGTTGGAGGAGGTCGACCTGCTGGCCCTGTCGTCCCTGCTGCTGGTCGCGGGTCACGAGACGACGACCAACCTGATCGGCAACGCCGTGCTGCTGATGCTGCGATATCCCGACGAGCGCAAGCGACTGCAGGACGACCTCTCGCTGCTGCCCTCGGCGGTCGACGAGTGCCTGCGCTACGAGTCGCCCATCCAGCTCACCGACCGCGCCGTGGCCCTGGACTGCGAGCTGGCGGGCCAGCCGCTGCGCCGCAACCAGGTGGTCGTCGCCGTGCTCGCCGCGGCCAACCGGGATCCCGACCACTTCGCCGACCCCGAGCGCTTCGACGTCGGGCGCCGGGACAATCACCACCTGGCCTTCGGCCAAGGCAACCACTTCTGCCTCGGATCCCAGCTCGCGCGCCTCGAGACGGAGGTGGCGCTCGGCGGCCTGCTGCGCCGCTGCCCCGACTTCTCGGGCAACCCCGAGCCGCCGGCCTGGCGGCGCTCCATGATCATCCGCGGCCCGGAGGCGGTGCCCCTGTCCCTGTCCTGACCGGCTCTGCGAAGGCCGGTGGCGAGGAGGTCGGAGACCCCCTGCGCAGACCGGGGGGAGTCGGGCGCGGCGTCGCACGTCGACCAGACCGGACGCGTCGACGTCTCGCGGCTGGTGTACTCCGCGCATCTGGGCCTGGTCGAAGAGGCCTACCGCGCCGCCGAGGCCGCCCGCCTGGGCCCGGCGGGAACCCCCGACGAATCATGGGCCCGACGGCTACCGGACGTCGCTCCTCTTCCAGGCCGGCATGCCCGAGCTGCGCAACGATCCGCGCTTCGCGCGCCTGTGTGCGCGCCGACTCCCGCTACAGCTCCCAGGTGATGTTCAGCGTCACGCGCTGCTCGGTGATGTCCTTGCGGTTCGAGATCGGACGCTCGTAGCTGGCACCGATGTCGACGCCCGAAGCCATCGGGAAGCGGACACCCCACGCCATGGTGACGTAGTCGTTGCCCTTCACGTGCTGGTTGCCCAGGTTGACGACGTCGACGCCCTCGAAGCCGGGCGCCACCGCGCCGATCGGCAGGCTGGGCAGCCCCTTCAGATCGACCTTGCGGCTGCCGTCGCCCGAGTCCGTCCAGTGGATGCCGTTGAGCTCGATGAAGGGCACGATGAAGCTCACCCAGTCGTTCTCGACCGGAAAGCGGAAGGCGTGGTCGACGTGGACGTTGTAGAAGACGTTCGAGCTGTTCTTCTCGTCGTCGAGGGCGGCGTTGCCGCCGAGATCCGCGATCACGTTCCAGCGGCCGGCGTGATAGGCGGCGGAGACGGCCGGGATCAGGAGGCCATCGCCCTCGGATCCCTGGAACACCTTCTGCTGGCCCGAGGGAGCCTCGTAGCGCAGGCTCGGGGTCACGATGAAGCTCTGGTCGTCGTCGCCCTCCCACTTCCAGGCGGCGTACTTGAAGCCGAAGCCGAGATCGAAGAAGCCCGTCTCGTTCTCGAGCACCGGATTGTCCGCGTCGAGGAAGGCGAGGCCGTCCTTCGTGGCGATGAAGGCCAGGCGATCGGTGATGGCGAGCCGCACCTGCAGCGCCAGCACGCCGAGCTGGCCTCCCCCGAACACGGACTCGTCCGGGAACTCGTGCCAGATCCCCACGAAGTTGAGGCCCGACGTGATGTAGGGATCTTCGAACAGGTAGGGAAAGGACATCGGCATCACCGAGCCGGTGGGCCGCGCCGTCCGATCACAGGTGAAGTCCGGGAACCACTCGTCGCAGCTGCTCTCTTCCGCCCAGGCCGGCGCTGCCAGCAGCAGGCCTGCGCAGCCGAGCAGGACTCGTCTCGTCCACATTCGATCGACGTGCCATCGACTCATGTAGCGTCCCTCGCGTTGTTGGGGGCAGCTCACCCCCGCTGAATGTCCGCGGTGCAACTTCCTCGCCAACGTGCGGGCGGCCGGGCGAGCGGCTTCCGGAGCGAGCTGGGGTGGGCTGGGGCACGGCGAGCGGAAGGCGTGGCGCTTCACCTCAACCGGAAGGCTGGCTGGCGCCGCATCGCGAGACCGGCCACTGTTGCGGAGTTCCGCCCCGTTCCGAGAAGGAGTCCCCCCGCGATGATCCACCGATCCCTTCGACTCGTCCTCGCCGCGTCGATCGCCCTCGCGGCGGCTTCCGCCTCCGCGCAGATTCCCGTGCCGCCCGACGGCGCCGAGAGCGTGGCGCAGCACTACACGGGCGTGACGTATTCCCCCTACGCCGACCGCGACTTCCCGAGCCGCGTCTACTGGGGCGATACGCACCTCCACACGTCGTTCTCGATGGACGCGGGCGCCTTCGGCGACCGCCTCGGCCTCGAGCCCGCCTACCGCTTCGCGCGGGGCGAGCAGGTGACGGCGTCGGGCGGGCTGGCGGTGAAGCTCTCCCGTCCCCTCGACTTCCTGGTGATCGCCGACCACTCGGACAATATGGGGTTCTTCCCGGATCTCTACGCCGGCGAGAAGCACATCCTCGCGGACCCCACCGGCAAGGACTGGTACGACCGCATCCAGGCGGGCCAGGGCGTGGGCGTGGCGCTCGAGCTGATCGGCAAGTTCTCGCAGGGCGAGATGCCCGAGGCCCTGGTCTACACCCCCGACTCGGCACCCTACCGCGCGGCCTGGGACGCGACCGTGGAGGCGGCGGAGCGCTTCAACCAGCCGGGGCGGTTCACCGCGCTGATCGGCTACGAGTGGACCTCGCTGATCAGCGGCGACAACATGCACCGCGTGGTCGTGTACCGCGACGGCGCCGACAAGGCCGGGCAGCGGGTCCCCTACACCACCTATCCCCCGGCCGGCAGCACCAACCCCCGCGACCTGTGGAAGTGGATGCACGACTACGAGGCCCAGACCCACGGTCGGGTGCTCGCCATCCCGCACAACGGAAACCTCTCCAACGGCATCATGTTCCCGCTCGCAGAGCAGTACGACGGCACGCCGCTCGACGAGGAGTACGTCACCACGCGCGCGAAGCGGGAGCCCCTCTACGAGGTGACCCAGATCAAGGGCGACGGCGAGGCGCATCCCTTCCTCTCCCCGGACGATGAGTTCGCCGACTTCGAGACCTGGGACATCGGCAACCTCGACGTGTCCGAGGCGAAGACGAACTCCATGCTCGCGGGCGAGTACGCGCGCGAGGCGCTCAAGCGGGGGCTCGTCCTCGACGCGAAGTTCGGCACCAACCCCTACGCCTTCGGCATGATCGGCTCCACCGACAGTCACACCTCGCTCTCGACGGCGGAGGAGAACAACTTCTTCGGCAAGCACTCGGGAGCCGAGCCGAGCCCGACGCGCATGAGCCACCCCTTCATGGAGAACGAGAACGGCGTGATCATGGGGTGGCAGATGGTGGCGTCGGGGCTCGCCGCCGTGTGGGCGAAGGAGAACACGCGCGAGGCGCTCTTCGACGCCATGGAGCGCAAGGAGGTGTACGCCACCACGGGCTCCCGCATGGCCGTGCGCTTCTTCGGCGGCTGGAGCTACACCGACGCCGACATCAACAGCCGCGAGCCCGCCTTCGCCGGCTACGACAAGGGCGTACCCATGGGCGCCGATCTGCCGCAGCGCCCGGCCTCGGGCGGCGCCAAGGCCCCCACCTTCATGGTCTTCGCCCTGCGCGACCCGATCGGCGCCAACCTGGACCGCATCCAGATCGTGAAGGGGTGGCTCGACGAGAAGGGCGCGACCCATGAGAAGGTCTACGACGTGGTGTGGTCGGGAGACCGCAAGATCGGCGCCGACGGGAAGCTGCCGCCGGTGGGCAACACCGTCGAGGCGAAGACGGCCAGCTGGACCAACACGATCGGGG
>CAZZFT010000244.1:0-5253 GCA_964653555.1 uncultured Spirochaetales bacterium | reverse complement strand
CATCTGCCCGGGCTTCATCGACACGCCGCTCTTCCGCCGGGTGATCGGCGGCGAGCACTTCCCGGCCGAGTACCGCGAGCGCATCCGCGAGCAGCACAAGCTCGGGCGCTTCGGACGCCCGGAGGAGATCGCCGCCGCCGCGCTCTTCTTCGCCTCGGAGGATGCCTCCTTCGTCACCGGTACGGCGCTGCCGGTGGACGGGGGCTTCACCGCAGGCCACGGGGTGGGGGTGGTGAACCTGATGGGGCTCGGGGGCTGAGCGCTCCGCCCTAGAGCGAGCTCGCGGCGACCGTCGCCTCGTAGAAGGCTTCCTCGAAGGTGCGCGGCGCCACGCAGTCGCCCGCGCGCAGCACCGCGGCCCGGTGGCCGAGCAGCGCCCGGGCGAGCGCGTCGTTCGGCTCCAACGCCTCGGCGAGCACGGCCGAGTCGGCGGCGGCGTCCCGTTCGGTGCCCTCGGCGTCCGCGAAGCGGATCCGGCCGGGCTCGATCGCGAGTAGCCGCGCGCCGAGGTGGCGCGCGACGCCGTGCTCGGCCAGCAGGTGCTGGGCGCGCCAGCGGCGCGGCGGAGCCATCTCCGTGGCCAGCACGCGCACCGGCGCGATCAGGGTCACCTGCGCCCCGCGCTCGGCCAGCTGCTCCGCGATCTCGACCGCGACGAGGTTGCCTCCCGCGACCGCCACTCGCGGGCCCCGCGCCAGCGCCGGCTCGAGGCCGCCGCGCAGCTGCCACGGGTCGAGCACCGCCGGTGCGTCGGCGCCGGGCACCGGCGGTCGCGAGCGGCGCGCGCCGACGGCGTCCACCACCGCGTCCGGGTCGAGCTCGTCGACGAGGGCACGCGTCACCTCGCAGTCGAGGCGCAGCTCGATCTTCGACGCGAGGACGGCGCGCAGCAGTCCCGCCAGCATCGGCGCGTTCTCGGGCTCGGCGGCGGCCGCCGCCAGGGCCAGGCCGCCCAGCTCGGACTCGCGCTCGCACAGCGTCACCGCGTGGCCCCGCGCCGCGAGCAGGCGTGCGGCCTCGAGGCCTGCCGGGCCGCCGCCCGCCACCAGCACGCTCCGCGGCGCGTCGGTCGGCTCGAGGCGCAGCTCGCCCTCGCGTCCGGCGCGCGGGTTCACCGCGCAGCGCGCGGCGCGACGCAGGAAGACGTTGCCGACGCACCGGTAGCTGTAGATGCAGCGACGCACGCCGGTGTCGCCGCGGGCGAGCTTCGCCGGCAGCTCCGGATCGGCGATCAGGGCGCGCCCCCAGGCGACGAAGTCGATCTCTCCGGCGGCGATCGCCCGCTCGGCCACGTCGGGCTCGATGCGTCCGACGGCGATCACCGGCGCGCCGATCCGGGCGCGGATGCCGCGCGCCAGATCGAGGAAGGCCCCGGGCCGGTGGGGAAGTGGCGCGTCGGTGAAGGCGATCGCCTGGCGGGGATCGGCGTAGGCGGAGACGTGGATCGCGTCGAGCCCCGCCTGGACGGCCATCTCCGCGGTCCGCTGGGCGTCCTCGACGCCGATGCCGCTGGCCTTGCGGTACTCGAACCCGTCGAGCCGGCACCACAGCGGGAACGCGCCTCCCACGCGCTCGCGCACGGCGCGGACCACGCGCAGCAGCAGCCGCGCCCGGTTCTCGAGCGGGCCGCCGTAGGCGTCGCCGCGGAGGTTGGTCGACGGCGACAGGAAGGAGGAGATCAGGTAGCCGTGGCCCGCGTGGATCTCCACGCCGTCGAATCCGGCGCTCTTCGCGCGCTCGGCCGCGTCGGCGAACCAGCCGCACACCGTCTCCAGGTCCTGCTCGGTCACCTCGTGGTAGGCGAGCCGGCTGCTCGGCCCGGTGAAGGGCGCGGTGACCGCGGCGACCTCCTCGGGCGTGAGTGCTTCGAACAGATCGCCGGGCTTGTCGGGAATCGCGCTGGGCACCCACAGTGGCCGGCCGGCCGCCACGTCCTGGAGCGAGGTCTTGCCCGAGTGCACGAGCTGCACCGCGATCGCGGCACCCTGCGCGTGCACGCGGTCGGTCAGCTCGCGAAAGGCGGGGACCAGCTCGTCGCGGGAGAGGCCCATGTTGTGCGGATTCGACACGCCCGAGGGCCAGGCCACGCCGGTGACGCCGACGATCACCATGCCGACGCCACCGCGGGCGCGCGCTTCGTAGAAGCGGGTGATGCGGTCGCCCGGTGTGCCGTCCGCGGACTCGAGGTTGGTGCCCATCGGCGTGAGGCAGATCCGATTGCGCAGCGCGAGCGAGCCGATGCGCCCGGGCGAGAGCAGGTGCGGCATGTCGGTGCGGTCCGTCATGCGCGCATTCTACCGGCGGCGCGGTACGCCTCCGGGTGGGGCTGCCCGCCGCCCTCCGGAATTCGGTCAGGCCGGCCTGCGGAACGGGATTTCCCAATCTGGGAAAGCGGGTCGCCCGGCTCAGGGCCGAGGGCCGGGGGGTCGATGGGGTACCGGGGCGAATAGCGCTTTGGATTCAAGGCATTGGAACAGGTTCTCGGCCTGCCAAAGTGCTGGCACGGCGGTTGCTTAGGAATCCGTCACCCCTGGGAAGGAGGAGTGCATGTTGCGTTTGCTGTTTTGGAGGCTGCCCCTGCCCGTGCTGGCCGGGGCTCTGTTCTTGTTCGCGGGCTCGGCGGCTTCGGCGCTGACGCTCACTTATGACTTGGCCGGTTCGCAGATGCAGATGGTGAACGCGGTCTGCAGCCCTTGTACGGTCGCGGTGACCGGCAAGATTCGACTCGAGGACGATGAGGCAGGGAACATCCTGCTCACGAACCTCCGTTTGGCGCACGGTCCCTATCAGGTGGGCTCTCCGGCCTTCCTGAGCGTGGTTCTCGAGCGCACGAAGATCGTTCTCGGAGCCGGTAGCGTGGCGGGAAGCGGGTCGACGCTCGCCTCCGACGTCACCTTCGGGCTGACGACCCTGCATCAGAACGGCACGTCCACGTGTACGAGCGGCTTCATCACCTGCGTGGGTACCGGGGTGCCCGAGGGATCGGTTCCGCTCGTCGGAACTCTGCCCGGAATCGACATGGGCACCTGGTCCTTCGACGGTCTTCGCGACCTGCTGTCGGCGTCGATCATCTACACCGACGTCACGTCGCCGCAGCCGGCCACGGAGACGCTGGTGCTCGTCGGCAGCGTCGTGCCCGAGCCGGGTACGGCCCTGCTCCTCGGCATGGGTCTGGCGGGTCTGGCGCTGCGGCGCCGCGGTCGCGTCTAGCGAACACTCTCTCTTTTCCGAGTCTTTTCGAGTCTGAACGAAGCGGGAGGACGGCCTCGGGGCCGACCTCCCGCTTCGTCGTTCTCGGGGCGGCGTCGCGCCGTCAGAGTCAGAGAGTGGCGAGGATCTGCTCGATCGCCTCCACGGCTCCCCCCTCGGCGTTGCTCGAGACCACGCGCCGCGCGCCCGCCTGCACCTCTGGCAGGGCGTTGCCCATGGCGATGCCGAGCCCCACGCGGTGCAGGAGCTCCGCGTCGTTCGTATCGTCGCCGACGCCCGCGATCTCCCCGGGTGCGATGCCCCAGGACGACGCGAGCCGCTCCAGAGCCGGCCACTTGCCGGCGCGCGGCGACAGGAACTCGAGGATGTGGCCGCGGTAGTTCTTGTTCAGGATCGCGTGGCTGAAGACGCGGTCCGCGAGGTGCTCGGCCGCGCCGCGGCGCAGTGCCGCGAGCGATTCGAAGTCCGCCATCGTGCTGACCATGATCACGCCCTCGTTGCCGGCGCGCGCTACGTCTTCGACCAGCGAGATGAACTCGCCGTTGTCCTCCACGTACTCGCGCTGGAAGGGATGCGTGCGGTCGGTGCGCTCGGTCAGGATGTCGACGCCCTGGTGGTAGGTGTCGACGTAGACGAGCGGTGAGCCGTGACGGCGCACGTGCTCGATCACCAGGGAGACCTCGGCGGGCGGCAGGTAGGCGTGCTGGAGGGTCTCGCCCGTGGTGAGGTCCTTCACCAGCACGCCGTTGTTGACGATGATCGCGCCCTCGAGCCCGAGCGCACGCGCATGGGGCAGGGCGGTGCGGAAGCGGCGCCCCGTGCACAGCACGATCCGCACCTCGCGCTGAGCGAGGCGGCCGACCGCATCGCACACCTTCGGCGGCAGCTTTCCGTAGGGATCGAGGAGTGTGCCGTCGAGGTCGAGGGCGACGAGGCGGATGGTCATCGGCGCGGCCAGTGTGCCGCGCACCGGGACCTGCGGCCAGTCAGGAGCCCGGCGGCCGTGGCCCAGCGTCAGGCGTGCGCTTGCGCGCCTCCAGCTCCTCGAGCGTTCGCGGCCAGTCCTTCTTCAGCAGCTGGGAGAGCGCGCGGTCGGCCAGCAGCTTGCCCTCCGTCTGGCAGGGGGCGCAGTAGTTGGTCTCGTTCGCCGCGTAGACGATGCGCTGGACCGGAGCGCCGCAGTCGGGACAGGGCTTCCCGTAGCGGCCGTGCACCGCCATCTCCGGCCGGAAGGCGGTCACCTTCTCGGGGAAGCCTTCGCCCGTCTGCGCGCGCAGCCGCGCGATCCAGGTCTCGAGGGTCTCGCGGGTGGCGTCGTAGAGCCGGTCGAGCTGAACGAGGTCGAGCCGGCTCGTCCACAGCACCGGTGACAGGCGCGCGCGGTGCAGGATCTCGTCGGAGTAGGCGTTGCCGATGCCGCTCAGGATGTGGGGATCGGTGAGCGCCCGCTTGAGGGTCCGGTTCTCGGCGAGCAGCCGCTCGGAGAAGGCCTCGCGGGTGGCGTCCAGCACCTCGAGGCCACCCGGGTCGTGCTCGGCAAGCGACGCCTCGCCGCGCACGACGTGGAGCGTCGCGCGCTTCTGGGTGCTCGACTCGGTGAGCAGCAGGGTGCCGGTCGGGAAGTCGAGCGCGGCGAGCCCGGCCTTGCGCGAAGGTCGCGCCCCGCGCGCGCGCCAGCGGAAGCGCCCGGCGATCATCAGGTGGAACACCAGGAAGAGCTCGCCCTCCAGCGCGAAGACGATCCGCTTGCCGAGGCGCCGTACGCCCAGGACGCGCCGACCCGCGGCGGCCGAGAGCGGCGGATCGACGCTGCGCAGCAGCGACGGTCCGGTGACGCGAACGGCCTCCAGCGGCTGGCCGGCGCAGCGCGCCGTCAGACACTCGACGTAGACCGTCACGTCCGGCAGCTCGGGCACCGGCGGATGATCTCCCATCGCCGGGTGCGTCGCCCGTCGCGCGGTCCTTCGTGCGGTACGCTGCCTCCGCGGTGCGCAACGCCTTCTTCAAGGGCCACGGCCTCGGCAACGACTACCTGGTGGTGGA
>CAZZFT010000243.1:0-5273 GCA_964653555.1 uncultured Spirochaetales bacterium | reverse complement strand
CGGGCAGGATAGGACACGGCCCCGGATCGATTCAATCGCGCGCGACGCCGGTTGCTGCCCGTAGCGCCCTGTGAAACATTGCGGCCCGGATGAGCGACGGAGAATGGACCCCGGAGCGTCTGACGGAGCTGATCTACCGCGTCCTGCGCGACGATCTGCTCACGCCCGACGGTGACTTCTCGCCGAAGTCGAACCTGATCGATTCGGGGCTGGACTCGCTCGCGGTCACGCAGCTGCTGCTCGCGATCGAGGAGGCGACCGGCATCTGGACCGACGAGAGTCTGCTCACGCCGGAGAACCTCGAGACCTCCGAGACGCTCGCGGCGTCGATCCACGCGCATGTCTCGGGTCTCTGAACGGCTGCCGCTGACCGGAGCCGACGCGTTCCTGCGCGCCTTCGACGCGGAGACGCGGCGGCGCAACCGCGCCGATCACCTGTCCCAGATCGTGCTGCGCCTCGGGCCGGGCTTCGACGGGGCGGCCTTCGAGCGCGTGCTCGCCGAGGTGGTCCTGGCGAACCCGATCCTGCGCGCGCCGATCCGGCGGCGCAGCGGCATCGGGGCGGCCGAGTACCGCCTCGACCTCGCCCACCGCGAGCCCGGACCCCGCTTCGCGCTGCACGAGAGCGCCGCGGCGGCGCCGGGGGGCTGGGGCGAGCCGGTCGCCCTGCCGGCTCTCTTCGAGGAGCGTCTGAACGCGCTGCACCCCCGCGGTCGCGCCGGTCTCCTCCACGCCGACGCCGTGCGCTATGCGGACGGGCGCACCGACCTCGCTCTCACCTGGCTGCACATGCTGCTCGACGGCTGGGGCAGCGAGCGCTTCCTCGAGCTGCTCGCCGCCTGTCATCGGGGCAAGCGGGCGCCCGACGACGTGCCGGCGGCCGACGGCCCCGGCACCCCGCCCGACGTCGCCCTGCCCGCCACCCAGCGGGAGCGGGGCCACATGGCGCGGGCCTGGCAGCGCTGGATGTCCGACCTGGGTCGCCACTCGGTGCGCTCGCCCGCCGGCCCCGAGCGCGGCGCGCGCCAGGACCTCGCCGTCGACCGCTTCCACTTCGCGAGCGGGGAGAGCGAGCGCATCCGCGATCGGGCGACCACGCTCGCCGGCTTCCTCACGCCGATGATCTTCTACCTGGCCGTCGCGATCCGCGCGCACCACGCGGTGATGCGGCACCGAGGCGAGGTCCCCGAGAGCTACGTGGTCCCGTTGCCCGTGAACCTGCGTCCAAAGGGCAGCGAGGGCGGCATCTTCCGAACACGCGTGTCGCTCCTGTGGTTCCAGGTGGCGACCCGCGAGGTGGAGGATCTCGAACGGCTGCTCGCCGCGCTGAAGGCCCAGCGCCATCGCGCGATCCGCGAGGGCCAGATCGAGAACGGCGTCGCCGCCATGGAGTACGTCCGTTTCGCGCCGAGCCGGCTGTACGGGACGATGGCTCGGCGCGCCCTGCGCGGAGAGCTGTGCTCCTTCTTCTTCGCCTACACGGGCGAGTTCTGTCCGGGCCTGGAGCACTTCTTCGGCGCGCGCGTCGAGGACGGCTTCGGGGTCCCGTCGGTGCCCGCCTCGCCCGGCAGCGCGCTGGTGCTCTCCCTGCGCGAGGCACGGCTCGGTGTCACGCACGTGCGCCAGCGCGACGCCTGGTCGGCGTCGGAGCTCGCCCTGTTCCGCGAGCAGCTGACCCGGGACCTGCTCGGGTGACCCGCGACGCGCGCTGCGACGTGGCGGTGGTGGGCGGCGGACCCGCCGGCATCGCGGCCGCGCTCGCCTCCGCCGTCGCCGGCGCGGACACGGTGCTGATCGAGCGCGACCCCTCGCTCGGCGGCAACGCCTCCCAGGCGCTGGTCCACACGATCTGCGGGCTCTACCTCCAGGACGCCGAGTACGCCCAGCCGGTCCATCCGGGCCTGCCGACGCGCCTCGCCGAAGCGCTCCTGCGCGCCGAGGGAGCGCGCGATCCCGAGGCCGCGGGCCGGGTGCGCTATCTGCCGATCCTGCCGTCGGTGTTCGCCGAGCTCGCGCACCGGGCCTGCGCCAAGGCCGCCGGCCTCGCGGTGCACACGGGCACGGCGCTGGTCGGCGCGACCCTCGCGGGCAGCGCGCGCCGCGACTCCGCGCTCACGCTGCGCGCCCCCGACGGCGAGCGCCGGCTGGAGGCGCGGGTGGTGGTGGACGCCAGCGGCGAGGCCGCGGCCGCGGCGCTGGGTGGCGCCGAGACCCAGATGGCGGAGGCGGCGCGCCTGCAGCGACCCTCGATCATCTTCCGGATCGAGGGCGTGGCGGCCGAAGTCTGCGCCGGCTTCGAGCGGATGCGCCTCACCGCGTCGGTGGCGCACGCGGCGCGCGGCGGCGCGCTGCCGCCGGGGTGCGAGTCGGTGGTGGTGCGCGGCGACGGGCGCCCCGGCTCGCTGTTCGCAACGCTGACGCTCCCTCCTCTGGAAGGGCGCGCCTACGCTCCCCTGGATCCCGACTATCTCGCCGCGCTGCGGGCCTCGGCGCAGCGCGACGCCGAGGCGGTCGTGGCGTTCCTGGCCTCGACGCGGCCCGGGTTCGCCCGGGCGCGCGTCGCGGACTGGCCCGCCCGCGTCGGGATCCGCGAGACGCGCCGCGGGGTCGGACGCTCCCGGATCTCGCGCGACCACGTGCTCGAGGGCCGTCGCTGCCGCGACGAGGTGGCCCTCTCCGCCTGGCCGATCGAGCTCTGGGAGGATCACCGCCGGCCCCGCTACGAGTATCCGCAGGGCCCCAGCTCGGTCCCGCTCGACGCGCTCGTCAGCCGCAGCCATCCCATGCTCGGGATGGCGGGGCGCTGTCTGTCGGCCAGCCACGAGGCGCTCGGCGCGCTGCGCGTGATCGGCACCGCGCTCGCCACCGGCGAGGCGATCGGCGTCGCGGCCGCCCTGGCGGTGCGCTCCGGCGCCGCGCTCCACGCGGTCGGAGCGGCGCGCGTGCGCGAGCGCATCCTCGCCCAGGCCGAGAGCTATCCCCTTCCGTGAGCTCCGCTCCGGCACCGGCCACCGCCGTCCTCGACGCCGTGCGCGAGCACGGACGCGTGCGGCCCGAGCACCCGGCCCTGTGCGTCGACCGGGGCGATTCCAGCGATCGCATCTCCTATGCCCAGCTCGTCCGCCGCTTCGAGAGCGGCGCGGCGCGCCTGCGCGCCGCCGGCGTGCGGCGCGGTGACCGCTGCGGGCTGGTCGCCGCCCAGGGCGCCGGATTCATCGAGGAGGCGCTCTCGATCCTGGCGGCGGGGGGATGCCTGGTGCCGGTTCCCGAGGACGCCGCGGGCGCCGCGCGCGAGCGCTTCGCGGACCAGGCGCACCTCCAGTACTGGGTGATCCCCGCGGAGGGCCTCGCCTGCCGCCGCCGCGGCGACTCCTTCGAACAGGAGGAGGCGTTCCGCGCCCTCGACCCGGCCTACCTCCGCTTCACCTCGGGAACCACCAGCGAGCGCAAGGGCGTGGTGCTCTCGCACGGACGGATCGCCGAGCGCCTGGCGGCGGCGAACGAGGGACTGACGATCGGCCCCGACGACCGCGTGCTGTGGCTGCTCCCGATGGCACATCACTTCGTGGTGTCGATCCTGCTCTATCTCCGGTTCGGGGCGACGATCCTGCTGCCGGAGACCGCCTTGGCGCGGCCGGTGCTCGCCCTCGCCGAGCGCGAGGGCGCCACGGTCGGCTACGCCTCGCCCTTCCACTATCAGCTGCTGGCGAAGGACGGCTCGTCCCGGGGTCTGTCGCTGCGACTCGCGGTCTCGACCGCCGAAGGACTGCGATCGGACGTGGCGGCGCGCTTCCGCGAGCGCTTTGGGATCCCGCTCTGCCAGGCCCTCGGCATCATCGAGGTGGGCCTGCCGGTGCTGAACACGGCCGGTGCCGCCGGCAAGCCGCTGGCCCTCGGCCGCCCGCTTCCGGCCTACGACGTCTGGCTGCGTGACGACGCCGGCCGGCCCGTGCGCGGAGCAGGGTCTCCCGAGCGCACCGGGGAGATCTGCATCCGCGGCCCGGGCCTGTTCGACGCCTACCTCTCGCCCTGGACGCCCTCGGCGCCGCTGCTCGAGCCCGACGGCTTCCGTACCGGAGACCAGGGCTGGTTCGACGCCGAGGGCGTGCTCTTCCTCGCCGGCCGGCGCGCGAACCGGATCAGCATGGCCGGGATGAAGTTCTTCTGCGAGGAAGTGGAGGACGTGATTGCGCGACACCCGGGCGTGCGCGCGTGCCGCGTCCTCGCGCGTGAGCACCCGCGCCTGGGCGAGATCCCGGTCGCGGAGATCGTCCCCGACGATCCCGGGCACCCGCCCTCGCGCGCCGAGCTGATCGCCGCCTGCCGCGCGGCGCTGCCCGTCTACAAGGTGCCGCGCGAGTTCCGTGTCGTCGCCGAGCTAGCGCGGACCGTCACCGGGAAGATCCGGCGTTAGCTCCCGGTAGCTCACGCGCACGAAGGTCGCGCGGTAGTCACAGCCGGGGCGCTGGACCTCGACGCGGTCACCGGTGCGAGGGTGAAGGAAGCGAGCCGCGTGCAGGTCGCGCAGCGCGTCCCCGGGCGGGATCGCGAGCGCGCGACCCAGCGGCGTCTCCTCCTCCACCGAGACCCCGCGCTGCACGACGTCGAAGACGCGCGCCCCGAAGACGTCGAAGGCCACCAGCACGAGCCGATCGCCGCGCCGCTCGGCCAGCAGCTCGAGCGCGACGTCGACGTCGCCACCGGTGAAGCGTGCGCGCTCACGCAGCACGAAGTCGCCGCCCGGGATCGCGGCGGTGTCGAGGAGCGGGCCGTCGCAGAAGGCCAGCCGCGGCGGGAGTAGCGGAGCGGCGCAGCCGCCGGCGACCGCCAGCAGCACCAGTGCGCGCGCGAGCGCGCTCACCCGGCCGCCGCCGGCGCGCGCGGCCGGAGCAGCACCAGCGTCGCGGGCGCGAGCAGGAACGACAACAGGACGCCGATGCCCGTCGTGGCGCCGATCGCGCGCAGCGCGGCGTGCTCGGAAAGGGCCAGCGTCCCGAACACGAACACCGTCGTGAGACACGAGAGCAGCAGGGAGAGCAGGGTCGCGTCGAGATGCTCGCGGTCCCCCGCGCTGTCCACGATGAAGATCCCGTAGTCGACCCCCATGCCCATCACCAGCACCAGGCTGGTCACGTGCAGAAGGTTGAGCGGAACGCCGGCAGCGGCGAACGCCGCGAGCGTCGCCCCGGCCACGAACAGGGAGGGCAGGAAGGCGGCCAGCGCCGGGCGCCAGCGCCGGTAGCGCAGGCCGAGCACCAGCACGACGAGCGCGC
>CAZZFT010000242.1:0-5293 GCA_964653555.1 uncultured Spirochaetales bacterium | reverse complement strand
CCGAAAGGAGAAACCGACCAGGAAATCAGTTGACGGGAGCAGTCCAGATACGATTGTTAGGGCGGAGGGGAGGAGGGTGGACACGAGCGCCTTCCTCGTGGTCTGATGGAGGCGGCGACGAAGCCATGAAAGGACACGGGATGGAGGCGATGGCGCGAAGCGCAAGGCGCTGGAGGGCCGTGATCGCCGCGGCGAGCCTGGTGGGTACCGCCGGCTCGTCGAGCGCGGCGACGATCTCGCTCTTCTCGGATGCGGCGTCCTACTTCCCGGGCTCGATCATCACGCTCACCGTCGTCGCGGACTCCCAGCTCGACGACGCAGGAGATCGGGTGCACGTGATCATCCGCAACGACCCGATCGTGACTCCGCTCGGCGTCGTGGGTTCGACCGGTACCTGGACCCAGAACGGGATGGCCCTTCCGGCCACCGTCGGACCCGACCAGGGCAGCTGCGAGTGGGCCCCCGGCCGCGACGACCAGTGCCTGGCCTTCGACCAGAGCTTCGTGCTCCCCCAAGCCCCGGCCGACCCCGGGCCCGTGAGCGCGACCTTTCAGTATCTCGCGACAGCCAAGGGAAACGCGACCTTCAGCTTCCTCGACGGCGCCGGGGACGACTTCATCCTCTTCGGCCTGGGCGACGCCACCGACGTCGGCACTGCACCGGGGGGCATCTCCGTGTTCATCGGCCCCGAGCCCACCACCGCCTCCCTGCTCGCCCTCGGGCTGTTGGGCCTCGCGCTGCGGTGCAGGCGGCGCTAGCGCACTCCCGCGACCGGTAGCGGCGCCCCGCGCGCCTCGCTGGAGCCGAAGGCGATGAGCGCCGTCCTCGAGCACCGTGCCGGGCTCGCGCAGCGCAAGCTCGCCGCCGCAGACGCCAGCTCGCTCAGCGGAAGCGCGGGATCACCTTCTCGCCGAGCTGGCGGATCGTCTCCAGCACCGCGGCCTGGGGGACCGTCCCCATCTGGATCAGGAACATCACCTCGTCGGCGCCGGCGGCGATCAGCCGCTCGATGTAGCCGCTGACGTCGGCGGCGGTGCCGTAGGCGTGGTTCGGGTTGAACAGGCCCGTGGCCTCGGTGCCCACCTCGATCCGCTGCTCGTGGAGATAGGCGACGAGCTGCTCGCCGCCCGCGCGCAGCGCCTCCTCGTCGCTCATCTCGGCGATCTCGGGGCGCGGCGGCGGCGCGTCGGGACCCGGGTTGTACCAGTGGCGGATCGCCTCGGTGAAGAAGCGCTGGCCGCGGTGGCCGATCGCCCGGGCCTTCGCGCCGTCGTCGAGGACGATCGCCGGGCACAGGGCCGAGAGATGCTCGACCGGACGCTCGGGGATCTGCGAGGTCGGGGTGCGGCGCCGCACGGCCTCGCGGTAGACGCGGTTCTTCTGGGCGATGTCGTCGGGCCCCGCGAAGCCCAACACCATCGCGCCGAGCCCCCACTCCCCGGCCTGATTGAGCGTCGCCTCCCGCGTACACGCCAGGTACATCGGCGGGTGGGGCCGCTGATAGGGCTTGGGGAGGATCGGCCGCGGCGGGATCTCGATCAGATCGCTCTTGTGCTCGAACACCTCCTCGCGCCACATGCGCGGGATCATCCGCGCGCTCTCCTCGAGCATCGGCTGGATCTCCTCCAGCTCGGTCTGGAAGGCGCCGGCCTCCTGCTGGGTGCCGCCCTTCCCCACCCCGAAGTCGACCCGGCCCCTCGACAGGATGTCGAGCATCGCCACGCGCTCGGCGACCTTCACCGGGTGGTTCATCCGGAAGGGCAGACACACCACTCCGTGTCCGATCCGGATGCGCTCGGTCTTCGCCGCCACGTAGGCGAGGAACGTCTCGGGCGCGCTCATGTGCGCATACCACTTCAGGCAGTGGTGCTCGACGCTCCACACGCGGTCGAAACCCATCTCCTCTCCCAGCACGGCCTGCTCGACGCAGTCGTGCATGATCTGGAACTCGCTCGCGCGCGAGGTGTCGGCGATCTGCGCCTCGAAGACCATCGAGAACTGCATCAGGGGAGCTCCTGGAGATTCCTGGTGGGGACGCCGACGAAGAGACACCGCCGACGAGAGCGGCCGCATCGTACCAATCCGGGAGCGCAGAATGTCCGCGCCCTCCGCCTACCGCCGGGGTGGTACAATCCGCGGCCGATGAGTGCGGAAGCCTCCGCAGGCGTCGATGCGCGCGCGATCCAGAGCTCGGGAGGCCCCCGCGCCGGGTGGCTGTTCGGCCCGGGGTCGGACCTGCTGATCGGCTGCGGGCTGGCGTACATCCTGCTGATGCCGGTGCTGTTCTGGGTCGCCGGGAACACCGGCGCCACGGCCTGGCCCGCGATCGCCGTCGCTGTGATGGTGCTGCTCGCGAACAGCCCCCACTACGGCGCCACGATCGTGCGGGTCTACGAGGCCCGCCAGGATCGCCGGAAGTACGCGGTCTTCGCCGTCTACCTCACGATCGCGCTCGCGCTGATGTTGTTCGCCTCGACGCGCAGCGTCTGGCTCTGCTCGCTCTTGATCACGGCCTACGTCACCTGGAGCCCGTGGCACTTCTCCGGCCAGAACTACGGCCTGGCGCTGATGTTCCTGCGCCGGCGTCGCGTCGAGGTGGACCCCGCCACGAAGCGGCTCCTCTACGCGTCCTTCGTGCTCTCGGCCGTGTTGGCCATCCTCGCGATCCACTCTGGCCACGACGACATGGTCTTTGCGCCCTACACGATCCACGTCGCCAACGCGCCGACCGTGCTGCACCTGCCGCTGCCCGCCGGCCTGGTGAAGGTCGCGCTCCTGCCGGTCGCCCTGGCCTACCTGGGCTGCCTGGTCGCCGCCGGCTGGCGGCTGCGGGGCCGCGCTCCGCTCCGCGAGTTCGTCCCGTCGGCCGTTCTCGTCGCGACCCAGGCCCTCTGGTTCACCGTGCCTGCGGTCCTGCTCGACTGGGATCAGGCGCGCGGCTCGACGTTGATCTTCGCGGCGGTGTGGATCAGCACAGCCCACTCGATCCAGTATCTCTGGGTGACGGCCTACTACGCGCGGTCCTCGGAGTCGTCGACGCCGGTCGCGAGGTTCCTGCTCAAGTCCTTCCTGGCGGGGACCGCGGTCGTCGTGCTGCCGGGCGTCGTCCTGGCGCCCGAACTGCTCGGCCGGCTCCCCTGGGATGCGGGCATGGCGGCCACGATCTTCGCAGTGGTGAACCTGCACCACTTCGTGCTCGACGGCGCCATCTGGAAGCTCCGCGACGGCCGGGTGGCCCGGGTCCTGCTGCGCTCGTCGGAGCCGCCGGCGCTCCCGGAGCCGATCGACTCGCGCCGACAGGCGCCGTGGCTGCGAAGCCTGGTGTGGGCGGTCGCCGCGCTCGCCGTCCCGATCCAGCTGGCGCAGATCTACGCGAACCGGACGCTCCAGACCGGTGACGACGCAGAGGGCGCGCGCCGGATCCTGCGCTGGATCGGGCGCGAGGGGCTCGTGGCGCAGTTCGAGTCCAGTCAGCGACGGGCGGCCGCGGGGGACCACGCGGGTGCCGCCGAGCAGCTGCGCCACAGCATCGAGCAGTTCCCCACCGCGAGAGCCTGGGGAGCGCTCGGGGCCCAATACCAGGCGCTCGGGCGCTGGGATCTCGCCCTCGACGCGTTCGACGAGGCGATCGCGCTGAACCCGGGCTTCTGGGGAGCCCATCAGCGCCGGGCCGAGACCCTGCTCGCCCTGGATCCGTCGCTGGACGATCCGGCAACGAGCGCCGAGGCCACCGCGTCCCTGGAGCGCGCGCTCAAGCTGCGGCCCGGCTTCGCCCGGGCCGCCCTGATGCTGGCGGACCTCCAGGCCGAGACGATCGGGAGGGAGGAGGCGGTCCGCACTCTCCAGCGGATCCTCGCCGAGGCCCACGGAGCCGACGCGCAGGTGCTGCGCACGCGGCTGGCGGAGCTCCGACCCACGGGCGGGTAGGTGCGCCGCCGCGACGGCCGCGACCGCCGCCGGTCGCGGAAGGACCCCACCTCGGCGAAGCTGTCTTTCGGAGTCGACACCATGCCCTACGCCCACCGTCCCATCCACGACGCCGACGCCCACTTCATGGAGACGCCGGACTGGTTCCACGCCTTCGCCGATCCGGACGTCCGCGCGAAGCTGCCCCGCAGCGTGGTCTCCGGCGTCGCCCCCGGCGAAGAGGACCTGATCGCGCGCTTCCGCGCCCGGCACGCCGATCCCGCCTACCGCTCCGAAGACGGCGACAAGATCCTGGAGCGCAAGAACTGGGCGGCGACCGGATCCTTCCTCAAGGAGGACCGCCCCCGGGCGCTCGATCTGCTCGGGTTCGCGTCGCAGCTGGTCTTCAACACCTTCGTGAACGGACGGCTGCTCGCCGCCGAGCGGGGGGACGACCTCGACTTCGCCTACGGATTCGCGCGCGCCCACAACCGCTCGATGGTCGACTTCTGCGCGGCCGACCCGCGCCTGCTGCCCACCGGCTACGTGCCGCTGCGCGACTTCGAGCGCTCGCGAGCGATGGCGCGCGAGGTGATCGAGATGGGCTGCAGCGCGATCCTGGTCGCCTCGGGCTGCCCGCGCGGCCACTCGCCGAGCCACGCCGGGCTCGATCCGGTCTGGGCCCAGGCCGAGGAGGCGGGGATCCCGATCGTGTTCCACGTGGGCGGCGGCACGCGGCTCGTCGACGGCCAGCTGCTCGACCCCGACTACTTCGAGAACGGAGGGCCGCCGATCAAGGACTTCCACGGCGGCGACGAGAACTTCCGCTCGGTGGACTACATGGCGATCCCCACCGCTCCCATGCAGACCCTCGCCACGCTGATCTTCGACGGCGTGCTCGATCGCCATCCGGATCTGCGCTTCGGCGTGATCGAGCAGGGCGCCTCGTGGATCCCGAGCTGGATCCGCTTCATGGAGTCGGCCTTCGAGGCCTTCCGCAGACGCGAGGATCGGCTCCAGGGTCTCTCCCTGCGGCCCGGGGAGTACGTGCGGCGTCAGGTCCGAGCCACCCCCTACCCCGCCGAGGACGTGGGCTGGACGATCCGGAACTCCTTCGACGAGGTGTGCCTGTTCTCCTCCGACTATCCCCACGTCGAGGGCGGGCGGCGGCCGATCGAGCGCTTCGAAGGCAGCCTCGAAGGCCTCTCGGACGCCCAGAAGCAGCGCTTCTACTTCGACAACTTCGTCGACCTGATGGGCGAGGGGCTGCGCGCGCCGCTGCCGCGCAGCGTGGAGGAGAGCCGCGGGCGAGCGGAGGCGGGCCCCTGCTGAGCTAGGAGGCCGACTCGAGAGTCGGCCGACGCGCAGCGAGCCGCGGGCGAGCGGA
>CAZZFT010000241.1:0-5480 GCA_964653555.1 uncultured Spirochaetales bacterium | reverse complement strand
CCGAGCAGATCGAGCGGATGCTGCGCGTGCACTCCTTCCAGCGCGACCACGTCGTGACCGCACTTCGCGGCGACCGCGTGTCGATGCATCGCCTCACGTTTCCCTTCGGCGAGAAGCGCAGGATCGCTCAGGCGGTGCCCTTCGAGATCGAGGACCGCGTTCCCTTCGACGTCGACGAGATGGTGCTCGACTGGGAGCTCTCCCAGCGAGAGCACGGACGCTCCGAGGTGATCGCGGTGCTGGCTCCGCGCACCGAGGTGTCCACCCTGATCGAACTGCTCCGCGACGCCCACTGCGACGCGCGCACGATCGAGTGCGACGGCCTGGTGCTCGGAAATCTGTGCGCCGCCTTCGATCTCGGGGGCGCGCGCCTGCTGGTGGACGTCGGTCACGTGAAGACGTCGCTGTGCGCCGTGAAGGACGGCCAGGTGATCTCGGCGCGCACGCTCGGCATCGGAGGACGCTCCTTCACCGAGGCGCTGGCCCAGCACCACGCGCTCTCTCTCGAGGAGGCGGAACGCCGCAAGCACCAGTACGGCGTCGCCGAGCCGGGCCTCGGCGCGCCCTTCCCGCCCGCAGACGCCATCCTCGACCGCCTCGCCAGCGAGATCGTGCGCTTCGCGAACGCCCTCGAAGCATCGGCTCCGGGCGGCTTCACGGCGATCACGCTGCTCGGGGGCGGCGCACGCCTCGCTCGCCTCGACGAGTGGCTGACCGAGCGCACGGGGCTCCCCACCGACCGGCTCGGCGCGCCGCGCGAGGACTCGGGCCTGGCCGCGATCGCCGAGGAAGGCCCGCTGCTGCTGGCACCGGCCCTGGCCCTGGCCCTGCGCGGGTCCGCCCGCGCCAGGACCCACGTGAACCTGCGCCAGGACGACTTCGCGCGGCGTACCGACTTCTCCCACTTCCGCCGCGACTTCGGCAGCACCGGCATCCTGGCGGCGATCGTCGCCGGGCTGGCAGTCCTCAGCTTCACCACGGGCGCCGTCCTCGAGTCGCGCGAGGCCTCGAGCGTCGAGGAGCAGATCGCCGCGCTCTACCACGAGGCCTTCCCCGATCAGTCGGTTCCGGACGATCCGGTCCGAGCCATGCGCGAGGCCGTGACCGAGGCGGAAGGCCGCGCCGAGTTCCTCGGCGTCTACGGCGGCAACATGTCGGCGCTGGACGTGCTCACGGAGATCTCGCGACGGGTGCCGCATGACCTCGACGTCGGCCTCGAGGAGCTCTCCATCGACAAACAGACGATCCGCCTGCGCGTCTACGCGAAGACCTTCGAAGCCGCGGACCGTCTCGGCGCCGAGCTGGCCCAGTTCGGTCCCTTCGAGCAGGCTCGCATCGGCGCGATCGAGACCGATCCCCGCAACGACGTGAAGAAGTTCAACGTCACGATCGGCCTGGTCAGCGACACGGAGGCGGGGCCGTGAAGGAGTGGTGGGGCCGGCTGCTGAACGCCTACAACGGGCTCGAGCCCCGGGAGCGGCTGCTGGTGACGATCAGCGGGTCGCTGCTCGCGCTCGCCCTGCTCTACGTGGTCGTGGTGAGCCCCATGCTCGGAGCGGCCGGCCGCGGCGAGCAGCGCCTCGCCACGGCCGATCAGCAGCTGCAGAACATGCAGCGGCTGCGCCGCGAATTCGACGACGTGAGCGGCCGCCTGACCGACATCGAGCAGCGGATCCGAAGCGGCGCGCGCGGAAATCTTCGTACGACGCTCGAAACCCTGGCGCGCCAGGCCAACGTGAACGTGGAGTCGATGGAGCCCGAGGCTACGTCCTCGCACCCGGTGTACCGGGAGACCAAGGTCGAGGTGGGCCTGCACAGCGTCACGCTTGCCCAGACCGTCAACTACCTGCACCAGATCGAGGTGGCGCCGCAGGCGCTCTCGGTGAAGAGCCTGCGAATCCGGACCCGCCCGGAGCAACCCGAGCTGCTCGACGTGACCTTCACCGTCTCCTCCTTCGAGCCGATCTAGTGATCCGGAGACCGTCGTGAACGAGGTCGAGGCGGCGGCGAAGGGCGAGCGTCTGCGCGTCGTGGGCATCACCACGGCCGCGATCGTGCTGACCGGTTTCTTCATGGTCGTGCGCTTCCCCTACGACCGGCTGGCGCTGCGCATCGCCCAGCAGGTGGAGCAGCAGACCGACACCCGCATCACGTTCGCCGACGTCGGAATCGGGTTGGTGCGCTGGGCGCCGGGACTCACCGCGGAGCAGGCGCGCATCGTCCGGCCCGACGGGACGCGTCTGGATCTCGAGACCGCCGGCGTGCGTCCCGCGTTGGCCCTGTCCTGGCTGCGCGGCGAACCGGCGCTGGCGATCGAGCTGACCTCGGCAATGGGCGATGCCTCGGGCGTGGTCACCCTCGGCGAGCGCGGGGGCTACGACGGCTCCCTCACGAACATCGACCTCGACCGCCTGCCCCAGGGCGGTCTCGGCACGCCCCTGCGCGTCCAGGGGCGCGCGGACGCGGATCTCGACGTCTCGCTCGGCGACAGCGGCCCCGAGGGCAGCGTCGTGTTCGAGGCGCGCGACGGGGTGGTGTCCCATCCCGAGCTCCCGCTCCCGATGCCCTTCCAGAAGCTCACGGGCGAGATCGATCTCGGCGGGAACACGTGGGCGACGATCCGCGAGATCCACCTGGACTCTCCCCTGGCCACCGGGACCGCGCGCGGGACGATCGACCGCGCGCCGACCTTCGCCGCGGCGCCGCTTCGTCTGGAGCTCGAGTTCACGGTGAGCGGCGCCGTCCAGAGCTCGTTGAACGCGCAGGGGGTCTCGGTCGGCGATTCCGGCCAGGTCCGCGTGGCCGTCACCGGTACGCCCGCCCGGCCGGTGGTGAGATAGCGTTCCGCGACCTTGGAAGCGCTCCAGAAGGTCTTCAAGACGCTATCGGACCCCACGCGAGTGCGGGTGCTCGCGCTCCTCGAGCAGGAGGAGCTGGCCGTCCAGGAGCTGATGGACGTCCTGGGCATGGCCCAGTCGCGCGTGTCGCGCCACCTGGCGATCCTGCGCGAGGCGGGCCTACTGCGCGACCGCCGCGACGGCACCTACGTCTTCTACCGCTTCGAGTCACCCGCCGAGGGTCCCTGGCGCGAGACGTGGCAGCTGGTGAGGCGCAACCTCGAGGCCGATCCGACGCGGGCCCGCGACGTCGCCGCGCTCTCTCAGGTGATGGAGGCGCGCGCCGCTCGCACCCGCAGCTTCTTCGACGCGGTAGGCCCGGAGTGGGACGCGCTGCGCAAGGTATTCAACGACGACGCGCTGCGCAGCCGCGCCATATCGCGCCTGGTTCCGCCAGGGCTGGACGTGGTGGACGTGGGAACCGGCACCGGGATCCTGGCCAGCGAGTTGGCGCGGCTCGGCATGCACGTGGTGGCGATCGACCACTCGACGCGGATGCTCGAGGCCGCCCGCGCCAAGCTCGAAGCCGAGGGGCAGGATCACGTCGAGCTGCGCGTCGGCGAGGCGAACGCGCTGCCCCTCGCCGACGCCTCCCAGGACGCCGCCTTCGCGCACATGGTGCTCCACTACCTGCCCTCTCCCGGGGATGCGATCCGGGAGATGGCGCGCGTGGTGCGACCGGGCGGCGCGGTGATCACCGTGGACTTCGTGCGCCACGACCACGAGTGGATGCGCCAGGAGCTGGGCGTCACCTGGCTCGGCTTCGACCGCGCCGAGGTGGAGGAGTGGTTCGACCAGGCCGGACTGGTGGATCCGATCTTCGAGGTGTGGGCCGGGCACTCCTCGGCGCGCGACCTCCCCGCCACCTTCATCGCCTCGGCGCGTCGTCGCGATGGGTCGGCGTAGCCCGCGCGCACGGCGCGCGGCCCTCTTCGACGCCGCCGGCACCCTGATCGAGCTGCGCGAGCCCGTCGGCGAGACTTATGCGCGGGTCGCGCGCGAACAGGGCGTCGCCGCGTCGGCCTGGCGCCTCTCGGAGGCCTTCGCGCGCGTGTGGCGAAGCACGCCGCCGATGGTCTTCCCGGGTCTCGATCCGCCCGCGGCGCGCGAACGCGAACGCGCGGCGTGGCGCACCGTCGTGCACCAGACCTTCCGCGCCGCCGACTCGGCGGCGGTCCCGCCCGACGAGGACAGGGCCTTCGAGGTGCTCTTCGCCCACTTCGGCCGGGGCGACGCCTGGCGCGCGCGCCCCGGAGCCCACCGGGCCCTCTCGGAGCTGCGCGCCGCCGGAATCGCCACCGCGGTGGTCTCGAACTTCGACCAGCGCCTGCGCGCGATCCTCTCCGACCTCGCGCTCGCCGAAGGTCTCGACCGGATCTGGCTCGCCTCGGACGCGGGCGTCGCGAAGCCCGACCCGGCGATCTTCCTGAGCGCGCTCGCCGCGCTCGGGATCGCCCCCGAGCGCGCACTCTACGTGGGCGACGACCCGGAGGTCGACATCGCGGGGGCCCGCGCCGCGGGGCTCTCGGCCCTGCACGTCGCGTCGCTTGCTACGCTCGCCGACCTTCCGGCGTGGCTCGAACGCGCCCTTCCCGAGGAGCCACCGCAATGACCGCGAACGGGCCGACTCCGGCACGCGCCTTCTTCCAGGACCGCTTCGGGCTCGACGACCGCAGCCTGGGCGACGCGCTCGACCTCGCTCTCGAGCGCCGCGTCGAGTACGCGGATCTCTTCTTCGAGTACACGGTCCAGGACTCGGTGGTCCTCGAAGAGGGAATCGTCAAGAGCGGCGATCGCCACATCGAGCAGGGGATGGGTGTGAGGGCTCAGGTCGGCGAGCGCCAGGGCTATGCGCACTCGGACGAGGTCGGCGTCGAGTCGCTTCGCGTCGCCGCCCGCACCGCGCGCGCCATCTCCGCGGAGTCCGCTCGGGGGGGCGCTCGCGCGGTGTCGACCGGCGCGTCCGAGCGGAACCTCTATCCGGTCGGCGAGTCGCCCACCGACGTCCCGGTGGAGTCGAAGATCCGACTGATCGAGGAGATCGACGCCTACGCTCGCGCGCGGGACCCCCGTGTCGTCGAGGTGATGGCGAGCTGCGTGTCCCAGCAGCGCCAGGTCCTGGTGGTCGGCAGCGATGGCACACTGGCCTCCGACGTCCGCCCCCTCGTGCGCCTGAACGTCCAGGTGATCACCCAGGACGGCTCGCGCCGCGAGGTCGGCTACCAGGGCTGCGGAGGCCGCTACGAGTTCGCGAAGCTGCTCGAGCCCGATCGCTGGCAGGCGCTCGCGGACGAGGCCGTGCGCACGTCGCTGCTCAACCTGGAGGCCCTGCCCTGCCCTGCCGGCAGCATGACGGTCGTGCTCGGTCCGGGCTGGCCCGGCATCCTGCTCCACGAGGCGATCGGCCACGGCCTCGAGGGGGATTTCAACCGCAAGCAGACCTCGGCGTTCTCGGGACGGCTGGGTCAGCGCGTGGCCTCCCCCGGCGTGACGGTGGTGGACGACGGGACGCTTCCCGGCCGGCGCGGCTCGCTCAACGTCGACGACGAGGGCACGCCGACCCGGCGCACCGTGCTGATCGAG
>CAZZFT010000240.1:4703-5593 GCA_964653555.1 uncultured Spirochaetales bacterium | reverse complement strand
CGGGGGCGGATCAGCTCCCGCCAGTTCTTGGCGATGACTTCCTGTCGTTCCATGGGTCCCTCTTGGCAGGCAGGGCGACTAACGTGAATACAGCTCGACGATGAGCTGCTCCTGGATGGGCATGGTGATGTCCTCGCGGACGGGCAGAGCCTTCACCGAGCCCGAGAAAGTCGACTTCTCGACGTCGAGCCACTGGGGAACGCTCTTGCCCTCGAGCGCCTCGAGCGCCGACGTGATCCGCTGGACCTCTCGGGAGCCCTCGCGCAGGGTGACCACGTCCCCCGAGCGGAGCTGCATCGACGGCGTCGTGGCCCGGCGTCCGTTCACGGTGAAGTGCCCGTGGCGAACCAGCTGGCGCGCCTCGGCGCGCGACGTGGCGAAGCCGAGGCGGAACACCACGTTGTCCAGGCGCCGCTCGAGCAGCACCAGCAGGTTCTCGCCGGTCCGGCCCTTCATGCGCAGAGCGCGGTGCATGGTGCGGGCGAACTGCTTCTCGAGCAGCCCGTACATGCGGCGCACCTTCTGCTTCTCGCGCAGCTGCACGCCGTAGTCGGAGAAGCGGGTGCGGGCCTGCCCGTGCTGTCCGGGCGGGTAGCCGCGGCGCTCGACGCCGCACTTCGGAGTGAAGCAGCGGTCGCCCTTCAGGAAGAGCTTCGTGCCCTCCCGGCGGCAGAGCCGACACACTGCGTCGTTGTATCTGGCCATGCGAATCCTCTAGACGCGCCGCCGCTTCTTCGGGCGGCAACCGTTGTGGGGGATCGGAGTCACGTCCCTGATCAGTGTCACCTTGATGCCTGCGGCCTGGATCGCGCGCACCGCGGACTCGCGGCCGGCTCCCGGCCCCTTGACGTAGACCGAGGCCTGACGGACGCCGTGCTCCATCGCCTTCT
>CAZZFT010000240.1:0-4693 GCA_964653555.1 uncultured Spirochaetales bacterium | reverse complement strand
GCCCACCCCTCGGCCGCCACCGGCGCGGCAATGGGGGTCGACTGGCGCTATCCTTTGAACCCGGGCCCGCGGGCGCTCGCCCGGGCGCGCGCGCCGCCCGACGGGTCGGTGATGGTGATGACCGTGTTGTTGAACGTCGACTGCACGTGCACCACGCCAGACTGGACGTTCTTCTTGACCTTCTTCTTGGCGCCCTTCTTCACGAAACCCTCACTACTTCTTCGTGGTCGCCTGCTTCTTGCCGGCCACCGTCTTGGCCGGACCCTTCCGCGTGCGGGCGTTGGTGTGCGTCCGCTGACCGCGCACCGGCAGGCCGCGGCGGTGACGCAGGCCGCGGTAGCAGCCGATGTCCATCAGCATCTTGATGTTCTGGGAGACCTCGCGGCGAAGGTCTCCCTCCACCTTGAAGCTCTGCTCGATGATCTCGCGCAGGCGCACCAGCTCGGCGTCGGCGAGCCGGTCGGCGTTCGACTCCGGCGGGACGTCCGCCTGCTGGCAGATCTTCGTGGCGGTGGACCGGCCGATGCCGTGGATGTACGTCAGCGCGATGTCGATGCGCTTGTTCCGGGGGAGATCGATTCCCGCGATGCGTGCCATGTTTCGGCTCCTCTTGGCCTTCCGGACCTGGGCTCAGCCCTGGCGCTGCTTGTGCTTCGGGTTCTCGCAAATCACGCGGATCACGCCGCGGCGCTTGATGATCCGACACTTCTCACACATCTTTCGCACGGAGGCTCGTACCTTCATGGCTTCCCCTAGTGGGACCCTTCGATCCGGGTCAGGGCTTCGCTGCCGTCCTCGGTCACGAGGATGGTGTGTTCGAAATGGGCCGAGAGCGATCCGTCGGCCGTCACCGCCGTCCACTCGTCGTCCAGCATGCGGACATCCGGGCGCCCCGCCGTGACCATCGGCTCCACGGCGAGCACCATGCCCGCTTCCAGCCGCGGCCCGCGGCCGGGCGTTCCGTAGTTGGGGATCCAGGGCAGCTCGTGGAGCTGCCTCCCGATTCCGTGCCCGGCGAACTCGCGCACCACCGCGAAGCCCGCGCCTTCGGCGCGCCGCTGCACGGCATTTCCGAGATCCGAGAGTCGAACACCGGGCTTCATCACCTCGATGGCATCGTCGAGCGACTGCCGCGTCACCTGGAGCAGCCGCTGCGTCTCCTCCGACACCTCCCCGACGGGCACCGTCACGGCGGAGTCACCGTGATAGCCGTCCACCGAGACGCCGAAATCGAGGCTCACGATGTCCCCGTCCACGAGGACCCGGGACCCGGGGATGCCGTGGACGATTTCGTCGTTGACGGAGATGCAGACGACGGCCGGATACGCAGGCAGGCCGTGCGGATCGTAGCCTTTGAAGGACGAACGTACACCCCGGGCGGCAATCGACTTCTCGGCGAGCTCGTCCAGCTCCCGGGTCGTCACCCCCGGCTTCACCCGCTCCCGGAGCTCGAGCAGGATCTCGGCCACGTGTCGGGCCGCCTCGCGCATGGTGACCAGCTCCCGGGTCGTCTTGATCGGGATGCGCTCGCGTCGGCCCATCATCGCAGGACCCCCGCGATCCGCTCGGCCACCTCGTCCACGGATCCGCTCCCGTCCACGCTGCGCAGGATGCCCCGCGCCTCGTAGTGCGCGATCAGCGGCTCGGTCTGCTCCAGGTAGACCGCGATCCGGCGGCGGATCGCCTCCTCCCTGTCGTCGCTGCGGCCCTCGATCTCGGCCCGCCGCAGCAGGCGCCGGACGATGTCGTCCTCGTCCACCGACATCGCGATGCAGCGCTCCAGAGGCGTGCCGAGGCGATCGAGCAGGGCGTCGAGGGCCCTCGCCTGGGCGGGAGTGCGCGGGAACCCGTCGAGCACGAAGCCGGTCCGGGCGTCGTCCTGGGCCAGGCGCTCCTCGGCCACGCCGATCACGATCTCGTCCGACACGAGGTCGCCGCGCTCCATCACGGCCTTCGCCTGGAGCCCGATCTCGGTGCCCGCCGCGACCGCGGCCCGCAGCATGTCGCCGGTGGAGATCTGGGGGACGCCCAGCTTGTCGACCAGACGCTGGGCCTGCGTCCCCTTCCCGGCTCCGGGCGGTCCGAGCAGCAACAGGCGGCGCGCCATCATCGCTGGAGCCTCCCGCGGATGCGGGTGCCCTGGGCGAACCCCTCGTACTGGCGCGACACCAGGTGCGCCTCGATCTGCGAGATCGTGTCCAGCCCAACACCGACCACGATCAGCAGCGCCGTGCCCCCGAAGTAGAAGGGAATGCCCATCCGCACCGCCAGCACGGTGGGCAGTACGCACACCGCCGACATGTACAGGGCGCCGATCAGGGTGATGCGCGTGAGGATGCGATCGATGTGCTCGGCCGTCTTCTTGCCCGGGCGGATGCCGGGGATGTAGGCGCCCGAGCGCTTGATGTTCTCGGCGACCTCGACCGGGTTGATCATGATCGCCGTGTAGAAGTAACAGAAGAAGATGATCAGCCCGATGTACGCCGCCTGGTAGAGCAGGCTCCCCGGGTTCAGGTACGTGTCGATGAAGGCCTGGACGGTCGGCGAGTCGGTGAACTGCCCGATCGTGAGCGGGAACATGAGCAGCGACGAGGCGAAGATCGCCGGGATCACCCCCGAGGTGTTCACTCGCAGCGGGAAGTAGCTCATCCCGCCCTGCTGAACGCGTCGTCCCACCACGCGCCGGGCGTGTTGGATTGGGATGCGGCGTTGCCCGCGCTCGACGACGATCACGAAGTAGACGACCCCGACGGCCAGCAACAGGAAGAACAGCGTCTGGATCAGCGAGAACTGGTCGGTGCGGATCAGCTCGAAGAGCTGGCTGATCGCCGACGGGATGCGGATGATGATCCCGGCGAAGATCACCAGCGAGATGCCGTTGCCGATGCCGCGCTCTGTGATCTGCTCGCCCAACCACATGATGAAGGCCGTGCCGCAGGTGAGCGTGATCATGCACATCAGCCGGAAGCCCCAGCCGGGGTTCATGACCGCGCCCTCGCCGAACTGGCCGCGCTCGAGCGCCAACGCCAGCAGCCCGCTCTGGAACAGGGCGAGCGCGATCGTGGCGTAGCGGGTGAACTGATTGATCCGCCGCTGCCCCTGCTCGCCTTCGTTCTTCAGCTCCTCGAGCTGGGGCACCACGACGGTCAGCAGCTGGAAGATGATCGACGCGCTGATGTAGGGCATGATGCCCAGAGAGAAGATCGAGAGCTGGGACAGGGCCCCGCCCGAGAACAGCGTGAACAGACCGAAGACGGTTCCCTGGAGCTGCTGGAAGAAGCTCCGCACCACCTCCGGGTCGATCCCCGGCGTGACGATGAACGCCCCCACCCGGTAGACGGCGAGCATCCCGAACGTGAAGAGGATCCGCTGCCGAAGCTCGGTGATCCTCCCGATGTTCTGGACGCCTCCGATCATCCGAGCAGCTCCAGCGAGCCGCCGGCGTCCTCGATCTTCTTGCGCGCCGCGGCGCTCGCCTGATGGACCTTCACGCGCAGACCCTTCGGCGCGTCGCCCTCGGCGAGCAGCTTCACGCCGCCCGAGCCGTGCTTGATCAGTCCGCGCCGCTCCAGGTTCTCCGGGTCCACCTCGGCCCCCTCGCCGAAGGCGCCCAGGGAGCCGACGTTCACGATCCGGTACTCGGTGCCGAAGGGGTTGTGGAAGCCGCGCTTCGGCAGCCGGCGGGCCAGCGGCATCTGACCGCCTTCGAAGTGGAAGGGAGTCTCGCGTCCCGCCGAGCGCTTGCCCTGCCCCTTGACGCCTCGGCCCGAGGTCTTGCCGTTGCCCGAGCCGGGCCCCCGTCCGACGCGCTTCGTCGGTCTGCGCGAGCCGTGGCGCGGAGAGAGTCGATCGAGCATCAGGCCTCCTCCACCACCACGAGGTGCCGCACCTTGTAGATCATCCCGCGAATCGACGGGGTGTCCGCGACCTCGATGCGCTGTTGCAGGCGCCGGAAACCGAGGCCGCGAAGCGTCGCTCGCTGGCGACGGTCGTAGCCGATCTGGCTGCGAACCCAGTGCAAACGGATCTTCTTTTCTTCGGCCATCTTCACGCGCTCTGCTGGAGCTGGGCCTGACGCTCCTCCGGATCGCGAAGCTCCAGGAGGGCCGCCATCGTGGCCCGCACCACGTTGATGGGGTTGTTGGTTCCGAGAGTCTTGGTGAGCACGTCGTGGACGCCCGCGGCCTCCAGGACGGCGCGCACCGGTCCGCCGGCGATCACGCCGGTGCCGGGCGACGCGGGACGCAGCAGCACGCGCGCGGCGCCGAAGCGACCGATGATCTCGTGGGGCAGCGTGCGCCCCTCTTGCAGCGGAATCTCGATCAGCGACTTGCGCGCTCGCTCGATCCCCTTGCGGATCGCCTCGGGCACCTCGCCGGCCTTGCCGTACCCCGCACCGACGATGCCCGCTCCGTCGCCGACGACCACCAGCGCGCTGAAGTTGAAGCGCCGACCGCCCTTTACGACCTTCGCCACGCGGTTGATGTGGACGACGCGATCGGTGAGCTCGTAATCGTTTGCGTTGAGTTGGGCCATTCCTTCCTTCCGAATGTTCCGGGGGTTCCGATGGGGCGAGTGCGCCGGTCAGAGCTGGAGTCCCGCCTCGCGCGCGGCATCGGCCAGCGCCTTCACCCGTCCGTGATAGAGGAAGCCGTTGCGATTGAAGACCGCCTCCGCGATCTGATTCCGTTGC
>CAZZFT010000239.1:0-5711 GCA_964653555.1 uncultured Spirochaetales bacterium | reverse complement strand
GCGTGGTAGAGCGCCTCGTTCAGGCTCTTGTAGGACTCGGTGAGGTCGACGTACTTCCCCACCATCGCGATCCGCACCTCGGAGGAGGGGTTCTTCGCGCGCTCCACCAGGCGTTCCCAGGGCGCGAGGTCCGGGCGGCCCGTCCAGATGCCCAGCACCGAGGTGATCTTCTCGTCCAAGCCCTCCCGGTGCAGGATCAGCGGCAGCTCGTAGATCGTCTCCACGTCCTTGGCGGTGACGACGGCGTCCTCGTCCACGTTGCAGAAGAGCGCGATCTTGCTCTTCACGGCCTTCGGCAGGAACCGGTCCGTTCGACACAGGATCACGTCGGGAGCGATACCGACGGTGCGCAGCTCCTTGACCGAGTGCTGCACGGGCTTGGTCTTCAGCTCGCCCGCCGTGGCCACGTAGGGCACCAGGGCGGTGTGGATGTAGCAGGTGTTCTCGCGCCCCACCTCGCCGCGCATCTGGCGGATTGCCTCCAGGAAGGGCAGCGACTCGATGTCGCCCACCGTCCCGCCGACCTCGCAGATCAGCACGTCCACGTCGGCTGAGGCGGCGTGGATCGCCGCCTTGATCTCGTCGGTGACGTGGGGGATCACCTGGACGGTGCCGCCCAGATAGTCGCCGCGGCGCTCCTTGGCGAGCACCGCGTCGTAGATGCGGCCGGCCGTCACGTTGTTGCGCTTGCCCATCCGCGCGTGGCTGAAGCGCTCGTAGTGGCCGAGGTCGAGGTCGGTCTCGGTGCCGTCGTCGGTGACGTACACCTCCCCGTGTTGGAAGGGATTCATCGTGCCCGGGTCGACGTTCAGGTAGGGGTCGAGCTTGAGGAAGGTGACCTGCAGCCCGCGCGCCTCGAGCAGCGCCCCGATTGAGGCCGAGGACAGCCCCTTGCCGAGGGAGGAGAGCACACCCCCGGTGACGAAGATGAACTTGGTCGGCCGATTCTTCATCGCGTTCATCGCGCGCTTTCCCCCTCGCGGCCGCCGGCCGCGCCCCCCGGATTATCTCACGTGAACGCCGCCCCGCCCTTGCGCTGCATCGCGCACACGGATCTGGTGGATCGGAACGAACGGCTCCGGCAGTGCGTCGGTCCCAAAGAACCCCAGCTCGAGCGTCTCGTCGGGTGTCCCGAGCTCACCCTGGGCGCCGGCGACGGCCTCGAAACACAGGTTGACGATGTGGACGCGCCGGCGGTCCGCGTACTCGACCACCTGCGAGCGCGGGTCGGAGTAGACGCCCACCAGTTGACCGACTTCGATCTCGAATCCCGTCTCCTCGCGGACCTCGCGACGCGTGGCGAGCAGGACCGACTCCCCGGGCTCGACGTAGCCGCCGGGCAGTCCCCAGTGCCGATTGTCGCTGCGCCGCATCAGCAGGATCATCCGCGGGTCGTCGCGCCTCCGGACCACGGCCGACACCGAGACCCGCACTTCCATCGGATCGGTGGCGTAGTACGTCGTGGTCATGCGCTGTCCCGGCCGCACGTCGCGCGCCGAGTGCGCGGATGCGGTCGGAATCTCCCGCGCGAGGCGCGGGCGGTGGGGAGATCGGTTTCGCGGGCCAACCTGGAACGGAAACCAGAACGGGTCGGCTCCGGTATATCGTGGTCGCCAACGACCGTCAAACCGCGCGCCGAAACCGACGGCGCCGGACGCGCGGCGCCGAGCGAAGCTCATCGGTCTAGGGCAGACAGGACGTGTCGAGCAGGCCCGCGGTCTCGGGCAGAGCGCACGCCAGATTCGCGCACTGCACGGCCTGCCCGCTCGCTCCCTTGCACAGGTTGTCGAGCGTCGACAGCAGGATCCAGGTGTCGTTGCGCGCATCGGCGAACAGGGCGACGTCACAGAAGTTGCTGCCGCGCACGGCCTGGAGCGTCGGCGTCTCGCCCTCGGGCAGCACGCGCACGAAGGGCTCCCCGGCGTACGCCGAGGCCAGCGCGCGGCGCGCGGCCTCCACGTCGCCCGTCCGGGGCCGCACGTACACGCTGGTGGCGATTCCGCGCGTCGTAGGCAGCAGGTGGGGCACGAAGGTGACGCGCACCTCGCTGCCGGCCACCTCGCTGGCCTCCTGCTCGATCTCGGGCGCGTGGCGGTGGGCGTAGCCCGGCTTGTAGGCGTGGCAGTTTCCGTCGAGCTCGGCGAACAGATAGCCATCCGCCAGCGTGCGCCCGGCGCCGGACACGCCCGACTTCGAGTCGACGTGGATGCCGCGGGTCTCGACGAGCCCGGCGCGCAGCAGCGGCGCCAGCGGCAGCAGCGCCGAGGTGGGGTAGCAGCCCGGAGCCGCGATCAGGCTCGCGCCGCGCAGCGCCTCCCGGTGCAGCTCGGGCAGCCCGTAGACCGCCTCCCCGAGGCGCTCCGGGGCGGCATGGGGGCCGTACCAGGTCTCGTAGGTGTCCCGGGAGTGGAGGCGGAAGTCGGCCGACAGGTCAACCACGCGGACGCCGGCCTCGCGCAGAGCCGTCACGGCCCGCGCCGAGGCCGCGTGGGGCAGCGCGGTGAAGGCGAGCTCGACGCGCCCCGCCAGCGCCGCGGGATCGACCGCCTCGAAGACGAGATCCAGCCGCCCGCGCAGCGCCGGAAACACCTCGCCCACCGAGCGCCCCGCCCGCTGCTCGGAGGTGACCGCGGCCACCTCGAACTCCGGGTGGCGCAGCAGGATCCGCAGCAGCTCGAGGCCCGTGTAGCCGCTGGCCCCGACGACGGCGACCTTCATGGGTGCCTCCGCGCACGAGTGGAGCCCACCCCCGAGGACACCGCGCGGGCGGTGGGGGTGAGCTGGGAACACCGTCCGCGCGCGCGGGCTACCGCTTGGAGAACTGGAAGCGCGCGCGAGCGCCCTTCTGGCCGTACTTCTTGCGTTCCTTCTTGCGCGCGTCGCGCGTGAGGAAGCCGCGCTTCTTCAGGGCCGGCCGGTTGGCCGGATCGAGCTTCTCGAGCGCCCGGGTGATGCCGTGGCGCAGCGCGTCGGCCTGGCCGGCGATGCCGCCGCCGTGCAGCGAGGCAACGATGTCGTAGCGCCCGACGCCGTTCACGGTCTCGAGGGGCTGGTGGATCACCATCCGCGACGCCTCGCGCGGGAAGTAGTCCTCGAGGGTCCGGCCGTTGACCAGGAACTGTCCGGTTCCGATGCGCAGGCGGACGCGCGCCACCGCGGTCTTGCGCTTGCCCGTCGCGACGAAGGTGCTCTCAGCCAACGTGCAGGACCTCCGGCTGCTGGGCAGCGTGGGGATGTTCCGGTCCCGCGTAGACCTTGAGCTTGCGGAACATCTGCCGGCCGAGCGAGTTCTTCGGGAGCATGCCGCGCACGGCGTCGCGCACCACGCGATCCGCGTGGGGGCCCGAGAGCAGCTTGTCGGCCGTGATCGATCGGACGTGGCCGATGTAGCCCGTGTGGCGGTGATAGGTCTTCTGCTCGCGCTTGCGCCCGGTGAGGCGGACCTTCTCGGCATTGACGACGATCACGAAGTCGCCCGTGTCGACGTGCGGGGTGAAGATCGCCTTGTGCTTGCCGCGCAGCACGGTCGCCAGGCGCGTCGCGAGCCGACCGAGGGCCACGTCCTCGGCGTCGACCACGAACCAGCGCCGCTCGATCTCGGCGGGGCGCGCACTGCGGGTGGCGCGATGGGCCTGTGCCCCCATGGACGGATCTCCTCGGAATTCGGGAACCGCAGTCGATACCAGAGCGCCCTGGGCGGGTCAAGTCGAAGGCCCCGGAATCCCATCGGAATCGCGGGGCGGAGCACCCTTCCGCTGCGCATGGGAGACGCTCACCAGCGTGAGACCGTGGGCCGGCGCCGTGGGCCCCGCCCGCGATCGGTGGCGAGTGGCCAGTAGCGCGGTCATCCCCTCGGGATCGCGGCGGCCCATGCCGACTTCCAGGAGCGTCCCGGTCAAGTTGCGCACCATGTGGCGCAGGAAGCCGTTGCCCTCGAACCAGAGCTCGACGGGCCCGCCGGCCTCCCCGGACACCTCCACCCGCCGCAGCGTGCGGACGGTCGTCTGCACCGACGAGCCGGCGCCCTGGAAGGCGGCGAAGTCGTGGCTGCCGAGCAGCTGGGCGGCGGCCCGGCGCATCGCCTCCAGGTCGAGGGGGCGCGCCAGGGCGAGGGCGCGGCGCCGGCGCAGCGGGGCGCGCTCCGGGCCGTTCCACAGCCCGTAGCGGTAGAGCTTGCCCGTGGCGTGGCGACGCGCGTCGAAGCCATCGGCGGCGACCGCCAGCTCCCGCACGACCACGTCCTCGGGCAGGACGCCGTTGATCGCGCGCTGAAGGCGCTCCGGCTCCAGAGCCGTCGCCAGGGCGACGCTCGCCACCTGCCCCTCGGCGTGGACCCCCGCGTCGGTCCGTCCCGACCCGACCGCCCGCACCCGCACACCGCTGACGCGCGCGATCGCGTGCTCGAGCACGCCCTGCACCGTGCGGCTGCCACCGGGCTGGATCTGCCAGCCCGAGAACTCCGTGCCGTCGTACTCGAGGGTGAGGCGGAAGGTGCGCGGCGCGCCGCTCAATGCGGACGCGCATCGGGCGCGCGACGCGCCTCCAGCCCGCTCACCAGCAGCGCCACCGCGTTCACCGCGGCGAGCCGCAGGACGTCGGCCACCACCCACAGGCGAAGCGCGCCGGGGTGCGCCGGATCGCCCTCGGGAAGGCCCGCGAGCACCACCTCGCGGCCGGCCGAGGCGCGCAGATTCGGCCCCTCTTCGGCGCCGCTCCACAGCTCCACGCCGGGCGCCTTCGCCAGGCACTCGGCCGCCGCCTCCGGGTCCAGGGGCCGCGTCGCCTCCACGAGCAGGCTGGCGCCCTGCCCGACGAAGGCGGGGATGCGAACCCAGCGCGCCGAGACGCGGGGCGCCTCGGGCAGCAGGCGCGCGAGGGAGGCCTCGAGCACCTGCTCGCGCGTGCGCCGGCCGGCGGTGCGCTGCCCGCTGGCCGGGTAGCAGTCGAAGGCGAGCGGACGCGCGAGCTCGTCGTCCTCGGGCAGCTCCTGCTGGTTGAACAGCGCCAGCGACTGGACCGACAGCGCCTCGATCTGGGTGCGTCCGCCCGCCGAGGCGGCCTCCAGCACGGTGCCGGTGACCCGCTCCGCCGGCGCCAGCTCGCCGAGCGCGCGCAGCAGCGGCAGCCACAGCAGCGCCGCGTCCGCTGGCGAGGCGATCAGCGGCGCGGGGCCGATCGCGCCGCCGCCCGCGGCCCAGACCAGCGGCACCTCCTCGCGCAGCGCGAACGCCCCCGAGGCGTCGATGCACGGCACCTCGGCGCGCAGCGCCGCGCGCACCAGGTCGGCGGCGGATTCGGGCGGCGCGCAGTTCACGAACGCGTCGAGGCCGTGGAGCGCGGGCAGCTCCGCCGACACGGGGACGATCTCGCCCTGGAACTCGATGTCGCAGCCGAGCGAGCTCTCTCCCGCCACCGCCACCAGCTGCGCGATCGGCACGCCGACGGCGTCGAGCACCCCGAGCACCTCGCTGCCGAGCGCACCGGTGGCCCCGGCGATGCCGATCCGGGCGCCGCGCGTCGCCATCAGGCGCGGCCGAGACGCTCGAGCACGCGCCGTCCCATCTCGCGGCAGCCGATCGGCGTGATCCCGGAGCGGGGCGGGAGCAGGTCGGCGGTGCGGTGGCCCTCGGCGAGCACCGCCTCCACGGCGCTCCGTACGGCGGCGGCCGCCTCGGGGGCGTCGAGCGAGTGCTCGAGCAGCATCGCCGCCG